>NZ_JBHGZU010000016.1:0-119079 GCF_042610415.1 Pseudomonas sp. MD330_10
TTTGTTTACCAAGGAGTTTTCCGTTTCGACTGCGCCGGAAGTGGGGCGAATTATAGACTTCTGGAATCTGCCGTCAAGCGTTAATTACACCTTTTCCGCAGAAGATGGTTTTTTCGCCATAAGTCGGGGGATACGGCGCATTAATGGGGGTACCCGCAACGCCAAAAGCAGCGCCCCTATAAAGGCGTAGACTGCCCACTCCTTCAGATCTGCCCTCACGATCCACAACATATGCAATAAACCAAGACCAAGAATCACATACACAAAGCGATGCAGCTTCTTCCAACGAGTACCCAGCCGACGCTGGCTATAGCGATTCGAAGTCACGGCCAAGGCTAACAAGCCCAGGAACCCCAATGCTCCGACGATAATGTAAGGTCGCTTGCGCAACTCCACTCCCAGTTGTGACCAGTCCAATCCTAAGACAAAGACACAATAAGCAGCCAAATGCAGCACCACATAAGCAAAGCACCACAACCCCAACTGCCGACGCACCGCTATCCACCCCGACCACCCAGTGAGCTTCTGCATCGGCGTCATTGCCAGAGTGATCAGCAACAGGACCAACGTGCCCAACCCCAAGCGATCAACCAACACCTTGCCCGGATCAGGCCCCAGCGCAAAACTCCATGCTTGATACAACCACCACAACGGCCATATCGCTACGGCGATAAAAACGCCGACACGCCAGATAGGATGACGCATCAATAGTTCTTCCGCAGGTCAAGGCCCGTATAAAGAGAAGCCACCTCTTCCGAGTATCCATTGAACATCTGCGTTTCACGCACGTTAGGACTGAAAAGGCCACTTGGCAGCCGACGCTCCCGCGCCTGAGTCCAACGAGGGTGATCGACAGTGGGGTTCACATTTGCATAAAACCCATACTCATCCGCAGCGATGCTTTGCCATGTGGTTTTCGGTTGCTCACTGACCAGGCTGATACGCACAATCGACTTCACACTCTTAAAGCCATACTTCCACGGCACAACCAAACGTAACGGCGCGCCATTCTGGTTAGGCAGCTCCCGCCCATACATGCCCACGGCAAGAATCGCCAAAGGGTTCATCGCCTCATCCAAACGCAAGCCTTCCACATAAGGCCAATCGATCAGAGCGAAGCTAGAACGCTGACCCGGCATGCTTTTTGGGTCCTGCAAAGTCTCGAAACGGATGTACTTGGCCTTGGACGTCGGTTCGACCTGCTTAAGCAAAGCGGCAATCGGAAACCCTATCCATGGAATAACCATCGACCACGCCTCGACGCAGCGTAAACGGTAGATTCGTTCTTCCAATTGATAAGGTTTCATGAAGTCTTCAAGGGCATAACGCCCAGGTTTCGCCACCTCACCATCGATCACAACACTCCAGGGCTCAGTCTTGAGCGAACCGGCATTTTTTGCCGGATCGCCCTTGTCGGTACCGAACTCATAGAAGTTGTTGTAGTGGGTTGCGTCCTTGAATGGAGTAACTGCCTCATCTTTGACCGTTACCGCTTGCCACTTTGTAGCAGGCAGCTTTTCGGTAAACCACCCAGGCGCCCTACCCGGTTCGACGTCGGCATAACGCGCAGCATCCTCCGCACTCGCCCAACGTGGAAGACTGGTGGCGGCAATGCCGGCAAGTGCACCACCGAGCAGGCTGCGACGAGAGAGGTAAAAAGATTCAGGCGTGACGTCCGACTCATGGGAATCGGACGCTTTAGGCAATTTGATTAACATGGCAACTCCGCAGCATTGGAGGACTGATGCACCAATAGACTGTGGAGTATGGGGGAAATTACATTAAGGCAACGTTTTGTCCCGACGCAGACGCAGCAAATACTGAATCGGGCCCGACGCGGCATAAACCAGGAATGCCAGCAGCAGAATCCGCGGCGGATCGCTGAACACCACGGCGAACACCAGCACCACGACAAGGATCGCCACGAAAGGCACACGCCCCTTGAGGTCCAGCTCCTTGAAGCTGTTGTATTTGATGTTGCTGACCATCAACATCCCGGCAGCTGCCACCATCAAGGCCACCAGGAACGACATTTTCGACCCCTGGATACCGTAATCACTGAACGCCCAGACAATACCCGCCACCACTCCCGCAGCAGCCGGACTGGCCAAGCCGATAAAGTAACGCTTGTCCGCGGTACCCACTTGGGTATTAAAGCGCGCCAGACGCAACGCGGCACCCGCGACATAGATAAAGGCAACCATCCAGCCAACCTTGCCCATATCACCCAGCGCCCAAGCAAACGCCAGTAATGCAGGGGCGACCCCGAATGCCACCATGTCCGACAGCGAGTCGTATTCGGCACCAAATGCACTTTGCGTATTGGTCATCCGCGCTACACGACCATCCAGACCATCAAGCACCATGGCCACAAAAATCGCGATAGCAGCAAAACCGAAATATTTGCTGGCACTCGCCGCGTCGCCCGCCGCCAGTGCACTTTGGGCGCTCATGGAGTTGATGATCGAGTAGAAGCCGGCGAACAGGTTCGCGGTGGTAAACAAGTTAGGCAGAAGATAGATGCCACGATGCCGGACCTTGCGGCCTTCCGCGTCATGCCCTTCTTCGACATGCTCATCAATCGGCAGCATGCTTTCGGCGTCGGAAGCCTGGTTTGGCTCTTCGGGACGTTCGCTCATGGACTTTACCTTGCAACAGTTTGAAAAATTCGACAAAGACTTGCGGCGAGTGTTCGCCAGCAAACGATGCAGCTTTATACCAGAACCGGCCAGCCAAACGAAAAAACGCGGCCTAGGCCGCGTTTTTCTTTGATGCGTACGACTTAGTTTTTGGCTTTGTCGACGATCTTGTTGGCACCGATCCACGGCATCATGGAGCGCAGTTGCTCGCCGATGACTTCGATACCGTGAGCAGCGTTGTTGCGACGCTTAGCGGTCATCGAAGGGTAGCCGGTAGCGCCTTCGCTGATGAACATTTTGGCGTACTCGCCGTCCTGAATGCGTTTCAGGGCGTTGCGCATGGCCTGACGGGACTCGGCGTTGATTACTTCCGGACCAGTCACATACTCGCCGTACTCGGCGTTGTTGGAGATCGAGTAGTTCATGTTGGCGATCCCGCCCTCGTACATGAGGTCAACGATCAGCTTCAGTTCGTGCAGGCATTCGAAGTAGGCCATTTCCGGCGCATAGCCAGCTTCAACCAGGGTTTCGAAACCAGCTTTTACCAGTTCAACGGTACCGCCGCACAGAACGGCTTGTTCGCCGAACAGGTCGGTTTCAGTTTCGTCTTTAAAGGTGGTTTCGATGATGCCGGTACGACCGCCACCCACGCCAGCAGCGTAGGACAGCGCAACGTTCTTGGCGTTGCCCGATGCGTCTTGGTAGATCGCGATCAGGTCAGGAATACCGCCGCCTTTGACGAACTCGGAGCGTACGGTGTGGCCCGGCGCTTTCGGCGCGATCATGATCACGTCCAGGTCGGCGCGTGGCACAACCTGGTTGTAGTGAATTGCGAAGCCGTGGGAGAAGGCCAGGGTGGCGCCTTTTTTGATGTTCGGCTCGATTTCGTTCTTGTACAGCGAGGACTGGAACTCGTCCGGGGTCAGGATCATGACCAGGTCGGCAGCAGCAACCGCGGAAGCAACGTCAGTCACTTTCAGGCCATGAGCTTCAGCCTTGGCTACGGTGGCCGAGCCTTTGCGCAGACCAACAGTCACGTCAACGCCGGAGTCTTTCAGGTTGCAGGCTTGCGCGTGACCTTGGGAGCCGTAGCCGATGATGGCGACTTTCTTGCCCTGGATGATCGACAGGTCACAATCTTTATCGTAATAAACTTTCATGAGGTTCCTCTATATATCCAGGCCTTAAGGCCATTCGCTAATTTGGGTTAGATGCTGAGTACTTTGTCGCCACGGGCAATCCCGGTGACACCACTGCGTACGGTTTCCAGAATCGAGGCTGTCCCGATCGACTGGATGAAGCTGTCCAGTTTGTCGCTGGTACCGGTCAGTTGAACGGTATAAACGCTGGCGCTCACATCGACGATCTGCCCGCGATAGATGTCGGTAGTCCGCTTGATCTCGGCACGTTGGGCGCCCGTGGCCTTGACTTTAACCAGCATCAGCTCGCGCTCGATGTGAGCGCTTTCCGACAGGTCGACCAGCTTGACCACTTCGATCAGCTTGTTGAGGTTCTTGGTGATCTGCTCGATCACCTCATCGTGGCCTACGGTTGTCAATGTCAGACGCGACAGAGTCGGGTCTTCGGTCGGCGCCACTGTCAGGCTTTCGATGTTGTAGTTGCGTTGCGAAAACAGGCCGACAACACGAGACAGAGCGCCGGGTTCGTTCTCAAGAAGCAGGGAGATGATATGCCGCATGATTACGTACGCTCCGTCTTGTTCAGCCACATGTCGCGCATAGAGCCGTCTTTGATCTGCATCGGGTAGACGTGCTCGCTGGTATCCACCTGAATATCGATGAACACCAGACGATCCTTCATGGCGAACGCCTCTTCCATCTTCGGCTTCAGATCTTTCGGATCAGTGATGCGAATGCCAACGTGGCCATACGCTTCTACCAACTTGATGAAATCTGGCAGCGACTCCATGTAGGAATGGGAGTGACGGCTGTTGTAGCTCATGTCCTGCCATTGACGCACCATGCCCAGCACGCCGTTGTTCAAGCAGACGATCTTGACCGGCAGACCGTACTGCAGGCACGTCGACAGTTCCTGGATGTTCATCTGGATGCTGCCTTCACCGGTGACGCACGCAACATCGGCGTCCGGGAAGCTCAGCTTCACCCCCATGGCCGCGGGAAAACCAAAGCCCATGGTGCCCAGGCCGCCGGAGTTGATCCAGCGGTTCGGCTTGTCGAACTTGTAGTACTGCGCGGCGAACATCTGGTGCTGGCCCACATCGGAGGTCACAAAGGCGTCGCCCTTGGTCACTTCGCACAGGGTTTCGATCACGGTTTGTGGCTTGATGATGCTGCCGTCACCCTTGTCGTAAGGGAACAGGCCGCGATCACCGCGCCACTCGTCGATCTGCTTCCACCAACTGGCCACCGACTCCTTGTTAGGCGTCTCGCCGATATCCTTAAGCGCGGCGACCATTTCGGTCAGCACGCTCTCTACAGGACCCACGATCGGCACGTCGGCCTTGATGGTCTTGGAGATGGACGCCGGATCGATGTCGATATGGATGATCTTGGCATTTGGGCAAAACTTGCTCGCGCCGTTGATAACCCGATCATCGAAACGTGCGCCAACCGCCAGAATGACATCCGCGTGGTGCATGGTGAGGTTAGCGGTGTAGCTGCCGTGCATACCGAGCATGCCGACGAACTGACGGTCCGTACCCGGAAACGCACCGAGCCCCATCAGTGTGTTGGTCACCGGCAAGTTGAGCAGCTTGGCCAGTTCGGTCAGCGGTGCGGAACCGCCGCCCAGGATCACACCACCGCCCGAGTACAGCACTGGGCGCTTGGCCGCCAGCAACATCTCTGCGGCCTTGCGGATTTGCCCTGAGTGCCCACGGACCGCCGGGCTGTAGGAACGCAGCTTGGCTTTTTTGGGGAAGACGTATTCGAATTTTTCCGCCGGGTTGGTCATGTCTTTCGGAACATCGACAACGACAGGGCCCGGACGACCGGACTGTGCGAGGTAGAAGGCCTTTTTCATGACTTCCGGGATTTCCGACGGATGCTTGATCATGAAGCTGTGTTTCACGATCGGCCGGGAAATACCAATCATGTCGGTTTCCTGGAACGCATCGGTTCCCACCATGGTGCTGGGCACCTGGCCGGAAATGATCACCATCGGGATGGAGTCCATATAGGCCGTCGCAATGCCGGTAATAGCATTGGTTGCGCCTGGGCCGGAAGTTACCAGCACTACACCGGCTTTACCGGTGGCGCGGGCATAACCGTCAGCCATATGGGTCGCGGCTTGTTCGTGGCGAACCAGGATGTGGGTAACAGCCGGTTCCTTGAACAGCGCGTCGTAAACATGCAGAAGAGCACCACCTGGGTACCCGTAGATATAGTCGACGCCTTCGTCACGCAAAAAGCGGACGAGCATCTCACCACCAGATAAAAGCTCCACGTTGTTCACCTCTAAAACGCCAGAATACCGTCCGTTAAAAACCGACGGGTCTTAATAGGTTTACTTCTCAACAGAGCATGAGCGACGGTGGTCGCCGACTACGTCAGCACTGACTGAGCAAGTATTGGGATCGTCCCAAGTGTTGCGGGCTTTTCCCACCCAGCGCGAGGTAACGCGTTGCGGGTGTAACAGGTCGGCGCGGATGTGCGCCTCATGATCTGCTGAGCGGGCCTGCTTCTGGCAGTCCCGATACAGCGGACTTTGGATTCTTCTGTTTCAGGCCCTTCAAGTCAAGCAATAATTGCGCTTTTTTCCAACTAAGCGCATGAGAACGTAGAAGAAAGGGCCGTGAGGAGGGATAAAACTCGCCTGAATGTCGTCAAGCGGTAGAAATATGCGCAAGACTGCCGAAAAAGCCGGCAGTCAGGCAATTAACGAGCGTCGACGATCAATTGATCGAACTTTTTCAGCGCGTTGCGCAATCCGAGGCTTTCCTGAGGCCGGTCTACATAGACCATCTCGGCCATTTCTAGAATCCCCGACGCGCGTGGCAAAGGCAGATCTTGCTCAAGGATGTGCTTCATGCGCGCCAGGAAGATCCATTGCAGCCACTGGTGGAAATCCAGCGTATCCACCGAAAACGGCTCAACACTGCTGAGTGCTTCAGAGCTGGGGGGAACCTCTTCCCACCAGCCTTGCACGCGCAGCTCACGCTCGATCAGCAATAGCTGTTCGGCAATCGCAGGAAAACGCCCATCCATCAGAGGTTGACCTTGGCTTTCTGGCGGGCCTGGGCGGCGCCGGCGGCATCGCCCTGCGCGGCGCGCGCGTCGCCGATCAATGCCCAAAGGCTGGCTTGCAGGTCTGGGCGACCATTGGCCAGGCTCAAACCCCGACGCGCGAATTGTTCGGCCTGCGGCGCGTCGCCCTGAGCCATGCGCACCTGCGCCAGGCGATACAGAACCTGAGGTTCTCGGGGTGCGACACGTTGCGCGCGTTCAAGGCTTGAGGAAGCGCCGTTCAAGTCGCCACCCGCCTGTTGCTGCTGAGCAGTGGTCAACAAAGCCAGCACCGGCCCGTCCAGTTGCTCGTCAGCCGACAAGCCGCCTGCATTGGAAGACGACGGAATGCCGCTCGGCGAGGACGGCATGTTATAGGTGCCTTGATTGACCGGCGCCGTCTGAATCGGCGTGGCGTCGATCGGGCCGGAAGTGCTTGGCCCTGGTGTCCACGGCTCGGCACTGATCGGCGCCGAAGTCGCGGCACCGCCGCCGGGCACCATCACCACCACGCCCGAGTCCTGCGGCACCGCTTGAGCTGCGGCCTGGACGGGACGCTTGGTCACGGTTTGGCGGAAGCCGCCATTGGCCGAGATCCGGTCGCTATTGGAAACGGCCGTGCTCGAGTCCACCACTGGAATGGAACCGCGTTGCACGCTGGAGCAACCGCCGAGCAAAGCCAGCGCTGTAATAGCTGGAAACCACCACTTGTTCACTTGAAACCCTCTTTGCTTAGTTCATCCAGCCCTTGACCCAGTCCATCACCGATTCTGCGTCAGCAGGGGCACCGCCACCGCACGCAGCACCGGGTGGTGGTTCGCTGCCGCGAATATACGGCATCTGCACCGCGCCCGGGCAGTTGGCATCAGAGCCCTGACCGGTGTGCGGATCGATCCAGGCCTGCACGATGTTATCCGGCTGCGGCATGTTCAACGGGAGCGGGTCAGCCTTGCGCATAAAACTGGTCCAGACCTGCAACGCGCCTGTCGCACCGGTGAAAGGTGTCTTGCCATTATCGTCGCGCCCCAGCCATACAACGGCCAATACATCCTGACCAAAACCGGCGAACCAACTGTCCCGCGAATCGTTACTGGTGCCGGTCTTGCCCGCCAGCGTCAGATTGGACGGCAGCACCTTATAGACCGAACTGCCAGTACCTTCGCGCATTACGCGCTGCATGGCGTTCTGGATCAGGTAGATGGAACCCGCGTCGAAACGCTGCTGAATCTGGAAAGGATAGCGCTTGAGCGGCTCCCCTTCGGCGGTCAATACACTGCGGATGCCCCGCATCGGCGTATTGAAGCCACCGTTGGCCAGGGTCTGATACATCGTTGCCACTTCCATCGGCGTCATCGCGCCAGCGCCCAGCAGAATGGATGGAAACGCTGGGAATTCACGAGTAATGCCCAGTCGCGCCAATGTCTTGAGCACATTCGGCACCCCCACTTCCAGACCGAGGCGAGAGGTGGAAATGTTGTAGGAATGCGCCAAGCCCTGGTACAGGAATACCGTGCCATGGGAGCGGCGATCAAAGTTCTGCGGGGTCCACACCTGACCATCCCCGCCCTTGACCGACAGCGGATCGTCCGAGAGCCAACTGGTGAGCGTGTATTTGCTCGGCTTTTCCAGTGCGGTCAGGTACACCGCCGGTTTAACCAGCGAGCCGATCGGGCGCACAGCATCCAAGGCGCGGTTGAACCCGGCAAAGCTGGCCTGACGACTGCCGATCATGGCCTGCACTTCACCCGTTTCAGGGTTAGTCACCACCATTGCTGCTTCCACTTCGTCGGAACCTTTGCGCCCGGTCAGACGCTTGAAGGTGTCGTTGACCGACGCTTCAGCCTTCATCTGCAGGATCGGGTCAAAACTGGTGAAGATTCGCAGCCCCTCCTCGGTCAAGTCTTCGTCGCGATAGTCTTCACGCAACTGGCGTTTGACCAGATCGATAAAGCCTGGGAATGAGCTGTCCGCCAACTTGCCGCGGGAGGTCACGCCCAATGGCATTTTCTTGGCCGCGGCAACCTGCTCGGCGGTAGCAACGCCCTGCTGCTCCAGCACGTCCAGCACCAGGTTGCGGCGCTCCAGCGCACGCTCCGGATTACGACGCGGATTGTAATAGGAAGGTCCTTTGACCATGCCGACGAGCAGCGCTACCTGGTGCAGCTTCAATTCGGACAGCGGCTGGCCGAAGAAGAACTGACTGGCCAAGCCGAAACCGTGCACTGCGCGCTGACCATCCTGGCCGACGAACACCTCATTAAGGTATGCCTCAAGGATTTCCTGCTTGCTGTAGTGCAGCTCAAGCAGCATAGCCATCATGGCTTCGGTGAGCTTACGGGTCAGGCTGCGCTCGTTGGTCAGGTAGAAGTTCTTAACCAATTGTTGCGTCAGCGTACTGCCGCCCTGGGTCATTTTGCCGCCGGAGGTGTTCACCCAGATCGCGCGGGCAATCGACTTGGGCGAGACGCCCCAGTGGCTGTAGAAATCGCGATCCTCTACTGCAACCAAGGTTTCCAGCAGGTAAGGCGGCACCTGATCCAGCTTGATCAGGATGCGATCTTCAAGGTTTTTAGGGTAAATACCGCCGATCATCAGCGGTTCCAAACGAACCACAGGCAGTTTGGAACCATTGAGCGACGACAGTTCGGCCACATAATCGCCGGAGAAGCGCACGCGTACCGGCTGAGGCTTTTCCAGGCCTTCATAGAATTGGAAGCCACGAGTGTTCAAGTCAACCGTATTACCGCTGACGGCGGCGGCACCCGGGCCATTGCTGACCGGCTCACGGCGATAACCGAGCGCGTCGAGCTCGGTGAGGAAGTCATCCTTGCTCAGCTTCTGGCCAGTGAACAGCTCCAGCGGGCGGGCGTAGACCTTGGCCGGGATAGTCCAACGTTTACCAGAGAACTTCTCTTGGACCACAGCGTCGAGGTACACCGCAAAGCCGGCGAGCACTACAAGACCGACAAGGCCGAGCTTGAGCGCCCAGCCCAACCAGGGGCGCAGGCTGCGGGAAGGTGTTTTTTTACGGGAGCGGGGAGATCGGGTTCGAGTCATGGCGGCGGATTATACGCATTTTATCGATGATCAACATGAGCCGGACAGCGGTTTGCACGACCGCCTACAGCGGCCATAATGCCCGACATGATTTCCCCAAGACTCTGAAGGATCGCCCGTGAGCCAGTCCCTGATCGCAGCCCTGCAAGACCCGGCGTTGTACCCCCATCCGGTAGAAGCGTTCCAAGTCATCGAAACCCATATCTCCTGGGTCATTTTGACCGGCCCCTTTGCTTATAAATTGAAGAAACCGATGAACTTCGGCTTTCTGGACTTCACCGCCCTGGAAGATCGCGGGCATTTCTGCAATGAGGAACTGCGCCTCAACCAACGCCTGACCCAGGATTTGTACCTGGAAGTACTGCCGATCACCGGCACCGCCGAATCGCCACAACTGGGCGGTGACGGCCCTGTGATCGAATACGCGCTGAAGATGCGTCAGTTTCCCCAAAGCCAACTGCTCAGCACCTTGCAGGCCAATGGCGAACTGACCGCTGCGCACATCGATGAAATGGCCCGGCAGATCGCGCACTTTCACCTCAGCGCCCCTCATGTACCGCAAGCTCACCCCGCCGGGACCCCGGACGAGGTGATGGCGCCGGTGCGACAGAACTTCGAGCAGATCCGCCCGTTCCTCAGCGACAAGGCCGACCTGGCTCAACTCGACGCCTTGCAAGCCTGGGCCGAAAGCAGCTTCGAACGCCTCAAGCCGCTAATCGCGCAGCGCAAGCTCGATGGGTTCACCCGCGAGTGCCACGGTGACATCCACCTGGGCAACGCAACCCTGATCGATGGGCAAGTGGTGATCTTCGACTGCATTGAGTTCAACGAACCGTTTCGCTTCACCGACGTTTACGCCGACACCGGTTTCCTGGCCATGGACCTGGAAGACCGCGGCCTCAAGTCCCTGGCTCGCCGCTTCATCAGTCAGTATCTGGAACTGACCGGCGACTACCAGGGCCTTGAGTTGCTGAATTTCTACAAAGCCTACCGTGCCCTGGTCCGCGCCAAAGTCGCGCTGTTCAGCATGCCGAGCGAAGCCAGCCCGGTGCAACGGGCCACCACCCTGCGCCAATATCGCAACTACGCCAATCTGGCGGAAAGCTACAGCACCATTCCATCGCGCTTTCTGGCGATCACCCACGGCGTCTCGGCCGTCGGCAAAAGCCACGTCGCCATGCGCCTGGTGGAAGCCTTGGGTGCTGTGCGCCTGCGGTCGGATGTAGAACGCAAACGCCTGTTCGGTGAACAGCAGGTAGAAAACACACCTCAGGCGGGCATCTATGCCGCCGACGCCAGCACCAAGACCTACGCACGCCTGAATGAAATCGCCAACATCGTGCTGCGCGCCGGTTTCCCGGTGGTGCTGGACGCGACGTTCCTCAAACGTGAACAACGCGATGCTGCCGCCAAGGTCGCCGAAGCCACTGGTGCGCCGTTTCTGATTCTGGATTGCAATGCGCCACAAGCGGTCATCGCCAGTTGGTTGGCGCAACGCCAGGCGGAACAAAACGACCCGTCCGACGCGACCCTGGCAGTTATCGAGGAACAGCAGGCCCATCGCGATCCCCTCACGCCGGAAGAGTTATTGCAGAGCAAGCGGGTGGAAACCAATCAAAGCGGAACCCTGGATGCACTGGTCGCGCAAATTCGTCAGCGTCTGCCAGGCTTGTAAGAAAAATTTATTGGTCGCGTCGTCTACTTAAACGCGCGACCGCACAATAGTGGCACTATAATGGCGTCATAAGTCCAACAGGAGTCGTTTTCATGAGTAAGCCTAAGCTTCTTGATACACCGCTCTACGCGCTCCTGCACAAAGACGATATTCGCGGCTTCAACCAAGAGCGCCCTACCGAAGGTGTCATCGATATGCGCGGAGGCGATTTCCGCGGATTGGACCTGCGCGACCTGAACGCCACCGGCGTGGACTTCACCGACGGGTATTTCCGCTCTGCCGACCTGCGCGGTCTGGATTTGCGCGGCTGTTCGCTGGAAGGCGCCAGCCTTGCCCATGCGCAGATTTCCGGCACGTACTTCCCGCCTGAACTGACCGCCGATGAGATCCTGATGTCGGTCAACTTCGGCACTCGCCTGCGTTACCGCACCAAGTGAACCTCAAGGTCCAGGCCCCGGTTATGCGCCAGCGTAACCTGGGCCTTGGGACTGCGCGCGTCAAAGTTACAGCGTCAGGCTTATAAGCTTTTGAGCCGTATCAGAGCAAAGAACTGCACTTTTCCTACTGAACGCTACACTCCTTTTCAGGCCTGTCTGGTCACGATACCCACCGCACCGTTCGGCCGTCGCAAGGAGGCTTGATGAACGATGAGCTGCAACACCTGAAAAACCTCGGCAAGACCTCAGCGCAGTGGCTGCATGCAGTGGGCATCCACAGTGCATCCGACCTGCGCCGCCTGGGGGCGGTCGATGCCTATCGAGCAGTAAGGACTCGCGGATTTCGGGCATCGAAAGTGTTGCTGTATGCGATCGAAGGGGCTTTGCTGGATGTGCACTGGAACGATATTCCTGCCGAACGCAAGGAAGCCTTGAATCGCCAGCTGGAGGCCGTGTCGTCTCGCCCTAAGAGTTGAGCCTGGCTAGATCTCGCCACTCGGCGTTTCGAACGAGCGTTTGAGAAAACTTCAGGAAGCCGCACAAACTACGGTTGACTCTCAAATGAGAATCGTTATGATTATCACAGCTGGTCGCGAGATCAGCCGATAACTGAAAGGCCCTTGGTTCGGACTCTCAGATTATCTCCTCATCAGGCTAATCACGGTTATTTGACCCGGCTTTTGCCGGGTCTTTTTTTGCCTGATAGAAATCCTATTCAGCGCGCGATGACCAATGGATGCCCACGCTCCGGATGCGGCTGCACCAACACTTCAAGGCCGAATACTGCCTTGACGATCTCAGGCTGCAGCACCTGGGTCGGCGTGCCCAAGGCGTAGGGACGTCCCTGCTCCAGGAGCAGCATCCTGTCGCAGTAACGCGCCGCCAGGTTCAGGTCATGCAGGATCACCAGCACCGCCGCTCCGCGGTCAGCAAAGGCACGTATTGCCTGCAGGATGGTGTGTTGGTGCAAGGGGTCGAGCATCGATGTGGGCTCATCCAGCAGCAATGTCTGCCCCGCTTCACCCGGCCACAATTGCGCCAATACCCGTGCCAGGTGCACGCGCTGGCGCTCACCGCCCGATAAGGCCAGATAGTTGCGACCGCTCAGGTGCCCGACATCCGCCGCCTGCAACGCCGCAGTGATGATCTGCTCGTCACGGGTTTTGCCGGTCTGATGGGGCAGGCGCCCCATACCCACCACCTCTTCGACACGGAAAGCAAAATCCAGGGTGGAGGTTTGCGGCAACACTGCCAGGCGCTGAGCACGCTGTGCCCCGCTCCATGCGCTCAAAGCCTGCTGATCCAGCCAGACATTGCCCTGATCTTCTTGCAACTCACCGCTCAAGGTACTCAACAGTGTGCTTTTGCCGGCGCCATTGGGCCCCAGCACGCCGAGCACCTCACCTGGCAGCAGATCGAGGGTTATGTCCGCCAATACGATTTTGCTATCACGCCGGACCTGCACCCCTTCCACCCGCAACATCAGGCGCGTCCTCGTAATAACAAGTACAGAAAAAACGGCGCGCCGATAAATGCAGTCACAATGCCGATCGGTAATTCGGCAGGCGCCAGGGCAAGCCGTGCGATCAGGTCGGCGCACAGCAACAAACTCGCGCCCGCCAACACCGACGCAGGCAATAGCACGCGATGATCAGGCCCAGCGAGCAATCGCACCAAGTGCGGCACCACCAAGCCGACAAATCCGATCATCCCCGCCGCAGCCACCGCCGCCCCTACACCCAGGGCGGTGCAAAACACCAGTTCACGTTTAAGCCCTTCGACATCAACGCCCAGGTGGCTCGCTTCAGACTCGCCAAGCAGCAACGCATTCAACGCCTTCGCCCGCCGCGGCAACCACAGCGCCACCCCCGCAGTTACCAGCAACAACGGCCATAGCCTTGAATAGCTGGCACCGTTGAGGCTACCCAGGTTCCAGAACGTGAGTGTGCGCAACGTGGCGTCATCTGCCAGATAGGTAAACAAACCGACTGCCGAACCGGAGAGAGCCGTTAGCGCAATGCCCGCGAGCAGCATCGTGGCCACATGGGTCTGACCATCACGCCTCCCCAGGCGATAAACCAACGCAGTCACCCCCAGCCCACCGGCAAACGCGCACAACGACAGCACATAGGGCCCGAACACATCCGGTAAACCGCCCAGGAACGCAGAGCCGACAATCGCCACCGCCGCCCCCAAGGCCGCACCGCTGGACACCCCAACCAATCCCGGGTCCGCCAACGGGTTACGAAACAGCCCCTGCATCGCCACCCCCGACAACGCCAACACGCCGCCGACCGCCAGGCCCAGCAAGGTGCGCGGCAGCCGGATCTGCCCCAGGATCAGCTCAGCCTGCTCCAGGCCGTGGGCATCGATGGGTAGGCCCATCAAGCGCAAAGCTGCACGAAGCGTATCCCCCAGCGGCAGGCTGACGGGCCCTAAAGCCAATGACAGCCAGGTGGCCAACCCGCATAAGAGCGTCAAGCCGATAAACAACGTTCGTGGTTTTACCAGTGTGGTCATGGTGTAGCTTCAGACGAAGTCGGATAGAACCCGGCCGATAATACTTCCAGACTTTGCGGCAGACGCGGCCCCAATCCGCCAACCAGCAGAGTGGGGTCCACTTCAAGCACCCGGCCCTGTTTGGCCGCTGGCGTCGACGCCAAAATCGGGTTTTCCTTGAACAGCGCCGCACGCGCCGCCGCCCCTGTCAATGCGCGATCCGCAAACACCAGCACCTGCGGACTCAGCCCCGCCAGCGACTCTGCCGAAAAGGGTTTATACCCCGTGTGCGTAGCTACGTTGTGGCCACCCGCCTGGCGCAGCATCCAGTCCGCTGCCGTGTCCTGGCCAGCAACGAGCGGCTTGCCACCGGCATTGCCAACAAGCAGCAACACACCCGGCGCCTGCCGAGTCGCCTGGATCTTCACGAGGCGGTTTTTCTGCCGTTGCAGCGCCTGCTCATAATCGCCGAACAGTGCGCGCGCCTCAGCCGCCTTACCGAGTAATGTCCCCAGGTGCTCAAGGTTGCTTTTCAGCGCCTGTAAATCTGGCTGTGCGGAAAACATCTCCACTTGCACACCCGCGCTGCGGATCTGCGCCAGCACTGGCGGCGGCCCCATTTCTTCGGTGCCCGCCAGTACCTGCGGACGCAAGCTGAGAATGCCCTCGGCCGACAATTGACGCTGATAGCCAATACTCGGCAACGTTTTAAGTGTCGCAGGATGCTGGCTGGTGGTGTCCACACCCACCAGTTTTGGCTCGCCCCCCAAGGCCACGACCCACTCCGACAGCGCGCCACCGGCACTCACCCAGCGTTGTGGTAGTTCAGAGGCCATTGCCCCGTGATTGATGAGCAAACCAACAACAAGCGCAATAGCGCTGGTACTCAGGCGCATAACAGGGTTTCCTTCCAGGGGCTGGGTCTCAGAACGCTTTTCGAGGAGACAGATTGGCCCTGCCAGGCATCGAACGTAGCGCCCCGCCAGCCGACGAGCGAAGCCCGCATTTGATAATTGTTTGCATTTGAACGTCAAGGTACTTAAGGATTGAAATGAAGTTTCTCTGCTCCTCCGTCGCACTGGCACCCAATACCAGCCTCGGCTTTGATATCGACGGGTGCAAATTATTGGCTGTGCGCCGCGATGGCATTGCGTACTTCTATATCAATCGCTGCCCCCATCGCGGTGTTGCACTGGAGTGGCAACCCGGCCAATTCCTCGACGACAGCGCCAGCCTGATCCGGTGCGCGACCCACGGTGCCTTGTTCCTGATTGAAACCGGCGAGTGCATCGCCGGACCCTGTGCCGGTAAAAGTCTGGTCGCCCTGCCCGGCCGCGAAGACGCACAGGGCCTGTGGGTGGACCTCTAGTCGAGCAGCACGTCCAGGCGGCGATCCACGCAAATCTCTTCGGCCGTGACACGCACTCCATAGGCCAGCACCTCCACCCCCGCCGCCTTGGCCTCGCGCAGCGCCGCGCCATAGGCCGCATCGATTTCCACGGCCGGGCGCACCGCATCGATCCCCGAAAGATTGACGCAATACAACTGCACCGCCCGCACGCCATCCCGCGCCAGGTAAGCCAACTCCCGCAGATGCTTGGCTCCGCGCTGGGTTACCGCATCGGGAAAGGCCGCCACTCTGGAATCATCGAAACCTAAGGTGACACTTTTAACTTCAACGTAGGCCGCGCCATGGGGATAGTCCAAACGGAAGTCGATACGGCTTTTCTCCTGGCCATAGGGGACTTCGCGCTTCAACGCGGTAAAGCCATCCAACTCGGCGATCACCCCAGCGCGTAGCGCCTCCTCAACCAATTGATTGGCGCGCGCCGTATTCACGCAGGCCAGCCGGCCCTGGGGCGTTTCGGCGATTTCCCAGGTGCCGGGCAACTTGCGCTTGGGGTCATCGGAGCGGCTGAACCAGACCTGCCCGCCTTCGACCATGCAATTGAGCATGGAACCGGTGTTCGGGCAGTGAATCGTGAGTAACTCGCCGGTAACGGTTTCGATATCGGTGAGAAAACGCTTGTAACGGCGAATCAAGCGGCCTTCTTCAAGGGGAGGATAAAAACGCATCAGCCTTGCCAACTCCGTAGACCACGGGCGATGCGCTCCACCGCCTCCTGCAGGCGCTCGATGTTCTGCGTATAGGCAAAGCGCACATGATGGCCGGCCTGATAGCGGCCAAAATCCAGACCGGGCGTGAATGCAACGTGCTCGGTTTCCAGGAAATGACGACAAAATGCGAACGCATCGCCGCCAAACGCGCGAATATCGGCGTATAGATAGAAGGCCCCTTCCGGCTCGACCTCAATGCCAAAGCCCAGCTCCCGTAGCGCCGGCAGCAGGAAGTCGCGACGGCGACCGAACTCGGCGCGGCGCTCCTCCAGAATGCTCAATGTTTGCGGAGTGAAACACGCCAGCGCCGCATGCTGAGCCATGCTCGGCGCGCTGATATAGAGGTTTTGTGCCAGCTTCTCCAGCTCTCCCACCGCTGCGGGCGGCGCCACCAGCCAGCCCAGGCGCCAGCCGGTCATTCCGAAATACTTCGAAAAACTATTCAAGACGAAGGCGTCATCATCGACTTCCAGCACACTGGCGGCGTCGGTGCCGTAGGTGAGGCCGTGATAAATCTCATCCACCACCAGATGGCCATCGCGCGCCTTGATTGCACTCGACAGCCCGGCCAGTTCGTCACGGGTGAGAATCGTGCCGGTCGGGTTCGCTGGCGATGCCACCAGGGCGCCCACACTGTCCTGGTTCCAATGCTTGTCCACCAAGTCGGCCGTCAGTTGATAGCGCACGTCCGGGCCTACCGGTACCAGTTGCGCGGCGCCCTCGACCAAGCGCAGAAAATGCCGGTTACATGGGTAACCTGGGTCTGCCAGCAGCCAGTGCTTGCCCGGGTCAACCAGCAAACTGCTGGCCAGCAGCAACGCACCGGAACCGCCGGGCGTGATCAGGATGCGTTCCGGATCGACATTCAAGCCGTAGCGTTGCTGATAAAACCCACTGATGGCTTCGCGCAGCTCCGGCAGGCCACGGGCGGCGGTGTAGCGGGTTTTGCCATTGGCCAGCGCGGCCTGGCCGGCCTGGATGATCGGCTCGGCCGTGGTGAAATCCGGCTCGCCGATTTCCAGGTGGATCACATCATGGCCGGCCGCTTGCAGCTCATTGGCGCGCGCCAGTAACGCCATGACATGAAAAGGTTCGATGGCGCGACTGCGCGCACTGTAGGGCTGGGCCATTAGCCTTCCTTAACGGTGAGGACAAAATCAGGATTCTACCGAACCCTCGCGGTAAAACATGCTCTATTGCCTGCTCGGTCGTTCGTGATGAACCCGGCACGCGCCAGCAAAACGACTAAAATCAACATTCGAGGCGATCCATACCCAGCCACAGCGGGCTGCTGCAGTTTGCAACCCCTGAGCGAAGGGCTTCGACAACCGGGAGTGGCGCACCCTGAATCTATCTGGTAAGTTCGCCCGCTTGCAGCCGCAGGGCCGGCAGGTGTCGGTGACGTTGCAATCCTGCGCAATGGATTAGAAGAGTGAGAGGCGGTCTATTCATGTCCACCCAAGCAAAGCAACAGCAGCAGAGCCTCAGCGGCTTCACACCTTACGTCGAAACGAAGGGTGAGGAGTACATGGGCAAGCCCATGCGCCAGCACTTCACCAAGATCCTGCAAAAGTGGAAGCAGGACTTGATGCAGGAAGTCGACCGCACGGTTGACCATATGAAGGACGAAGCCGCCAACTTCCCGGACCCGGCCGACCGTGCCAGCCAGGAAGAAGAGTTCGCCCTCGAACTGCGCGCTCGTGATCGCGAACGCAAGCTGATCAAGAAAATCGACAAGACGCTGCAACTGATCGAAGACGAAGAATACGGCTGGTGCGAATCCTGCGGCGTCGAGATCGGCATCCGTCGCCTGGAAGCCCGCCCAACCGCGGACCTGTGCGTAGACTGCAAGACCTTGGCCGAAATCAAGGAAAAACAGGTCGGCAAATAATCCTGCCGGGCTGATCGAATGGGGCGTGCGAACGCTCCATTTTTGTTTCTGGCGTTTGCCGATTTTCCAGTAGTATCCGGCCCATGACAGCCTCTACCTATATCGGGCGTTTCGCCCCCACGCCCAGCGGCCATTTGCATTTCGGCTCCCTGGTCGCCGCCCTCGCCTCCTACCTCGACGCCCGCGCCAATCAAGGCCTCTGGCTGATGCGCATGGAAGATCTGGATCCCCCCCGCGAAGAGCCCGGCGCCCAGGCGGCGATTCTTCATGCCTTGGAGAGCTATGGATTTGAGTGGGACGGTGAACTCGTCCGACAAAGCGAACGGCATGATGCCTACGCCAAAGTACTGAACGACCTGTTCAACCACGGCCTGGCCTACGCCTGCACCTGCTCACGCAAACAGCTGGAGCCTTACAACGGCATCTACCCGGGCCTTTGTCGTAACGCCGGTCATGACCCGCACGACGCAGCCATCCGTTTGCGTGTTCCTGAGCTGGAATACCACTTTACCGACCGAGCACAGGGCCATTTCCGACAGCACTTGGGCCGTGAGGTCGGCGATTTTGTTATCCGTCGGCGCGACGGCCTCTACGCCTACCAGTTGGCCGTGGTGTTGGACGATGCCTGGCAAGGCGTAACCGACATCGTGCGCGGCGCCGACCTTTTGGACTCCACGCCACGCCAGCTGTACCTGCAAGAACTGCTGGGCTTGCGCCAACCGCGCTATTTGCATGTACCGTTGATCGTTCAGCCGGACGGCCACAAATTGGGCAAGTCCTATCGCTCACCGCCGTTGACACCCGACCAAGCCACGCCTTTGCTGTTAAGAGCCTTGCGTGCCCTTGGCCAACAAACGGGCAGCGAACTGCTCTACGCCAGCGCGCGCGAGCTGCTCGATTGGGGCGTCCGGCATTGGGATGCCAACCGCATCCCGCGCGCGCTCACGTTGGCAGAAGCGCAATTGAGCTGAAGGCGCTTGCAGCTTGCCAGCCATCCGTTACCATCGCGGCAGTTTTTAACTCAGAGGCCAACATGTACATCTATCGATTGGTCCTGCTGTTGGTCGTCGGGATCTACCTGTTTTCCCCCGCCATCATGGATTGGTGGATCGACGCCACCGGCGCCTGGTATCGCCCGTATCTGCTGTGGCTGATCCTGATCGTCGTGACCTTCATCCTGCAGAGCCAAAAAGATGCCGATGAGCTTTAGCCTCACTCAGATGCTGCTGATCAGCGCCGCCTACCTGGCCGCGCTGTTCGGCGTCGCCTGGATCAGTGAGCGCGGGATGATCCCGCGGGCGATCATTCGCCATCCGTTGACCTACACCTTGTCCCTTGGGGTCTACGCAAGCGCCTGGGCGTTCTATGGCACGGTGGGCCTGGCGTATCAGTATGGCTACGGGTTTCTGTCCAGCTACCTCGGCGTATCCGGAGCATTCCTACTGGCGCCGGTGCTGCTGTACCCCATATTAAAAATCACCCGGACTTACCAGCTGTCGTCCCTGGCCGACCTGTTTGCGTTTCGCTTCCGCAGCACCTGGGCCGGTGCGCTAACCACTGTGTTCATGTTGATCGGCGTGTTGCCCTTGCTGGCCTTGCAGATCCAAGCGGTGGCCGACTCCATCAGCATCCTTACCCATGAGCCGGTGCAGCATCGCGTGGCCCTGGCCTTTTGCGCGCTGATCACGCTGTTCACGATTTTCTTCGGTTCACGCCACATCGCCACCCGCGAAAAGCACCAGGGGCTGGTATTCGCGATAGCCTTCGAATCGGTGATCAAGCTGATCGCCATCGGCGGCGTCGGCCTCTATGCGCTCTACGGCGTGTTCGATGGCCCACAACAGTTGGAGCTTTGGCTGCTGCAGAACCAGACTGCCCTCGCTGCCCTGCACACACCTTTGCAGGAAGGCCCGTGGCGCACATTGCTGCTGGTGTTCTTCGCGTCGGCAATCGTGATGCCGCACATGTATCACATGACGTTCACCGAGAACCTCAACCCCCGCGCGCTGGTGAGTGCAAGCTGGGGCCTGCCGCTGTTCCTGCTGTTGATGAGCCTCGCCGTACCGCTGATCCTCTGGGCAGGTCTAAAACTGGGCGCTACGACCAACCCGGAATACTTCACCCTCGGCATTGGCATGGCCGCCAATAGCCCGGCCCTTGCATTGCTGGCCTATGTCGGCGGTCTGTCGGCGGCCAGTGGCCTGATTATCGTCACCACCCTGGCGCTGTCGGGCATGGCGCTCAACCACTTGGTGTTGCCGCTGTACCAGCCACCGGCGGAAGGCAATATCTACCGTTGGCTGAAATGGACACGCCGTGCGCTGATCGTCGCCATCATCATGGCCGGCTACGGCTTCTACCTGATGCTCGGCGCTGGGCAAGACCTGGCCAACCTCGGCATCGTGGCGTTTGTGGCCACCTTGCAGTTCTTGCCGGGGGTGCTGTCGGTGCTGTACTGGCCGACCGCCAACCGTCGTGGTTTTATCGCGGGGCTGCTCGCGGGGATTCTGGTGTGGGTCGTGACCATGCTGCTGCCACTGGTCGGCAACCTCCAAGGCTTCTACATCCCGTTGCTGAATATGATTTACGTATTGGACGAC
Source organism: Pseudomonas sp. MD330_10 (assembly GCF_042610415.1). NCBI lineage: Bacteria > Pseudomonadati > Pseudomonadota > Gammaproteobacteria > Pseudomonadales > Pseudomonadaceae > Pseudomonas > Pseudomonas sp. MD330_10. The sequence continues at coordinate 21,122 of NZ_JBHGZU010000016.1, forward strand.
ACCAGTTGGCACATGGCCGCGATTGCCTCCCTGGCCGCCAACGTTTTGATGTTTACCCTGATCTCGCTGTTCACCAACGCCAGCCCCGAGGAAACCAGCGCCGCCGAAGCCTGCGCAGTGGACAACGTGCGCCGCCCGCAACGCCGCGAACTGCACGCAGCCTCGCCCCAGGAGTTCGCCACGCAACTGGCCAAACCCCTGGGCGCCAAGGCCGCACAAAAGGAAGTCGAGCAAGCGCTGCGCGATCTTTATTTGCCCTTTGACGAGCGCCGCCCGTATGCGTTGCGCCGCCTGCGCGACCGTATCGAAGCCAACCTGTCCGGCCTGATGGGCCCCAGCGTTTCCCAAGACATGGTCGAAACCTTTCTGCCCTACAAGGCCGGCGGCGAGAACTACGTGACCGAAGATATTCACTTTATCGAGAGCCGCCTGGAGGACTACCACTCGCGCCTCACCGGCCTGGCCGCCGAACTCGATGCGTTACGCCGTTACCACCGCCAGACCCTGCAGGAGTTGCCCATGGGCGTGTGCTCCCTGGCCAAGGATCAAGAGATTCTGATGTGGAACAAGGCCATGGAAGAGCTGACCGGTATCGCCGCGCAGCGCGTAGTGGGCTCGCGCCTCACGACCTTGGGCGAACCGTGGAAAGAGTTGCTGCAGGGTTTTATCAACCTGCCTGATGAGCACTTGCACAAACAGCACCTGGCCCTCGATGGCCAGACCCGCTGGCTCAACCTGCACAAAGCCGCCATCGACGAGCCCCTGGCCCCCGGCAACAGCGGTTTGGTGTTACTCGTGGAAGATTTGACCGAAACCCAGATGCTCGAAGACAAACTGGTGCATTCCGAGCGCCTGGCCAGCATTGGTCGCCTGGCTGCGGGTGTGGCCCACGAGATCGGCAACCCGATCACCGGCATTGCCTGCCTGGCGCAGAACCTGCGCGAAGAACGGGAAGAAGACGGTGAAATCACTGAAATCAGCGGGCAGATCCTTGAACAGACCAAGCGCGTATCGCGCATCGTGCAGTCCTTGATGAGTTTTGCCCATTCCGGCGCTCATCAGAATCAGGACGAGGCGGTGTGCTTGGCTGAGGTCGCGCAGGATGCCATCGGGCTGCTGGCCTTGAACCGACGCAATTTCGAAGTACAGTTCTTCAACCTGTGCGATCCCGATCATTGGGTCGACGGCGACTCGCAACGCCTGGCCCAAGTCCTGATCAACCTGTTGTCCAACGCTCGCGACGCCTCGCCACCCCACAGTGCGGTACGCGTCAAGAGCGAGGCTTTCGAGCATACGATCGACCTGATCGTGGAAGACGAAGGCAGCGGCATTCCACAGAACATCATGGACCGTTTGTTCGAACCCTTCTTCACTACCAAGGACCCAGGTGAAGGCACCGGTCTGGGCCTTGCACTGGTCTATTCCATCGTTGAAGAGCATTATGGACAAATCACCATCGACAGCCCGGCTGACATCGAAAGCCAACGCGGCACCCGTATTCGGGTGACTTTACCGCGTCATGTCGAAGCGACGTCCGCTGTGAACTGAGACCGTCGAGAGAATTGAATCAATGCCGCACATTTTGATCGTCGAAGACGAAACCATTATCCGCTCTGCCTTGCGTCGCCTGCTTGAACGCAATCAGTATCAAGTCAGCGAAGCCGGCTCGGTGCAGGAAGCCCAGGAGCGCTTCAGCATTCCCACGTTCGACTTGATCGTCAGCGACCTGCGCCTGCCCGGGGCGCCCGGCACTGAGTTGATCAAACTCGGCCAAGGCACCCCGGTGCTGATCATGACCAGCTACGCCAGCCTGCGCTCAGCAGTGGACTCCATGAAGATGGGCGCGGTGGACTACATCGCCAAGCCTTTCGACCATGACGAAATGCTCCAGGCAGTGGCCCGCATCCTGCGCGACCGCCAGTCGGCCAGCAGCGCTCCCGCCGAGCAGCGCCCCGCCAGCAAGGCTGCCAACGGCTCAGAAAAGCCTGGCGTCGACAACAGCAACGGCGAGATCGGCATCATCGGCTCCTGCCCCCCGATGCAGGACCTTTACGGCAAGATCCGCAAAGTCGCCCCCACCGACTCCAATGTACTGATCCAGGGTGAATCCGGGACCGGTAAGGAACTGGTGGCCCGCGCCCTGCACAACCTCTCCAAGCGCGCCAAGGCTCCGATGATTTCGGTGAACTGCGCGGCGATCCCAGAATCGCTGATTGAATCCGAACTGTTCGGCCACGAGAAAGGCGCCTTTACCGGCGCCAGCGCTGGACGTGCGGGGCTGGTGGAAGCGGCGGACGGCGGCACGCTGTTCCTCGACGAAATCGGCGAGCTGCCGCTGGAAGCACAGGCGCGGCTGCTGCGAGTACTGCAGGAAGGCGAGATTCGCCGTGTAGGCTCGGTGCAATCGCAAAAGGTGGATGTGCGCCTGATCGCGGCGACCCACCGCGATCTCAAGAGCCTGGCCAAGATCGGCCAGTTCCGTGAAGACTTGTACTATCGCTTGCATGTGATCGCTCTCAAGCTGCCTGCCTTGCGCGAGCGTGGTGCAGACGTCAACGAGATCGCCAATGCCTTCCTGCAGCGCCAGAGCGCGCGCATCAACCGTACCGACCTGAAGTTTGCCCCGGATGCCGAACAGGCCATTCGGCATTACTCATGGCCAGGTAACGTGCGCGAGCTGGAGAACGCCGTGGAACGCGCGGTGATTCTGTCGGAAAGCCCGGAAATTTCCGCTGAGCTGCTGGGCATTGACATCGAACTCAGCGACCTGGAAGACGACGAGTTCATCGGCTTGGCGCCGCAACAGGGCGCGGCCAGTAACACCAGCCATGAGCCGACGGAAGATCTGTCGCTGGAAGATTACTTCCAGCATTTCGTCCTGGAGCATCAGGACCACATGACCGAGACCGAGCTGGCGCGCAAATTAGGCGTGAGCCGCAAGTGCCTGTGGGAACGCCGTCAGCGCTTGGGCATTCCTCGGCGTAAGACCGGCGTGGCCAGCGAGAGCTGAGGGCGCGCCCACCGGTAACACCGGCAAATGTGAAAAAACTGTTACCGCGGACAACCCGCGTAACAAAAGCCGGGGCTTACGGTAACGAAGCCCCGGCTTTTTTTGGCCTGTCAAAAAACCGAAACCTCCTCAACCCCCCGGTTTTGCTGGACGACACAAAAGTTGGCACGCACCCTGCTATATGCTTAGTACAAAAACAATAACAAGCTTTGTACAAGACAATAAAAATAAGACGAATCGACTCACGCATAACAAAAACAACACGGCGGAGGCGCAGCTAACTGATTCTTTTGGAGAGGCGTTGCATTTGGGGCTTGCCCCGCAACCAGGCCGAGAACAACAAAAACTGCCCTAAGGCAGAGCCTGAACTGGTTGGATCGTAGATCAGCAACACAGCGACCAAAGCAATCCGTTTGCTCTTGACTCCCGATTGGGAGTGTCATGAAGGTGAAGCTTCATGGCGAGGGCGATCAACAAAAACAAGAAGCCCGAAATCAATAATAAAAATAGAGCACGCAACTACTTCTGGGGGAGCTTCGGCTCCCCTTGTAGTTTCCGCGATTTGACCTTCCAAAGCTTATGGCGCAATGCCTGCAGCTTGTTCCTACACCATCCCCTGACTAAATGCTAGAATCCCGGCCCATCATGCGGTCATTCTTCGTTTTGGCCGAACATTCCTTCAAACAGTGCATCCCATGCTGAAGAAGCTGTTCCAGTCATTCCGTTCTCCCTTGCGTCGTACGCAACACAAACGCAGCACGCCTGAAGTGCTCAATAGCAGCCAGCATTCGCTGCAACGTGCTCAGTTCAGCCGTTATGCGGTGAATATCGTCGAACGGTTGCAGAACGCCGGCTACCAGGCCTACCTGGTGGGTGGTTGCGTACGCGACATGCTGCTCAACATCACGCCCAAGGACTTCGACGTCGCCACCAGCGCCACGCCCGAACAAGTGCGCGCCGAGTTTCGCAATGCGCGGATCATCGGTCGCCGGTTCAAACTGGTGCATATCCACTTTGGCCGAGAAATCATCGAAGTCGCCACATTCCGCGCCGGGCATCCGCAAAACGATGAAGAGGAAGACACCAACCAGTCTTCCCGAAACGAGAGCGGGCGTATCCTGCGTGACAACGTGTACGGCACCCTGGAAGAAGACGCGCAACGCCGCGATTTCACCATCAACGCCTTGTATTACGACCCGGTCAGCGAGCGCATCCTCGATTACGCCAATGGCGTGCACGATATTCGCAACAACCTGATCCGCCTGATCGGCGACCCGACCCAGCGCTACCAAGAAGACCCGGTACGCATGCTGCGGGCCGTGCGGTTCGCCGCCAAGCTGAACTTCGGGATCGAGAAACACACCGCCGCCCCCATTCGCGACCTGGCGCCGATGCTGCGGGAAATCCCCTCGGCGCGCCTGTTCGAAGAAGTGCTCAAGCTGTTCCTCTCGGGTTACGCGGCCGATACCTTCGAAATGCTCGTCGACCTGCAGTTGTTCGATCCGCTGTTCCCGGCCAGTGCCGAGGCGCTGGAATACAACCCCACCTACACCCACACGCTGATCAGCGAAGCGCTGATCAATACCGACCTGCGCATCAAGCAGAACAAGCCGGTGACACCAGCCTTCCTGTTTGCTGCGCTGTTGTGGCCAGCCCTGCCAAAACGTGTGCTGCGCTTGCAGGAACGGGGCATGCCGCCGATTCCGGCCATGCAGGAAGCCGCTCACGAGTTGATCGCTGAGCAGTGCCAGCGCATTGCGATTCCGAAACGTTTCACCCTGCCGATCCGCGAGATCTGGGACATGCAGGAACGCCTGCCACGCCGCAGCGGCAAACGCGCCGATCTGTTGCTGGACAACCCGCGCTTCCGCGCCGGCTACGATTTCTTGCTATTGCGCGAAAGCGCCGGCGAACAGACCGACGGCCTAGGCGAATGGTGGACCGACTACCAGGATGCCAATGACAGCGAACGCCGCGAGATGATCCGTGAGCTGGGCAGCAAAGGCGATGGTGCTGGCGAAGGGCCGAAAAAGCGTCGTCGCAGCGGTGCCAAGCGCAAACGTAGCGCCACCGATGCATCGGGCACCGCAGGCGAGTAACCGTGGAACGTATCTACATCGGCATGGGCAGCAACCTGGCGGCCCCGGAGCAACAACTGCGCAATGCTGTCCAAGCGCTGGCGCGGTTGCCCGGCACTACCCTCGCCGGGGTGTCCGCCTTCTATCAAAGTGACTCCCTATTGCCCGGCCAACCACGTTACACCAACGCAGTGGCAGCCTTGGACAGCGACCTGGCGCCCCTGGACCTGCTCGACGCGCTGCAAGCTATCGAAAATGACCAAGGCCGCGAACGCCTCGAACGCTGGGGCCCTCGTACCCTTGATCTGGATATCCTGCTGTTTGGCGATCACCTGATCGACCAGCCGCGCCTGAAAGTGCCCCACTACCAGATGCACCTGCGTGCGTTTGTGTTATACCCGTTGGCCGAACTGGCGCCCGCCGCATTGCAATTGCCGGATGGCAGACGCCTCAGCGCCCTGCTCGAAGCCTGCCCGTTTGTCGGCCTGGAACGGCTCCCAGTTGCTGAATCGCGTCAGTAACAGCGGTAACACCGCCGTCGTAACAATGCGGTAACACATCCAATTGACTTCCCGTGTCCTCCTCACGACTATAGGCGTCCCGCTGCCGCCAACCCGGCGCTAAAGGGCGCAATCCAGGCCTTATAAGCACTGCTCTCAAGACGGTGCGCCTGTATAAACGAAGACTCACGCGCGTTACTCGCTGTTTCCAAGCGCCTGAACGAGGACCCTTTTCATGCCAGACATTACCCTGACCACCTTGCAGAGCCTCAAGCTCAAAGGTGAAAAAATCGCCATGCTGACCTGCTATGACGCCACTTTCGCCCACGCCAGTTGCCAGGCCGGGGTCGAGGTGTTGCTGGTGGGCGACTCCCTGGGCATGGTTCTTCAAGGGAATGACAGCACACTGCCTGTGACCACGGATGAACTGGCGTACCACACCGCCAGCGTCAAGCGCGGCAATGATGGTGCGTTAATCATCGCCGACCTGCCGTTCATGGGGTACGCCACCCTCGAACAAACCTTCCTGAACGCCGGAAAACTGATGCAGGCCGGCGCCCACATGGTCAAGGTCGAAGGCGCCGTATGGCTTGCCGAGTCGATCCGCCTGCTGGCTGAGCGCGGCGTGCCGGTATGCGCACACATGGGCCTCACCCCGCAGTCGGTCAATCTGCTCGGCGGCTATAAAGTGCAAGGCCGCCAGGAAGCCCAAGCGCGACAGATGCGTGCCGACGCCATCGCCCTGGAGCAAGCCGGCGCCGCAATGATTCTGCTGGAATGCGTGCCGAGCGAACTGGCCGCTGAAATCACCCAGGCCGTCAAAGTACCAGTGATTGGAATTGGCGCCGGTTCGGCCACCGATGGCCAGGTACTGGTGCTGCACGACATGCTCGGGCTGTCGATCAGCGGCCGGGTTCCGAAGTTCGTCAAAAACTTCATGCTCGGCCAGGACAGCATCCACGCCGCCTTGAGCGCCTATGTCGCCGAAGTCAAAGGCGTGACCTTCCCCGGCGCCGAACACGGATTTTCTGCATGAACACCGTAAAAACCGTACGAGAACTGCGATCGGCCGTGGCCCATGCGCGCAAGGCCGGCAAACGCATCGGCTTTGTGCCCACCATGGGCAACCTGCACAGCGGCCACGCCACGCTGGTGACCAAGGCCGCGCAACAGGCCGAATTCGTGGTGGCGAGTATCTTCGTCAATCCACTGCAATTCGGCGCAGGCGAAGACCTGGATAAATACCCCCGCACCCTGGCCGCCGACCAGGAAAAACTCCTGCAGGCCGGCTGCAACCTGCTGTTCGCGCCGACGGTCGAAGAGATGTACCCCGACGGCATGGCCGGCCAGACCCGCGTCAGTGTCCCGCAATTGTCCGAAGGTCTGTGTGGCGCCAGCCGCCCTGGTCACTTCGAGGGCGTGGCCACGGTAGTCAGCAAGCTGTTCAATATGGTTCAGCCGGACATCGCGGTGTTTGGTCAAAAGGACTACCAGCAACTGGCCGTGATTCGCGCCATGGTGCGCGACCTGAACATGCCGATCCAGATCATCGGCGAACCCACCGTACGCGCCGACGACGGCCTGGCGCTGTCCTCGCGCAACGGTTACCTCAGCGATGAACAACGTGCCATCGCTCCGGTGCTGTACCGCAGCCTCAGCCAGATGGCCGCTGCGATCAAATCCGGCGATCGCGATTTCGCCAGGCTGCGCGCCGAACAGGTGGAGCAGATCGAAGCCGCCGGGTTGCGCCTGGATTACCTGGAAGTGCGTCAGGGCGTAAATCTGCGCTCGGCCACGGCCGAAGACCGTGACCTGGTGATTCTGGTCGCCGCCTATCTGGGCGCAACCCGCCTGATCGACAACCTGCACCTGACCCTCGACTGACCCTGCCGACACCCCGCCATTGCTCCGCCCGCTGTGCCGGTATAAAAAAGTACCGGCTACAGCACAGACAAAGCCAAGACATATGCCCACGCTAGGTTTAATGTAATCGCCCTGCGCTATGGTTAGCGCTATCTGGAACCCAGCCCCTGATAAAAGACTGGATGTTCCGGGCTTTGAAGTGTCCTAAAGGCAGTCCCCGTAATAAAAGGAAACCCGCAGCGATGGCGTACTACCGCACTCCTCATGACGTTACCGCTCTGCCCGCCTGGCAAGCGCTCACTCAACACCGCCAAGCCATGCAGGATTTCAGCATGCGCGAAGCGTTCAATGCCGATCCCCAGCGTTTTTCCCAATTCACCTTGAGCAGCTGCGGACTTTTCCTCGATTACTCGAAAAACCTGATCACCAGCGAAACCCGTGACCTGCTGGTGGCCCTGGCCAAGGAAGTCAATCTCAAGGGCGCCATCGATTCGCTGTATGCCGGCGACCCAGTCAACTCGTCCGAAGGCCGCCCGGCCCTGCACACGGCCCTGCGCCGTCCGGTGGGCGACAAGTTGTCGGTCAACGGCGTGAACATCATGCCGGACGTGCACAAAGTGCTGAATCAGATCACTGATCTGGTCGGCCGCATCCATGACGGCTTGTGGCGTGGCTACACCGAAAAACCGATCACCGACGTGGTGAACATCGGTATCGGTGGCTCGTTCCTCGGCCCGGAGCTGGTCTCCGAAGCCCTGCTGTCCTACGCTCATAAGGGCGTACGCTGCCATTACCTGGCGAACATCGACGGCAGTGAGTTCCACGAACTGACCATGAAGCTGCGCGCCGAGACCACGCTGTTTATCGTCTCGTCGAAATCCTTCAACACCCTGGAAACCTTGAAGAACGCCCAGGCCGCACGCGCATGGTACCTGGCCCAGGGTGGCTCGGAAGCCGAGCTGTATCGCCACTTTATTGCAGTGTCGAGCAACAACGCGGCAGCTGTGGCCTTCGGTATCCGCGAAGAAAACATCTTCCCGATGTGGGACTGGGTCGGCGGCCGTTACTCGCTGTGGTCGGCCATCGGCTTGCCCATCGCCCTGGCCATCGGTATGTCCAACTTCAAGGAATTGCTGTCCGGCGCCTACACCATGGACCAGCATTTCCAGAACGCACCGTTCGAAGCCAACATGCCCGTGCTGCTGGGCCTTTTGGGCGTGTGGTACGGCAATTTCTGGGGTGCGCAGAGCCATGCGATCCTGCCGTACGACCACTATCTGCGTAACATCACCAAGCACTTGCAACAGTTGGACATGGAATCCAACGGCAAGAGCGTGCGCCAGGACGGCACGCCGGTGTCCACCGACACAGGCCCGGTGATCTGGGGCGGCGTGGGGTGCAACGGTCAACACGCGTACCACCAGTTGCTGCACCAAGGGACTCAGTTGATTCCGGCCGACTTCATCGTGCCGATTGTCAGCTTCAACCCTGTGTCCGATCACCATCAGTGGCTGTACGCCAACTGCCTGTCTCAAAGCCAGGCGCTGATGCTCGGCAAAACCCGCAGCGAAGCCGAAGCCGAGTTGCGTGACAAGGGCATCGCCGAGGAAGAGGTGCAGAAGCTGGCGCCGCATAAGGTGATCCCAGGCAACCGTCCGAGCAACACGTTGGTGGTCGAGCGCATCAGCCCGCGTCGCCTGGGTGCTCTAGTCGCCATGTATGAGCACAAAGTGTTTGTACAAAGTGTGATCTGGGGTATCAACGCTTTCGACCAATGGGGTGTGGAGCTGGGTAAAGAACTGGGCAAGGGCGTGTACAACCGCCTGACCGGTGCCGAAGAAACCTCGGCCGAGGATGCTTCGACCCAGGGCCTGATCAACTACTTCCGCGGGCGTCACCGCGGCTGATCGCACTGCCCGCAAGGCCAACGTCCGTTTGGACGTTGGCCTTGCCCCCCTCCCCACGCTGGGTGCATCTTTATGCCTTGTCCCGACAACAAGAATAAGGACCGCTCATGTTCGATATCAGCACGTTTCCCGCCGCCGATGCCGTCCGCCGGGCAGCACAACTCAGTCAAGAGGACTATCAGCGCCTCTACCGCCAATCCATCGAGCAACCCGATACTTTTTGGGCCGAGCAGGCCAGCGCTTTTCTCGACTGGATAACCCCATGGCATACCGTCCAACTGTCAGATATCAACACCGGTGCCGCCCATTGGTTCGCCGGCGGCCAGTTGAACGTCAGCTATAACTGCATCGATCGCCACCTCCAGCACCGCGCTGATCAGCCGGCCTTCATCTGGGAGGGCGACGATCCGACAAACTCCAGCAAGATCACCTACCGCCAACTGCACCAGAACGTTTGCCGCCTGGCCAACGTGCTGAAAAGCCGTGGCGTGAAGAAAGGTGACCGGGTGTGCATCTACATGCCCATGATCCCCGAAGCCGCCTACGCCATGCTGGCCTGCACGCGCATCGGCGCAGTGCACTCGGTCGTGTTCGGTGGATTCTCGCCGGATGCCCTGCGCGACCGCATCCTGGACGCCGATTGCCGCACCGTGATCACCGCCGACGAGGGTGTGCGCGGCGGCAAGCCGGTGGCGCTGAAAAACAATGTCGACAAAGCCCTGGCCAGTTGCCCGCGTGTGAGCACCGTGCTGGTTGTGCAACGTACCGGCGCGTCCGTGAATTGGAGCGACGGCCGTGACCTGAAATATCAAGAAACCCTGGCCGCCGCCAGCGATGATTGCCCGCCCGAGCCCATGGACGCCGAAGACCCGCTGTTCATCCTGTACACCTCCGGCAGCACCGGCAAACCCAAGGGCGTGCTGCACACCACCGGGGGCTACCTGCTGCAAGCGGCGATGACCTTCAAGTACGTGCTCGACTACCGCGACGGCGAAGTCTTCTGGTGCACCGCCGATGTCGGCTGGGTCACCGGCCACAGCTACATAGTGTATGGACCGCTGGCCAACGGCGCCACCTCGCTGATGTTCGAAGGCGTCCCCAGCTACCCGGACAGCTCGCGCTTCTGGCAAGTGATCGACAAGCACCAGGTGAATATCTTCTACACCGCCCCCACCGCGTTACGCGCCTTGATGCGTGAGGGACACGGCCCGCTGGAAAGCACTTCCCGCGCCAGCCTGCGCCTGCTGGGCAGCGTAGGCGAGCCCATCAACCCGGAAGCCTGGGACTGGTACTTCAACGCCGTGGGCGAACAACGTTGCCCGATTGTCGATACCTGGTGGCAGACCGAAACCGGCGGCATCATGCTCAGCCCGCTGGTCAGTGCCCAGCGCATCAAACCCGGCTGCGCTACTCAGCCGATGTTTGGCGTACAGCCGGTACTGCTGGACGAACACGGCCGCCCTTTCACTGGCCCAGGCAGCGGCGTGCTGGCAATCCAGGCCAGCTGGCCGGGGCAGATCCGCAGCGTCTACGGCGATCCGCAACGCATGATCGACACTTATTTCAAACCCTACCCCGGCTATTACTTCACCGGCGACGGCGCGCGGCGCGATGAGGATGGCGATTACTGGATCACCGGGCGTATCGATGATGTGATCAACGTCTCCGGTCATCGGATCGGTACTGCCGAAGTGGAGAGCGCTCTGGTTCTACACGACCAAGTGGCCGAAGCCGCAGTGGTGGGCTATCCCCATGATGTGAAGGGTCAGGGCATCTATGCGTTTGTCACGCCCATGAACGGCGTGGAGCCCAGCGATTCGCTGAAAAAACACCTGTTGGAACTGGTCAGCCAGGAAATCGGCAGCTTTGCCAAGCCGGAACTGCTCCAATGGGCACCGGCCCTGCCGAAAACCCGCTCCGGCAAGATCATGCGCAGAATTCTGCGCAAGATTGCCTGCAACGAGCTGGACAGCCTCGGCGACACCTCAACCCTGGCCGACCCCAGCGTAGTGGACGGCCTGATCGACAAACGCTTGAACCGGTAGGAAGCCTCACGTCGCCATGGAATTTATCCGCAGCCGTATCGAAAGCCAGTTGATGAGTCTGACGGGGCTGTCACTGGGCCAGTTGGACTTGGAGAACCCCAAGGGCGATCCAGGCCTGTTCGGGCCGGATTCGATCAGTTGGCAAGTGCATGGCGACTTCAGCAGCATGCTGATCGGCGGGATCAGCGCATTGATGCTGCAAGCCCTGCACCCCCTGGCGCTGGCCGGAGTGTGGGACCACTCGAACTTTCGCCAGGACATGCTTGGACGTCTGCGACGTACCTCGCAGTTCATTTCCGGCACCACCTTCGGCGCACGCAAGGACGCTGATTGGCTGATCGAGAAAGTGCGCACCATCCACCTGCAAGTGGTCGGCCACGCCCCGGACGGGCGCCCCTACGCGGCGAGCGATCCGGCGCTGCTGACGTGGGTGCATGTGGCGGAAGTGAGCAACTTTCTCGCCGCCCATCTGCGCTATCGCAACCCACGCCTCTCAGGCGCCGATCAGGACCGTTACTACAGCGAGATTGCGCTGGTCGCCGAACGCTTGGGCGCGCAGAACGTACCGCGTTCCAGGCAGGAAATTTCTGAGTATCTAGAGCGCATCCGCCCCGAACTGCTATGCGACGAGCGCAGCCGGGAAGTGCTACGCCTGCTGCTCAATGCGCCCGCGCCCAGCCCCTTGGCCAAGCCGTTTGGCGCTTTGATGATGCAGGCCGGCATCGACCTGCTGCCGGATTGGGCCAGTGAAATGCTCGATCAGCATCAGAGCCCGCTGCAGCGCCGGATGATCCGAGCCGGGGTCAAGCGCAGCGCACCGTTGCTACGCTGGGCGATGCGCGATGGTTCGGTGCAGCGCGCCCATCGACGGATGGGGTTGCTGTAGGCCGCATCCCTTAGCTGGTAGACTTCGCGCCCTCATTGCCCACATTTACCTAAAGCAAGGCGCGCTCCATGTCTCCCCTGAACCAGGCGCTGCGCGCCGCCCTCGACCATCGCCAAGACTTGATCCACGAGCTGCATGCTCAAGGCACCGATTGCTACCGACTGTTTCACGGCAGCCAGGAAGGCGCCGGCGGCTTGACCATCGACCGCTATGGCCCGCAGTTGCTGGTGCAGAGTTTCCATCAGTCGCTGCAAGCATCCGACTTGCTGGACCTGCATCGACAGATCAACCAGCACATGGGCATGGAGTTGCTGCTGGTGTACAACGACCGTTCCCGAGGCAACTCGCGGATCGATCGCGAAGACTCCGTGTACCGCGCCGACCCCGTCGCTCTGCAAGACCTGGTCGGCCACGAGTGGGGCCTCAATTACCGTGTGCGCGGACGGCATGCCGGACAAGACCCGCTGTTGTTTCTCGATCTGCGCAACACACGTGGCTGGGTCAAAGAACACGCCGCCGGCAAGAGCGTGCTGAACCTGTTCGCTTACACCTGCGGTGTGGGCCTGAGCGCCGCCGCTGGGGGTGCTCGGGAGGTGTGCAACTTGGACTTCGCCGAAGGCAACCTGGCGGTCGGGCGCGAAAATGGCCAGCTCAACCCCCACCTGCAAACGATGAACTTCGTGCAATCGGACTACTTCCCCGCCATTCGCCAATTGGCCGGCCTGCCGATCACTCAGCGTCGCGGGCAGAAACTGCCCAGCTACCCGCGCCTGGAGCAGCGCCAATACGACCTGGTATTGCTCGACCCACCCGCCTGGGCCAAGAGCGCCTTTGGCACCGTCGACCTGCTCCGCGACTATCAAAGCCTGCTCAAACCCGCCCTGCTCACCACCGCCGATAACGGCGTGCTGATCTGCTGCAATAACTTGGCAAAGGTCAGCATGGACGACTGGCGTGAACAGGTGCTGCGCTGCGCGGAAAAAGCCGGGCGCCCTGTACGTGATTGGAAAGTGATGACTCCGGGCGCGGATTTCCCATCGCAAGATCAACAGCCGCCCCTGAAAACGCTGATCCTGCAGCTGTAAGATTCGTCCCAAACGCCCGGCTCTTCGGAACCGAAAACCCGTGCCATACTCCAAGGCACTCCTTGTTCGACATAGATGGCGTCACCCATGCCCAAAGGATTGATCCGCGCCGCCGGCGCCTTGTTGACTGCCCTGGCCTTGTACAGCTTGCTGGGCTTTTTGATCCTCCCCGGCATTGGCCTTCGCATTGCCAACCAACAATTGGCCGAGTACGCCACAGTGCCGGCACGCATCGAGCGGATCGAACTGAACCCGTTCAGCCTTGAGCTGACGGTCTGGGGCCTGAAAATAGGTGACCCGGGCAAGGAGCAGCTGGGCTTCGAGCGTCTGTATGCCAACCTTCAGGTCGACAGCCTTTGGACCCGCGCCCTGCATCTGGCCGAAGTGCAACTGGACAAGCCCAAGACCGAATTGCTGTTCAACAAATCCGGCCAATTGAACCTGGCGCAGTTGTTCAAACTACCACCCAGTGAGCCAACACCGACTGATCCTGACGCCAAGCCCTTCCCGCTGCGTGTGGACAACATCAAACTGGCCGGTGGCTATTTGCACTTTGAGGACTTGCGCCCCAGCGAGCCCATCGAATTCCTCTACGACAAACTCGACTTCGAACTGAAGAACCTCAGCACCCTGCCTGAGGACAATGCCGACATGACCCTGGTCGCGGCCGGCCCCGAGGGCGGGCATATCGACTGGAAAGGCAATTTCAGCCTGGTGCCGATCACGTCCCAGGGCACCCTGAAGGTCACCGACGGCAAAATGAAAGCCTGGTGGCCGTATGTGCGCGACGCACTGCCCTTGGTGCTTGAAGATGGCGTACTCAATTTCAGCACCGAATACACCCTCAGCCTGGCCAAAGATACCCAACTGAACCTCACCAACACCGCCGCCAGTATCGCGCCGTTTGCCATCAAGGCGCCGGACGGCCGGCCACTGGTGCGATTGGAGCGTCTGGACGTCAGCGACACCACCGTGGACCTGGCGAAACAGCAAGTAGTCGTCGGCAAAATCCGCAGCAATAAGCTCGAAACCTGGGCCGCGCGTGAGGCTGACGGGCAACTGGACTGGCAAAAACTGTTCGCCAGCCAACCGAGCAAACCGGCCAAGGCACGGGAGCCGGCCAGCGCCCCTGCCACCGCCGACTCGCCCAAGGCAGAACCCGCCGCGCCCAGCAAGCCATGGCAAGTGCTGCTCAAGGATGTGCAATTGCGCAACTACCAAGTGCACCTGGCTGATCGTCAGGCCAAGCCTGCGGTCGCACTGGAACTGGGCCCGCTGAACGTCGACATGCAGAACTTCGACAGCCTCAACGGCAGCCCCTTCAACCTGAAAATCGATAGCGGCTTGGGCAAACAGGGCAAGCTGCAGGCCATTGGTGAGGTCAACCTCAACCCGGTCAGCGCCAGATTGAAAGTCACGACCCAGGACATCGACCTGCGTGTCGCCCAGTCCTATATCAGCCCCTTCATACGCCTGGAACTGCGTAGCGGCATGCTCGGCAGCAATCTGGACGTCAACCTCAAGAGCACCGAACCGCTGGCACTCCAAGTCACTGGCCGGGCTCAGGTCGACCAACTGCACACCCTCGATACGCTGAAGACCCGCGACTTTCTCAAGTGGCAGCGTCTGGTACTCGAAGGCGTGAATTACCAACATGGCCAAAGCCTGTCGATCGATAAGGTCAACCTGCTGCAGCCCTACGCCCGTTTCATGATCAACGATGATCGCACCACCAACGTTGATGACCTGCTGATTCCGCAGCCGGCGGACACTGGCGCCAAGTCGACAGCCAAACCGGCTGCGAGCAAAGACAAGCCGCTGGGCATTCGCATTGGGCAGATTGCGATCAACGACGGCTCGGCCAACTTTGCCGACTTCAGCCTCACGCCTAACTTCGCCACGGCGATTCAACAGCTCAACGGCCAGATCGGTACCATCGACAGCCGCCAGGCCAAGCCTGCCAGCGTCGACATCAAGGGTAAGGTCGACCGCTATGCGCCCGTGACGATCAAAGGCAGTGTCAACCCGTTCGATCCGATGGCGGCGCTGGACATCGCCACCAGCTTCAAGCGGGTCGAACTGACCACCCTCACACCTTACTCAGGCAAGTTCGCCGGTTTCCGTATCCGCAAGGGCCGCCTGAACCTCGACTTGCATTACGTGATCACCAAAGGCCAACTGAAAGCCGAAAACAAAGTAGTGGTCGAACAGCTGCAATTGGGGGAAAAAGTCGACAGTGCCGATGCGGTGGATTTACCGATTCGTCTGGCCATCGCACTGCTCAAAGACAGTGACGGCAAGATATCCATCGAGCTGCCCGTCAGTGGCGACCTCAACAATCCCCAATTCAGCGTTATGCCGATCGTTTGGCAGACCCTGCGAAACCTGGTGGTTCGCGCCGCCACGGCGCCTTTTAAATTCATTGGCGGGCTGGTCACCGGCGGTGGTGCCGAAGACTTGGGCAACGTCTCGTTCGCACCGGGCTCCAGCGAATTGAGCAAGGACGCCGAAGGCGCGCTGAATAAACTGGCCACAGCGCTTAAAGAACGCCCTACCCTGCGCCTGGAAATCGAAGGCACTGCCGCCGCCAGCAGCGACGGGCCATTCCTGGCTGAACAACGTCTGGAGCGCGAATACCAATACAACTACTACAAGATGCTGCAGCGTCGGGGAGACAAAGTCCCGGCCCAGGCCTCATTGCTGCAAGTACCGGAAAGCGAGAAAGCGCCCCTGCTGGAAGGCATCTACCGAACCCGCTTGAAACAGCAGCCGCCCGCGGAGTGGAAAGACCTGAGCCGAGACGAGCGTTCGGCGAAGCTTAAGGACGGCGTGATCAAGTTCTGGAGTACCAGTGATGTGCTGTTGCGCCAATTGGGTCAAGACCGTGCCAGCACTATCAAGGACTACTTGGTGGATAAAGGGCAATTGGAAGACGATCGGGTTTACTTCATTGATGCGCAGTTAGGCCAGGCTGAAAAAGACGGTAGCGTGGTGACGCCAATGCATCTGGATGCCGAGTAGTGAGGGGGCGTATCTAGGCGCATTGTGGCTGGGGCCGTGCTCGTAGTGTCCGTCTGGCCCCAAAGACGATGATGCCTACCTCACGCCAAGTCACAGTCTTGGCGTACTTTGAAGGAAGCCCTCAAACGGCTGCAGGCGCAGCCGGTAATTGAGATCAGTCAGCTACCGCAGCCTACGTGGAATGGCGACTAACTAAGGCACGTTAGCTGGACCGACGCCATCAACGCACTGGCGACTCTTGACCCATAGCCCAAACTGCTTCATTACCTCAATAACCGGCTCTAACCGCCGTCCGTCGAGTGTGAGTTCATATTCAACCGTGACGGGCACGGTGGGAAATACTGTACGTTTTACGAGACCTGCTTCCTCAAGGGCGCGTAAATCGAGGGTTAACATTCGTTGGGAAATAGCGGGGATGTCCCGCCTAAGCGCATTAAAGCGCTTTGGCCCATCGAGCAGGTATGAGGCAAGGAGCAGACGCCAGCGACCACCGAGCAAGCGCATCGCTTCTTCGACCGAGCAGCCAGATATATTGTCTTTCATGGTCAAAATCCTAAACGCATGTAGGTATATTTTTTGTACCTATACTACAAAATAGTGCGTTCTTCCTATTTTATACCTGACATCTAGAATGAGCTGAAGCCACCTCTGTGTTGGAATTGAAAGCGCTCACTCATGCTCTGGAGTCTGTAAATGAAGCTGTACTACATCCCCGCATCCTGCTCCTTATCGCCCCATATCGTCATGAATGAGCTTGGTCTCGACGCCACGCTGGTTAAAGTCGATCACAAGGAACACCTCACCGAATCAGGTGCCGATTACCTCGAGGTAAACAGCTTTGGTTATGTGCCCGCAATCGAGCTGGACGACGGCACTATCCTGCGTGAAGGCCCAGCGATCCTGCAGTATTTGGGTGACCTGAGGCCGGAGATTGGGCTTGTTCCCCCCCATGGCACCCTTGATCGATACCGACTTCAAGAATGGCTGAGTTTCCTGACGTCTGAGATTCACAAAGGATTCATTCCGCTGTTGTACTCCACACTCGCAGGTAAATACGTAGACACTGCCAAGCCGAAGTTGGAGAAGCGCTTCGCCTGGATTGACGAACAGTTGAGTACTCGCCCATACCTCATGGGTGATTCCTTCACTGTGGCGGATGCCTATTTGTTCGCATTGACAGGCTGGGGGCAGGCCGCGTGGCTGACCAGTTATTACAAAGCCGACATTCACTTCGACAATTTGCCTAATCTACATGCCTGGTATGACCGGGTTAAAGTGCGTCCTGCCGTTCAAAAAGCGTTGCAAGAAGAAGGACTTGCGTGAACGTGGGTGCAGGCCGAATCGAGATAGCTATGGACAATCAATGCCAGCTCCCCCGGTGCAATAGGCTCGCTTATTGCAGTCGGCCTTAAAATAGAACAGGCCCCGACACAAAGTGCCGGGGCCTGTAATGACCACATCCGTGTAGTCGGTCGCATGAATCTCAGAGGTGCATTGAGTGGATATCTAACTCACGCGCCGCCGCCGCTAAGCTCAGACGAACCATTGAGCGTTACTCAGCTTTCAGGCCATCAGCCGATACAGCTTTCACGCCTTTGATTTTCTTGGTGATCGCAACAGCAGTGGCTTTCTGCGATTCGGTCACTGGGGTAGCGGACGACAGGGAAACCACACCTTTGTTGGTCTCGACCTTGATGTCAGTGCCAGGAATGCCTTTTTCGGTTACCAGGTCAGCTTTCACCTTGGTGGTGATCCAAGTATCCGAAGTGGCTTCTTTGGACTTGTCGATGTTGTCAGCCTTTGCAGCGCCGCCAGCCATCAGGCCATCAGCGGAAACAGCGGTAACACCTTTGATTTTCTTGGTGATAGCTACGGCAGTCGCCTTCTGCGAGTCCGAAATTGCTACATCGGAAGACAGGGAAACCACGCCTTTGTTGGTTTCAACCTTGATGTCCGAACCTGGAATGCCTTTTTCGGTCAGCAGGTCAGCTTTGACTTTGGTGGTGATCCAGGTATCCGAAGTGGACTCTTTAGCCTTGGTCATCTCGCCAGCAGCCAGGGTCATCGGCGCCTGAGTAGGTTGGGCGAAGGCAGCGTTGGCCATAGCCAGGGTCAGAGCGGTAGCTGTTGCGGTAGCGAGAGCGAACTTCTTCATACGAGTAACTCCTGTTTTATTAAAAGTCTGCAGCGTGTAAACCTCAATGCTGCAGCGTTAACAGGGATATTGCAGACACTGTGCCAATTCTATTCTTGCTATTAAAACCTTTAAAAACAATGACTTACAAATCAACACCATTTCCGGAATCGTGCATATTGCATGAAGCCCTCAACACCTGCATGCAAGTTGCGGCATTTGGGTTTTCATTAACCGTCTGATTTTTAGGCATTTTCCAGCAGCCATAAAAAAAGGACTCCGAAGAGTCCTTTTTTTAGCTTGAGAACTAGGGGTAATTAAACGCCCGAGGCTTTGGCCGCTGCTACGTCTTTGATGGACAGTTTGATACGGCCGCGGTTGTCCACGTCCAGTACCAGTACTTCCACTTCCTGGCCTTCTTTGAGGATATCGGTCACCTTCTCAACGCGAGCGTCGCTCAACATGGAGATGTGAACCAGACCGTCCTTGCCTGGCAGGATGTTGACGAATGCGCCGAAGTCGACAATGCGCTCAACCTTACCTACGTAGATTTTGCCGATCTCAGCTTCTGCAGTGATGCCCAGCACGCGCTGACGTGCAGCTTCCGCAGCTTCCTTGGTTTCGCCGAAGATCTTGATCGAACCATCGTCTTCGATATCGATCGAGGCCTTGGTTTCTTCGCAGATCGCACGGATGGTCGCGCCGCCTTTACCGATAACGTCACGGATTTTGTCGGTGTCGATCTTCATCGCGATCATGGTCGGAGCGTTTTCCGACAGTTCGGTACGCGACTGACCAATGATCTGGTTCATCTGGCCGAGGATGTTCAGGCGCGCTTCAAGGGCTTGGCCCAGAGCGATTTCCATGATTTCTTCGGTGATGCCTTTGATCTTGATGTCCATCTGCAGCGCAGTAACACCTTTAGCGGTACCGGCTACTTTGAAGTCCATGTCGCCCAAATGGTCTTCGTCACCCAGGATGTCGGTCAGGACGGCAAACTTCTCGCCTTCCTTCACCAGGCCCATGGCGATACCGGCAACCGGCGCCTTCATCGGCACACCGGCGTCCATCAATGCCAGGGAAGCACCGCACACGGAAGCCATGGAGCTGGAACCGTTGGACTCAGTGATTTCCGATACGACACGGATGGTGTACGGGAACACGTCAGCAGCCGGCAGCATGGCCTGAACCGAACGACGGGCCAGACGGCCGTGACCGATTTCGCGACGACCCGCACCGCCCATGCGACCGCACTCGCCCACCGAGAACGGAGGGAAGTTGTAGTGCAGCATGAAGGGGTCTTTTTTCTCGCCTTCCAGGGTGTCCAGCAGTTGTGCGTCACGGGCAGTGCCCAGGGTCGCAACTACCAGTGCCTGAGTTTCACCACGGGTGAACAGGGCCGAACCGTGAGTCTTCGGCAGAACGCCGACTTCGATGTTCAGCGGGCGCACGGTACGGGTATCGCGGCCGTCGATACGTGGCTTGCCGTTAACGATGTTTTCGCGAACGGTGCGGTATTCGATTTCACCAAATGCAGCTTTGACGTCGCTGGCGGAAGGCTGGCCTTCTTCACCGGACAGCTTAGCCACCACCTGATCCTTCAACTCGCCCAGGCGAGCGTAACGGTCGGCCTTGACGGTGATGGTGTAGGCGTCGGAGATGGCAGCGCCGAACTCAGAACGGATGGTGCCCAGCAGTTCGGTAGCTTCGGCTTGCGGAGCCCAGGTCCAGGTTGGCTTGGCGGCTTCAGCAGCCAGCTCGGTGACCGCTTTGATAACGGCCTGGAATTCGTCATGGGCGAACAGTACAGCGCCCAGCATCTGGTCTTCAGTCAGCTCTTTGGCTTCCGATTCAACCATCAGTACGGCTTCCGAGGTACCGGCAACGACCATGTCCAGGCTCGACGCTTTCAGTTGCTCGTAAGTCGGGTTCAGCAGGTAACCGGTGCTTTCGTGGAACGCAACGCGGGCAGCGCCGATCGGGCCATCGAAAGGAATGCCGGAGATGGCCAGGGCAGCCGAAGTACCGATCATCGCAGCGATGTCCGGATCGGTCTTCTTGCTGGTGGACACGACGGTGCAGACAACCTGCACTTCGTTCATGAAGCCTTCAGGGAACAGCGGACGGATCGGACGGTCGATCAGTCGGGAAGTCAGGGTTTCTTTCTCGGAAGGACGACCTTCGCGCTTGAAGAAACCGCCAGGGATCTTACCGGCAGCGTAAGTCTTTTCCTGGTAGTGAACGGAAAGAGGGAAGAAGCCTTTGCTAGGGTCAGCGGTCTTGGCGCCAACAACGGTCACCAATACGGTAACGTCATCATCAACGGTAACCAGCACTGCGCCGGAGGCTTGACGGGCGATACGGCCTGTCTCGAGGGTAACGGTCGACTGACCGAACTGAAATTTTTTGATAACCGGGTTCACGGTGTCCTACCTTCTTTGTGGCTCTTGGGGAACTTGTCTTCTTGCGAAATTCTTGGGCAATGCCGGGAATCGGCCCGACGCTCGTCCAGGGTAAAACGTGTATCCAGATAAAACTTGAGGCTGGGAGCCTGCCATGGGCCAGCGGGATTCCACTGACACACGGCAGACAACCAACCTCTAGCGCAATCGCTTATTAGCGACGCAGACCCAGGCGACCGATCAGAGTCTGATAACGACCCAGATCTTTGCCTTTCAGGTAGTCCAGCAGCTTACGGCGCTGGTTTACCATGCGGATCAGACCACGACGGGAGTGGTGGTCTTTACCGTTGGCCTTGAAGTGACCTTGCAGCTTGTTGATGTTGTGGGTCAGCAGTGCAACTTGCACTTCTGGCGAACCAGTGTCACCAACAGCTTGCTGATAGTCAGCTACGATTTGTGCTTTTTCTTGAACGTCGAGAGCCATGAGGCAATCCTTTTTTCAGGAAACCACCCAAAGGGAAGTTTCAACAGGCCAGGGACAAATCCCTGTATCTAAAAATGAGTGTTGACCATGCCTGTTAACAGCCACACTCGTTCGGTCATTCTGACCGAATCAGTCGACGCGGCGCGATGCGCCCGTCTTCGCTCACTTCACCGATACCGATAAAGCGACCGTTGTGATCCTGTACTCGCACCATACCGAACTTCGGGGCATCCGGAGCGCGTACCGGTTGGCCGTTGAGCCAGTAGAACGCGCTGTGTTCCGAGAAGTGCAGCAATGGCCAATCCAGCAGCCCACTGTCCGATGGCATCAGGAAGCGATCAACCGCTTCATTACCGCCTTCGGCATGCACCGCTTCCAACTCTTCCAACGTCACCGTCTGGGCCAGACTGAAAGGCCCGGCCTGGGTGCGTCGCAGTTCTGCAACGTAGGCACCGCAACCGAGCTTTTCACCGATATCTTCCACCAGGGTACGGATATAGGTGCCTTTGCTGCAGTCCACGGCCAAACGCGCGGTATCGCCTTCACAGGCGAGCAATTCCAAGCGCGCAATAGTAACAGAACGCGGTTCACGCTCCACTACTTCACCCGCACGCGCCAACTTGTAAAGGGGCTGGCCATCACGCTTGAGCGCCGAGTACATAGGCGGTATCTGGCTGATTTCTCCACGAAAAGCGGGTAAAACAGCCTCGATATCAGCACGACCAACGGTCACGTCACGAACCTGCAGAACATCGCCTTCGGCGTCGGCCGTGGTAGTGGTCTTGCCCAGTTGCATCAGGGTTTCGTAACCCTTGTCGGAATCGAGCAGGTATTGCGAGAACTTGGTGGCCTCGCCGAAGCACAGCGGCAATACGCCCGTAGCCAGCGGATCGAGACTACCTGTGTGCCCGGCCTTCTCAGCGTTGAGCAACCAGCGGACCTTCTGCAGCGCTGCATTGGAGGTAAAGCCAATGGGTTTGTCGAGCAGAATGATGCCGCTGACGTTACGACGGATACGTTTGACCTGAGCCACCGCTTACTCCTTGGCGTCTTCAGGTGCGGACGGGTGCTGGCTGTCTTCAGCCACGGCGCGCTCAATCAGTGCCGACAGATGCGCACCACGCACCACACTTTCATCGTAGTGGAAGTGCAGTTGGGGAACGCTGCGCAGCTTCATTTCACGGGCCAACTGCATGCGCAGGAAACCTGCTGCAGCGTTGAGCACCTTGATGCTTTGCGCTATTTCTTCGCTGTTATCCTGCCCCATCACGGTGATGAAGATCTTCGCGTGGCCCACGTCACGGCTCACCTCAACAGCGGTGATGGTGACCAGGCCAACGCGCGGGTCTTTGACTTCGCGACGGATCAGTTGAGCCAACTCACGCTGCATCTGATCGCCGATACGCTGGGTACGGCTGTATTCTTTTGCCATGTCTTGTTACCTGTTACTGCCACACGGTGAAACCCGTGGGGTCTGAAAGCGGCAAACGCCCGGCCTGACAAAAGCCAGACCGGGCGTTGCGTTTAGAGTCCGTACACGGTGCGGGGCATTTGCATACCCACTCGCCGCGTGGCTCCGGAAGTGCGCGAGTTAGAGGCTGCGAGCAACCTGAACCTTCTCGAAGACTTCGATCTTGTCGCCAACCTTGACGTCGTTGTAGCTCTTGACGCCGATACCGCATTCCATGCCGGCACGCACTTCGGAAGCGTCATCCTTGAAGCGGCGCAGGGATTCCAGCTCGCCTTCGAAGATAACGATGTCTTCACGCAGTACACGGATTGGGCGGTTACGGTACACAGTGCCTTCGACAACCATGCAACCGGCGATCGCACCGAATTTCGGCGAGCGGAACACGTCACGCACCTCGGCGATACCCAGGATGTTCTCCCGGACGTCGCTGCCAAGCATGCCGGTAAGGGCTTTCTTGACGTCTTCAATGATGTCGTAGATGACGTTGTAGTAACGCATGTCCAGGCCTTCCTGCTCGACGATCTTGCGAGCGCCGGCATCGGCACGCACGTTGAAGCCGAACAGTACAGCGTTGGAAGCCAGTGCCAGGTTGGCGTCGGATTCGGTGATACCACCGACACCGCCACCGACAACGCGCACTTGCACTTCGTCGTTACCCAGGCCGTTCAAGGCGCCGTTCAACGCTTCGAGGGAACCACGTACGTCGGATTTGAGGACGATGTTAAGCGTCTTCTTCTCTTCCTGGCCCATGTTCTCGAAGATGTTTTCAAGCTTGCCGGCGTGAGCACGGGCCAGTTTGACTTCGCGGAACTTGCCTTGACGGAACAGAGCCACTTCACGGGCTTTCTTCTCGTCGGCAACCACGCTCATCTCGTCGCCAGCGTCCGGGGTACCGTCCAGGCCGAGAATCTCGACTGGAATGGCCGGACCGGCTTCCTTGATTGGCTTACCGTTCTCGTCGAGCATGGCACGTACA
The DNA here is from genome assembly GCF_042610415.1 of Pseudomonas sp. MD330_10. Classification (NCBI taxonomy): domain Bacteria; kingdom Pseudomonadati; phylum Pseudomonadota; class Gammaproteobacteria; order Pseudomonadales; family Pseudomonadaceae; genus Pseudomonas; species Pseudomonas sp. MD330_10. Next base: position 44,984 of record NZ_JBHGZU010000016.1, read on the forward strand.
CGGCCGTAGTTCGAACCGACCAGAACCATGTCGCCTTGGCGCAGGGTACCGTCTTGAACCAGCACCGTCGCAACCGGGCCACGGCCCTTGTCGAGGCGGGATTCGACCACGACACCGCGGCCAGGAGCCGATGGTGTTGCGGTCAGTTCCAGAACTTCGGCTTGCAACAGAACGGCTTCAAGCAGTTCGTCAACGCCGGTACCCATTTTCGCGGAGACCGGTACGAATGGAGTGTCACCACCCCACTCTTCGGAAGTCACGCCATGAACCGACAGTTCGCTACGGATGCGATCAAGATCGGCGCCCGGCTTGTCGATTTTGTTCACAGCTACAACCAAAGGAACGCCAGCAGCCTTGGCGTGCTGAACGGCCTCGATGGTTTGTGGCATCACGCCGTCGTCCGCCGCAACCACCAGGATCACGATGTCGGTCGCCTTGGCACCACGGGCACGCATTGCGGTAAACGCGGCGTGACCAGGGGTGTCAAGGAACGTCACCATGCCACGGTCGGTTTCAACGTGGTAAGCACCAATGTGCTGGGTGATACCACCGGCCTCGCCCGCAGCCACCTTGGCACGACGGATGTAGTCGAGCAGGGAGGTTTTACCGTGGTCAACGTGGCCCATTACGGTCACAACCGGTGCACGGGAAACCGCTTCACCTTCAAACTTCAGGGACTCGGCCAGGGAATCTTCCAGGGCGGTGTCGCTGACCAGGGTCACTTTGTGGCCCAGCTCTTCAGCAACCAGTTGAGCAGTTTCCTGATCCAGTACCTGGTTGATGGTGGCCGGAGTGCCCAGCTTGAACATGAACTTGATAATTTCAGCAGCCTTGACCGACATCTGCTGGGCCAGATCGCCCACAGTGATGGTCTCGCCGATCTTCACTTCGCGCACAACAGGGCCGGTTGGGCTCTGGAAACCGTGGGCGTTGCGTTTCTTCAGCTTGGCCTTGCCGCGACCACCGCGACGGAAGCCATCGCTCTCTTCGTCGGTAGTACGTGGGGCAACGCGTGGAGCAGGCGCTTTCTCTTTGACCGAAGCACGATGCGGAGCGTTTTTACGCTCGCCATCGCCGCCGCCGCGACGATTGTTATCGTCGGCACGTGGTTTGTCCGGACGACGGGGCTCTTCACGCTTACGGTCAGCTGCAGGGGCTGGTGCAGCGGCAACCGGAGCGGCCTCACGCACAGCTTCAACAGGTGCACTTGGCGCGGCAACCGCTTCAGTGGCAGCAGGTTGCGCAGCAGCAGGCTGGCGACGCGCTTCTTCTTCGGCGCGGCGCTTGGCTTCTTCTTCAGCCTTCTGACGTGCAGCATTTTCTACTGCGCGACGTTCTTCCAGTTCACGTTTGCGCTCGGCTTCGATTTCTTCCGGGCTGCGCTGTACGAAGACTTTCTTCTTGCGTACTTCAACGCTGATGCTCTTGCTACCCGCAACACGCAGGGTGCTGGTGGTTTTGCGCTGCAATGTAATCTTGCGCGGTTCTTCCACTTTCGCCTTGTGGCTGCTCTTCAAGTGAGTCAGCAAAGACTGCTTCTCACTATCGCTCACACCTTCATCGGCGGCGGTGTGCGGCAGACCTGCCTCACGCATCTGCTGCAACAGGCGCTCTACCGGTGTTTTGACCTCATCGGCCAGTTGTTTCACCGTGACTTGCGTCATGCACTTCTCTCCTCAGGCCGCGCCTAGTTACTCGAACCAATGGGCTCGGGCGGCCATGATCAACTTGCCGGCACGATCTTCGTCAATGCCGTCGATGTCGAGCAGATCGTCAATAGACTGCTCGGCCAGGTCTTCGCGGGTAATTACGCCGCGCACCGCCAGTTCCATCGCCAAATCCTTGTCCATACCCTCAAGCGAGAGCAGGTCTTCGGCCGGATGGGCGTCTGCCAGCTTTTCCTCAGTAGCGATGGCTTTAGTCAACAAGCGATCCTTGGCCCGAGCGCGAAGCTCGTTGACGATATCTTCGTCAAAGCCGTCGATGTTGAGCATTTCTTCCAACGGTACGTAGGCAATCTCTTCCAGGCTGGTGAAACCTTCATCTACCAGAACCTGTGCCAATTCTTCATCGACTTCCAACTCTTCGATGAAGTTGCGCAGGATGTCGCCGGTTTCAGCTTGCTGCTTAGCCTGGATGTCCGATTCGGTCATCACGTTCAGGGTCCAACCGGTCAGTTGGCTGGCCAGACGCACGTTCTGACCACCACGACCAATGGCCTGAGCCAGATTGTCTGCGCCAACGGCGATGTCCATGGCATGGGCATCTTCGTCAACGATAATTGCCGCCACTTCAGCCGGCGACATGGCGTTGATCACGAACTGCGCCGGGTTATCGTCCCACAGGACGATATCCACACGCTCACCGCCCAACTCACCGGACACCGCCTGAACGCGCGAACCGCGCATACCAATACAAGCGCCCTGCGGGTCGATACGTTTGTCCTTGGAGCGGACCGCGATTTTGGCGCGCGAACCCGGGTCACGGGACGCAGCCATCACTTCGATCAGACCTTCGGCAATTTCCGGCACCTCGATACGGAACAGCTCGATCAGCATTTCCGGTGCGGTACGCGACAGGATCAACTGAGGGCCGCGGTTCTCGGTGCGGATTTCCTTGAGCAGCGCACGCAAGCGCACGCCGACACGGAAGGTTTCGCGAGAGATGATGTCTTCACGGGCCAGCAACGCTTCGGCGTTGTTACCCAGGTCGACGATCACATTGTCGCGAGTTACTTTTTTAACGGTACCGGAGATGATCTCACCCAGGCGTTCGCGATAGGCGTCAACGACTTGAGCGCGCTCGGCTTCGCGAACCTTCTGCACGATGACCTGTTTAGCGGTCTGTGCAGCAATACGGCCGAATTCAATCGATTCGATCTTTTCTTCGACGACATCACCGACCTTTGCGCCAGGGTGCGTTTCAGCAACCTTGCTCGGCCAGGTTTCGATGGCCGGATCATCAAGATCGGCTTCTTCGACGACCGTCCAGCGACGGAAAGTCTCATAGGCACCGGTGTGGCGGTTAATTTCCACACGCAGATCAACTTCGTCTTCAAAACGCTTTTTGGTAGCAGTGGCCAAAGCCAGCTCCAACGCTTCAAAAATCACGTTTGCCGGTACGCCCTTTTCATTGGATACCGACTCAACAACCAGCAGTACTTCTTTGCTCATCGTACGCCTCGCCTTTCGCAAGCCATTGGATCCGCGGGATCCGCGTCTCAGTCAAAACTGGGAATAATGTTGGCCTTGTCGACCATATCGATCGGCAACAGGAACTCATGGTCTTCTACCTGCACCACGACGTCCTGCTCTTCTACACCGCGTAGAAGGCCCTGAAAGTTGCGTCGCCCTTCAAAGGGAGATCGCAGCTTGATCTTCACTTGTTCACCGACATATTTAGCAAACTGCTCGAGAGTGAACAGTGGGCGTTCCATGCCTGGCGAGGAAACTTCGAGGGTGTACTCAACGGAAATTGGATCTTCAACATCCAACACACCACTGATCTGACGGCTGACAATGGCACAATCGTCCACCAGCACGCCGCCCTCTTTATCGATATAAACGCGCAACATTGAGTGGCGACCTTGAGCCGAAAACTCAATACCCCAGCATTCATAGCCTAGGGCCACGACCACCGGGGCCAGCAAGGCCTGCAACTCTTCTAGCTTGCTCGACACCTGAACCCCCTCGTGCATGTATGTGCATGCTGTGCAAAATAAAAAAATGGGCGAAACGCCCATCCTTGAAACGCCGTCGAACAGCGGCGTTGAAAGTGTCCAGCTAACAAAAAGCCCCTTAAAAGGGGCTCCGCTAAAACTGGTTGCGGGGGCCGGATTTGAACCGACGACCTTCGGGTTATGAGCCCGACGAGCTACCAGACTGCTCCACCCCGCGACAAAGCTGGGGCGGAAGTATACGACCGATCCTTTACAGGGTCAATGTAACCTTCCACCTACAAGAAAGCCCGCAACAGCGGGCTCTCCTGATAATTGGTACCGAGAAGGGGACTCGAACCCCTACACCCTATGGGCACAACCACCTCAAGGTTGCGTGTCTACCAATTCCACCACCTCGGCAATACAGCGTTTAAAACCCTTCTTACTTCTGCTCTTGAGCTGGAGGTACGTCAGTCGCTGGAGTAGCCGACTTTTGCTCTTGAAGCACCGGGACATCATCAGAAGCCGGTTTTGCTTTAGGTACTTCTAACACTGCTGGATCTGGCAAACCTACTTGAGTCAGCATATGAGCTTTCTCTTTAGCAAAGTAACCTAACCCCAAGCTGGTTATGAAGAAACCGGCGGCAAGTATAGCAGTAAACTTACTAAGAAAGGTAGAGGAACCTTGGCTTCCGAACACAGTATTTGAAGCACCTGCACCGAAAGACGCACCAGCATCCGCACCTTTACCCTGTTGCAACAAAACCAGGGCAACTACGCCCAGGGCAGCCAACAGATGAAAAACGACTACGACTGTTTCCAGCATTTTTTCAGTTTCCCGCGGCGCGACAAATCGCACCGAACTCATCTGCATTCAGGGAAGCTCCACCAATGAGCCCCCCATCGATATCCGGCATGCCGAACAGTTCGACCGCATTGGCCGCCTTCACGCTGCCGCCGTATAGAAGACGCACACCTTGTGCGACTTCAGAATTCTCTGCCGCCAACTGAGCGCGGATGGCTGCGTGCACATCCTGCGCCTGTTGCGGTGTAGCAGTCAGCCCGGTACCAATGGCCCAGACCGGCTCATAAGCAATGACCGCCTTTGCAAACGCGCCAACGCCCAACTCTTCAATGATGCTGCCAAGCTGACGCGAGACAACCTCAAGAGTCTTGCCGGATTCGCGCTGCTCCAGGGTCTCCCCTATACACAACACAGGAACCAGGCCACATGCTTGTGCTGCTGCGAACTTGCGATTGAGGGTGCCATCCCGCTCACCCATCATCTGGCGACGCTCGGAATGCCCAACAAGCACAAATGAACATCCCGCGTCGACCAACTGACTTGGCGCAATCTCGCCAGTCAAAGCACCTTGCATGGCCTCCACTGCAGAATTCTGCGCGCCGACCTGAATCGACTTACCTTTCAAGCCATCAACCACCTGGGTGATATGCAAGCAAGGCGGGAAAACCGCAACATCAACACCGCTAGGCAAAGCCAAGTGACGAAGGCCATTGATCAGCTCAGCGACACTGGCGCGGGTACCGTGCATCTTCCAGTTACCAGCTACCATAGTGCGACGCATGCTGTACCTCGTCGGTCAAAGTGGGCGCAGATGTTACCCAACCACATCATCACTGGCAAGCCGAATTCAGGCGCAAACTTCAGTTACCAGTTTCGCCAAGTCTTCTGCATGGCCACGGACCTGTATTTCATCTTCCCCTTCGACCATGACACGCACCAGAGGCTCGGTCCCGGACTTACGCAACAACACGCGCCCACGGCCAGCCATTGCTTGGGTCACGCGCTCGCACGCTTCCTTAACAGCGGGGTGCTCGATTGGGTTTTCGCCACCGGCAAAGCGCACATTGAGCAGCACCTGCGGGCATTTACGCATAGCCTGACGCGCTTGAGCGAGGCTCTCTTCACGACGCCGCAGCGCAAGCAACACCTGCAATGCAGCGATAATGGCATCACCTGTCGTGGTGTGCTGGAAGCAGACAACATGCCCGGAGTTCTCGCCCCCCACCTGCCAATTTCGCTCCAGGAGCTCAGCAATCACATAACGGTCCCCAACATTCGCGCGAATGAAAGGAATGCCTAATTCCGCCAGAGCCAACTCAAGGCCCAGATTGCTCATCAGTGTCCCAACGACACCGCCCTGTAACTTGTTACGCTCATGCAGATCGCGAGCAATGATGAATAACAGATCATCACCGTCTACTACAGTACCGGTGTGATCCACCATCAACACACGGTCACCGTCGCCATCAAAGGCAATCCCCAGATCGGCATGCTGAGCCAAAACTGCGGCCTGCAATTGCTCCATATGAGTAGAACCGCAATTCTCGTTGATGTTCAAACCGTTAGGCTGGGCCGACAGCACTGTCACATCAGCGCCCAACTCCTTGAATACGCTTGGCGCCACTTTGTAAGTCGCACCGTGAGCGCAATCGACAACGATTTTAAGGCCAGCGAAATTAGTACTGCTTGGCACACTGCTTTTGCAAAATTCGATGTAGCGGCCCGATGCATCATTGATACGTGACACTTTGCCCAACTTACTGGACTCGACCACTGTCATGGGGGCATCCAGCAACTCCTCGATCATTAACTCGATTTCGTCCGGCAGTTTAGTGCCCTGCCCAGAGAAGAATTTGATGCCGTTGTCGTCGTGAGGGTTGTGAGAAGCGCTGATCACAATACCGGCCTCAGCATGAAACGTGCGCGTCAGGTAAGCGATCGCCGGCGTAGGCATTGGCCCCAACAACATCACATCCGCACCTGCAGCTGACAAACCAGCCTCAAGCGCTGATTCAAACATGTAACCGGAAATTCGAGTGTCCTTCCCCACCAGGATGCGGCACGCCCCCATACTGCGGAACGCCATGCCTGCCGCCCACCCCAACTTGAGCATAAAATCAGGAGTAATGGGAAACTCGCCGACCCGACCACGAATACCGTCGGTGCCAAAATATTTTTTAGTCATAAGTGCTCCATCATTCTTATTCGGCTGATTCTACCGCGGCAATCATACGCACCACGTCAACGGTCTCGGCGACATCATGCACGCGCAAAATCCGTGCACCTTTGGTCATGGCAAGCGCCGCCAGTGCAAGGCCGCCATACAGACGTTCGCCAACAGGACGATTCAACGCCAGCCCAATCATGCTCTTGCGCGACACCCCGACCAACAGGGGACGACCAAGGGCATGCAAGGACTCCATGTGTTTGAACAAACTTAAATTGTGCTGCAAAGTCTTGGCGAATCCAAAACCCGGATCCAGGATGAGCTGCTCCGGCGCTATTCCGACTGCCGCGCACTGAGCGATTCGCTCAGCCAGGAAACCCGTTACCTCACCTACCAGATCATCGTAATGGGGGTCGTCCTGCATATTCCCGGGCTCACCGAGCATATGCATCAGGCACACCGGCAATCCTGTAGCCGCAGCCGCATCCAAGGCTCCATCACGCCGTAGAGACCGCACATCATTGATCAATCCAGCCCCAAGTCGCGCGGTTTCGCGCATGACAGCCGGAGTCGATGTATCAACGGAGATGATCACATCCAGCTCACGTGCGATGCGCTCGACAATGGGAGCAACCCGCTCCAACTCCTCAAGTGGAGAAACTATACGAGCACCAGGCCGAGTCGATTCGCCGCCGACATCGATCAAGGTCGCACCAGCCGCCACCATCGCCTCGGCATGACGCAACGCTGCATCCTGCTGACTGAATCGGCCGCCGTCGGAAAAGGAATCGGGGGTTACATTGAGAATGCCCATGACATGCGTATGGGCCAAATCAAGAACCCGGTTGCCGCAAGGCAACCGGGTGGAGGACAACACAGAAGTCATTTCAAACCTTAGTGGTCAGCCGCAGGGCCGCCGATTGGGGTCTCAGGGCGTTCATTCTGAACAACGGGCGGAGTACCCGAGGTACCTGAACCACCCTCCCAGTCACGAGGCTCGCGCGGTGGACGACCCGCCATGATGTCGTCGATCTGATCAGCATCAATGGTTTCGTACTTCATCAGAGCATCGGCCATCGCGTCGAGCTTGTCGCGATTATCCGTGAGGATCTGCTTAGCAGTGCCGTAGCACTGATCAATGATGCTGCGCACCTCGGAATCGATCAGCTTGGCAGTCTCACCGGAGAAACTGGCATTTTGACCGCCACCACCACGCCCCAAGAACACTTCGCCATCTTCCTCGGCATACATAAGAGGGCCGAGTTTTTCGGACAAGCCCCACTTGGTCACCATATTTCGTGCAATCTGGCTGGCGCGCATGATGTCGTTGGAGGCGCCGGTGGTCACACCGTCAAAACCCAAAGTCATCTCTTCGGCAATCCGCCCGCCATACAGCGAACAGATCTGACTGATCAGCGCGCGCTTGGAGAGGCTATAACGGTCTTCCTCAGGCAGGAACATAGTCACGCCAAGTGCCCGGCCTCGTGGAATGATCGACACCTTGTAGACCGGGTCGTGCTCAGGCACAACGCGCCCCACAATAGCGTGACCAGCCTCGTGGTAAGCAGTGTTCTGCTTCTCTTTTTCGGACATAACCATGGATTTGCGCTCGGCGCCCATCATGATCTTGTCTTTTGCCAGCTCGAATTCTTTCATTTCAACAATGCGCTTGCCGGTACGCGCTGCAAACAACGACGCCTCGTTCACCAAGTTGGCAAGGTCGGCACCGGAAAAACCTGGGGTGCCACGAGCAATCACCGCAGGAGCAACGTCGTCGCCCATCGGCACTTTGCGCATATGAACTTTCAGAATCTGCTCGCGTCCACGAATGTCCGGCAGGCCAACCACGACCTGACGGTCGAAACGGCCTGGACGCAGTAACGCGGGGTCAAGCACATCAGGACGGTTGGTTGCGGCGATGACGATAATGCCGTCATTCATCTCGAAACCATCCATCTCCACGAGCAATTGGTTGAGCGTTTGCTCGCGCTCATCGTGACCACCGCCCATGCCCGCACCACGATGACGACCAACGGCGTCAATTTCGTCGATAAAGATAATGCACGGCGCATGCTTCTTAGCTTGCTCGAACATATCGCGAACACGGCTTGCGCCGACACCGACGAACATTTCGACAAAGTCAGAACCGGAAATCGTGAAGAACGGCACCTTGGCTTCACCAGCAATCGCCTTGGCCAGCAAGGTTTTACCAGTACCCGGAGGACCGACCATCAGCACACCGCGCGGAATACGCCCACCAAGGCGCTGAAATTTGCCCGGATCGCGCAGGAACTCGACGAGCTCGCCCACTTCCTCTTTAGCTTCATCACAACCGGCAACGTCGGCCAGAGTGGTTTTCACCTGATCTTCGGAGAGCAGGCGTGCCTTGCTCTTCCCGAAGCTCATCGGCCCACCCTTGCCTCCCGCGCCGCCTTGCATCTGGCGCATGAAGAACATGAACACAGCAATGATCACCAGGATTGGGAAGCTGGCTACCAATAGCTGGGTCCAGATGCTCTGTTGCTCCGGCTGCTTACCTTCAACGACGACATGGTTGTCCACCAGATCGCCGATCAGACCGTTGTCCTGGATTGCCGGACGAATCGTCTTGAAGCTGTCGCCATCGGTGCGTTTGCCGGTGATCACGTAGCCATCAACCGCTACGCGCTCGACCTTTCCATCCTTAACTTGCTGGATGAAGTCGGAATAGTTGAGGGTCTGCGGCTCGTTAGGGCTGGAGAAGTTGTTCATCACCGTCACCAGGACAGCCGCGATGATCAACCACAGGATCAGATTCTTTGCCATATCGTTCAATTAACTACCCTCTGAAGCAAGCTCCGCTGCTGGCGCGCGCTTCGCATGATATTCACCGACCTAACTTACTACATTACCTACAACTCTGGCAGGCACCGTCTGTAACCCTTTGTGAAACTTTGACTACACAATATTCGTAAAGCTTCATGACGAAAGCGATATAAAAAAACCTATCGACTCCGTTGAAACCTTCAAAGACGCTCATCACTCGCGGCGCCTTCGATGCCACGGAACCCTCGAGCCAACAGATATTGCTCGCGGGATCGATCCCTTGAGGAGTCCGGCTTGCGCATCTGCACCTTATCGAACAGCTTACGGATATTCTTGTGGTACTCGTCAAAACCTTCACCCTGGAAGACTTTGACCAGGAAATCACCGCCTGGGCGCAATACACGCCCTGCCAGATCCAATGCCAATTCACACAGGAACATGGCGCGTGGCATATCAACTGCCGGTAATCCACTCATATTGGGTGCCATGTCGGAAATCACAAGGTCCACCTGTGAATTTCCTACAGCCTCAAGGATCTCGGCCAGCACGGCATCCTGAGTGAAATCACCATGAACAAAGGTCACATCCGGGATGCTATCCATCTCCAGGATGTCGGACGCGATCAACCGCCCCTGACCACCAATCAGACGACTGGCCACCTGCGACCAACCACCTGGGGCTGCCCCCAAGTCGATAACGCTCATGCCTGGCCGGAATAATTTATCCTTGTCCTGCAGCTCCAGCAGCTTATAGCTAGCCCGGGAGCGGTAGCCGTCCTTCTGCGCCTTTTTGACGTAAGGATCGTTGAAATGTTCTTTTAGCCAGTTAAGGCTGGTTTTGGAACGGGCCACGGGCCACCTCGAAAATAAAACGGGTCGTGATTAACTGGGCGGTCCCGGACTCGCTCGGGTAAACTGGCCGCCGCTTTTTACAAGATCAGACGCAGGGGTCAGATTATGCCGCTCACTCAAGAGCAGAAGAAACAGTACAAATCCATTGGCCACCATCTGAAACCAGTTCTGATTGTGGCAGACAACGGTTTGACTGAGGGTGTGCTAGCCGAATTCGAGCGCGCACTCAACGATCACGAACTGATCAAAATCAAGGTCAACATCCTTGATCGCGAAGCACGTCTGGCCGCCATTGCAGAACTGTGCAAAGTGGGCAAAGCAGATCTGGTTCAGGTTATCGGCAAGATGGCGCTGCTGTATCGCAAGAATTTCAGCGTCAACAAGCAACTGTCGAACGTTCATCGCTTCAAATGAGAAAAGAGTCAAGGGCGTGCTTTGCGCGCCCCGCCACTCCATCCCGGCGCAGGCTGCACAACTAGCACGAGCCCCGAGAAACCTAGCACAAGATAGCTGAATAGCCGCCAGCGCAACGCCTCAGGCAGCCAGAGATGCACGACGCAGTACATCGCGCAAGCATACAGCGCCATCAACAGCAGTTGCCCTCGAATATCCCGCCACAAACTCTCCAAACCTTCAGCCTTGATCAACACCAATGCTTGAAGCAATACGCACGCTGCCGCAAAGCCCACCAGCAACGCACTGAGCATTCCGTCGAGCTCATCGATCAGCAACGGCGCCAAGCCAATCAAACCGAGTGCCGGCAGCACCCCAATATGGAGCAGCCACAAACCACCGACCCACAACATCTGAGTGAGTTGCCAGAGCATGGCGCCCGCACGAAGCGGGCGCCGCCTTTCAGATGTGACGAACTTCGACAATCTCGTACTCGATCACGCCACTTGGCGTTTTGACGGCGACCACGTCACCCTCTTCCTTGGCGATCAAGGCACGTGCAATAGGCGAACCGACAGAGATTTTGCCCTGCTTGATGTCAGCCTCGTCCTCACCCACGATGTGGTAAGTCACGCTTTCGTCCGTCTCAACGTTGGCGATTTCGACAGTGGTACCGAAAATCACCTTGCCGGTGTGCGGAATAGTGGTCACATCGATGATCACAGCATTTTGCATGCGACCTTCGATATCACGAATCCGCGCCTCGACCATACCCTGCTGCTCGCGAGCAGCGTGATATTCAGCGTTCTCCTTCAAGTCACCCAGCTCACGGGCCGTACCGATGTCCTGGCTCAGCTTCGGACGTACGACCTTGGTCAGGTGGGCGTGCTCCTCTTCCAGGGCGCGAGCGCCCTGAACAGTCATTGGATATTTGGTAATGCTCATGCCTTCAATCCTGCGTGTAGATCCTGCAAGCGACGAACGGTCTTTTCTGGACCGAACTTAAGTGCTTCACAGATAGCTTCGCCAGCAGCAATGGTGGTGGTGCAGTAAATCTTGTGCTGCAAGGCGTTACGACGAATGGAGTAGGAATCCGCGATCGACTGACGACCTTCGGTCGTGTTGATGATCAGAGTGACTTCGTCATTCTTGATCATGTCGACCACATGCGGACGACCTTCCGTTACCTTGTTCACGCGGCGCACCTTAAGGCCGGCAGCCTCGATCAACTTGGCAGTCCCTGCGGTGGCAACGACTTCGAAGCCCAAGTTGATCAGATCACGCGCCACGCCTGCAACCAGCGGCTTGTCGTCATCGCGAACACTGATGAACGCAGTACCGCCGGTCGGCAGAATTTCGCTGGCCCCCATCTGTGCTTTAGCAAAAGCCTCACCGAACGTGTCGCCCACGCCCATCACCTCACCGGTAGACTTCATCTCTGGGCCCAGGATCGGGTCCACGCCAGGGAATTTGGCGAACGGGAACACCGCCTCTTTCACGCTGTAGAAGTTCGGGATGATTTCTTTGGTGAAACCGATTTCTTTCAGAGTCTTACCAGCCATCACGCGCGCAGCGATCATGGCCAGGGACACGCCGATGCACTTGGACACAAATGGCACGGTACGCGAAGCTCGTGGGTTGACCTCGATGACGTAGATGTCTTCGCCTTGCAACGCCAACTGCACGTTCATCAGACCGACCACGCCCAATTCCAAAGCCATTTTCTTGACCTGGTCGCGCATCACATCCTGAATGTGCGCCGGCAGCGAGTAAGGCGGCAGCGAGCAAGCAGAGTCACCGGAGTGAACACCAGCCTGCTCGATGTGCTGCATGATCGCGCCGATCACTACGTCGGTGCCGTCGCAGACCGCATCCACGTCCATTTCGATGGCGCAGTTGAGGAAGTGGTCCAGCAGCACCGGGCTGTCGTTGGACACTTTCACGGCATCGCGCAGGTAGCGCTTGAGCTCTTCTTCTTCGTAAACGATTTCCATCGCGCGGCCGCCCAGCACATAGGACGGGCGCACCACCAACGGGTAGCCAATTTTGCTGGCCGCACGAATTGCTTCGTCTTCGCTGCGCACGGTGGCGTTTGGCGGCTGACGCAGGTTCAAGCGCTCAACCATTTGCTGGAAACGCTCACGGTCTTCTGCACGGTCGATGGCGTCCGGGCTGGTACCGATAATTGGCACACCAGCAGCTTCCAAGGCACGCGCCAGCTTCAGCGGAGTCTGGCCGCCGTACTGAACGATCACGCCTTTAGGCTTCTCGACACGCACGATTTCCAGCACGTCTTCCAGGGTCACCGGCTCGAAGTACAGACGATCAGAAGTATCGTAATCGGTGGAAACGGTTTCCGGGTTGCAGTTGACCATGATGGTCTCGTACCCGTCTTCGCGCAGGGCGAGAGCAGCGTGTACGCAGCAGTAGTCAAATTCGATGCCCTGGCCGATACGATTAGGACCGCCACCCAGGATCATGATCTTGTCGCGACCCGACGGCGCCGCTTCGCACTCTTCCTCGTAGGTGGAGTACAGATAAGCGGTGTCGGTGGAGAACTCGGCCGCGCAGGTATCCACGCGCTTGTAGACCGGGAAGATCTCCAGCTTGTGGCGATGAGTGCGCAGGTTCTTCTCGGTCACACCCAGCAACTTGGCCAGGCGCTGGTCGGAGAAGCCCTTGCGCTTGAGGCGGAACATCATGTCGCGGTCGATGCTGGCCAGACCCAGGGTCTTGACCTTCTCTTCTTCCTTGATCAGATCTTCGATCTGCACCAGGAACCACGGGTCGATCATGTTCATGCCGAAGATGTCTTCGACACTCAGGCCGGCACGGAACGCATCAGCGACGTACCAGATCCGCTCGGCACCCGGCACGGTCAGTTCGCGCTTGAGCACGCTCATGCTTTCCGGGTTGCTCAGATCGAGCTTCTCATCCAGGCCGCACACGCCGACTTCCAGGCCACGCAGGGCTTTCTGCAGCGACTCCTGGAAGGTCCGGCCGATGGCCATCACTTCGCCCACGGACTTCATCTGGGTAGTCAGGCGCGCATCCGCTTTGGCGAACTTCTCAAAAGCAAAGCGCGGCAGCTTGGTCACCACGTAGTCGATGGAAGGCTCGAAGGACGCTGGGGTCTTGCCGCCAGTGATGTCGTTCGACAGTTCATCCAAGGTATAACCCACGGCCAGTTTGGCAGCGACCTTGGCGATCGGGAAACCCGTGGCCTTAGAAGCCAGTGCCGACGAACGGGAAACACGCGGGTTCATTTCGATCACGACCATACGGCCAGTGTTCGGGCAGATCCCGAACTGAACGTTGGAACCGCCGGTTTCTACACCGATCTCGCGCAATACCGCCAGGGAGGCGTTACGCAGGATCTGATATTCCTTATCGGTCAGGGTCTGCGCTGGCGCCACGGTGATGGAGTCACCGGTGTGCACGCCCATCGGGTCGAAGTTTTCGATGGAGCAGACGATGATGCAGTTGTCTTTCTTATCGCGAACAACCTCCATCTCGTATTCTTTCCAACCGATCAAGGATTCGTCGATCAGCAGCTCTTTGGTCGGCGACAGGTCCAGACCACGGGCGCAGATTTCTTCGAATTCTTCACGGTTGTAGGCAATACCACCACCGGTGCCGCCCATGGTGAAGGACGGACGGATGATGCATGGGAAACCCAAGGTCTCGAGGACCGCATTGGCTTCCTCCATGCTGTGGGCGATACCGGAGCGCGGGCAGGCCAGGCCGATGGACTTCATGGCCTTGTCGAAGCGCGAGCGGTCTTCGGCTTTGTCGATGGTGTCGGCATTGGCGCCGATCATCTCTACGCCGAACTTCTCCAGAACGCCTTCGCGCTCCAGATCCAGGGCGCAGTTCAGGGCAGTCTGGCCACCCATGGTCGGCAGCAACGCGTCCGGACGCTCTTTCTCGATGATCTTGGCAACCGTCTGCCATTTGATCGGCTCGATGTAGGTCGCGTCAGCCATCGCCGGGTCGGTCATGATGGTGGCTGGGTTGGAGTTCACCAGGATGACGCGGTAGCCCTCTTCGCGCAGGGCTTTACAGGCCTGGGCGCCGGAGTAGTCGAACTCGCAGGCCTGGCCGATCACAATCGGGCCAGCGCCGAGAATCAGGATGCTTTTTATGTCTGTACGTTTTGGCATGGGTTTGTCACTCAAATCCGCAGGTCAGTCGGCAAGCCGTCTTGAACAATCTTTAGAGAGCCCGCGAGGGCCACCGGGTTTCGGGGCCGCCCGCAGGCTGCTCAGTCAGCGTCGCTTGGCCATCTCATTGATGAAACGGTCGAACAGCGGCGCTACGTCGTTCGGGCCCGGGCTGGCTTCAGGGTGGCCCTGGAAGCTGAACGCGCTCTTGTCGGTGCGCTCGATGCCTTGCAGGGAACCGTCAAACAGCGACTTATGAATCGCGCGGACGTTGGCCGGCAAGGTGGCTTCATCCACCGCAAAACCGTGGTTCTGGCTGGTGATCATCACGACACCAGTGTCCAAGTCCTGAACAGGGTGGTTGGCGCCGTGGTGGCCGTGCCCCATTTTCAGGGTTTTAGCACCGGAGGCCAGAGCCAGCAGTTGGTGGCCGAGGCAGATACCGAATACCGGAATCTCGGTTTCCAGTACTTCCTTAATGGCCTGGATGGCGTAGTCGCAAGGCTCAGGGTCACCCGGGCCGTTGGACAGGAACACGCCGTCCGGTTGCAGAGCAAGCACGTCGCTGGCTGGGGTTTGCGCAGGTACCACGGTCACGCGGCAGCCACGCTCGACCAGCATGCGCAGGATGTTGTACTTGACGCCGTAGTCGTAAGCGACCACGTGATAAGGCAACTCGGCAGCATCGATGGTCGCATGGCTATCTGTCTTCAAATCCCAGACCGTGGAGCGCCATTCGTACTTCTCTTTGACGCTGACAACTTTCGCCAGGTCCATGCCCTTCAGGCCAGGGAAGCCTTGTGCCGCGGCGATCGCCGCCTCTTCGGAAATATTGTCGCCGACCATGATGCAGCCGTTCTGCGAGCCTTTTTCACGCAGGATGCGCGTAAGGCGACGCGTATCGATACCAGCGATCGCCACCACATTGTTGGCTTTGAGGTAATCGGACAGTGACATCGTGTTGCGCCAGTTGCTCGCAACCAGTGGCAGATCACGAATCACCAGCCCCGCCGACCAGACACGATCAGACTCGACATCTTCCGGCGTAGTACCGGTGTTGCCGATATGTGGATAGGTCAGGGTAACGATCTGTTGGGCGTAGGAAGGATCGGTAAGGATTTCCTGATAGCCGGTCATGGCAGTGTTAAACACTACCTCTCCAACGGTTTGACCGTCGGCTCCAATGGCTTCGCCGCGAAAAATGCTGCCATCAGCAAGGGCGAGTATGGCTGGCTTAGTCAAGAAGACCTCCCGTAAATAAAGCCTGAAAGGGCGATCGCAGGTTGTAAAAAAGCGGAGTGACGTATGGACACGTCACCCCGCTTGTTCACTGAATTATTCTGCGCGCTTTTAGTGGACACACTAAAGCTGTAGCTTACAGAAAAAGGCTTTTTGGGTCCACCGCTAATGAGCCTTAAAGGCAGGGGAATGCGACAGGACGTCGCTTAGCGGGTAAAAACGGGGGCTCAGGATAATCCTGAGCCCCCGTTTTGGCTACTGATTAGTGCAGATCCAGCACGTCTCGCATGTCGTACAGGCCAGGCTCACGCCCCTCCAGCCAGAGCGCGGCACGGACCGCCCCCTTAGCAAACGTCATACGACTGGAAGCCTTATGCGTGATCTCCAGGCGTTCGCCTTCGGCCGCGAATAGCACGGTGTGATCACCAACGACGTCCCCACCACGAACAGTCGCGAAACCGATGGTGTCGCGCGCGCGCTCACCGGTATACCCCTCGCGCCCGTACACCGCGACTTTTGACAAGTCACGACCCAGCGCATCAGCGATAGCCTCGCCCATACGCAGCGCAGTACCCGAGGGCGCGTCGATTTTGTGACGATGGTGGGTCTCGATAATCTCGATATCCGCCTCATCACCCAGCACTCGCGCCGCCATGTCCAACAGCTTGAGCGACAGGTTCACACCGACACTGAAGTTGGCGGCAAACACCATAGGGATCTCATTGCCTGCCTCCACCAGCAACTGCTTTTGCTCGGCACTCAACCCCGTAGTGCCAATGACCATAGCCTTGCCTGCCTTGCGACAGAACGCCAGATTCTTGAGCATCACCTCGGGTAGCGTGAAATCGATCAACACATCGAACTCATCGGCTACCTGCTCCAGGCTGCCCGACAACGAAACGCCGATACGCCCCAATGAGGCCAACTCACCGGCATCCGCGCCGATCAAAGTGCTGCCCGGGCGAACGATCGCCGCCGTCAGCCCGGAGGCCGGAGAGCGCAACTGCACCGCTTCAACCAGCGTCTTGCCCATGCGCCCGGCAGCGCCCATTACGGCTATACGTCGCATACTCAATTCCTTACAGATCGCCGAAGAAGCGCTTCACGCCTTCGAAGAAACCAGTGGTTTTCGGCGAATGGGTATCATCGCCTTCCAGCGAGCTACGGAACTCTTCGAGCAGCTCACGCTGACGACGCCCCAGATTGACCGGTGTTTCCACCGCCACACGGCACATCAAGTCACCCGCACCGCCGCCACGTACCGGCGCAACGCCTTTGCCGCGAATACGGAACTGTTTACCGGTTTGCGTGCCTTCAGGGATCTTGAGCTTGACGCGACCATCCAGCGTCGGAATCTCCAACTCGCCACCCAGCGCCGCATCGACAAAACTGATCGGCACTTCGCAGAACAGATGCTTGCCGTCGCGCTGGAAGATCGCATGCTCACGCACGTTGATCACCACGTACAAGTCACCCGTTGGCCCTCCCTGGGTGCCAGCCTCACCCTCACCCGACAGGCGAATGCGATCACCGGTATCCACACCCGCCGGCACTTTCACCGACAAGGTTTTGTACTCTTCGACACGACCTTCGCCATGACAGGAATCGCATGGATCGGAGATGATCTTGCCCTGTCCATGGCAACGCGGGCACGTCTGCTGCACCGAGAAGAAGCCTTGTTGCATACGAACCTGGCCAATACCACCGCACGTAGGGCAGGTGATGGGCGAAGAGCCTTTCTTGGCGCCCGAACCGTCGCACGGCTTGCAGTTGACCAGCGTTGGCACACGAATATTGACGCTGGTACCGCGAACCGCTTCTTCCAGGTTCAGTTCCAGGGTGTAGCGCAAGTCGCTGCCGCGCTGCGCACCGCCACGCTGACCACCGCGGCCGCCGCCAAAGAAGTCGCTGAACACATCGCCGAAAATATCGGAGAAGTTCTGCCCACCAAAACCGGCGCCGCCGCCCCCCATGCTTGGGTCGACACCGGCATGGCCATACTGATCGTAGGCTGCACGCTTATTGGGATCACATAGGCATTCGTAGGCCTCATTGGCCTCTTTGAACATTTCTTCGGATTCTTTGTTATCCGGATTACGGTCCGGGTGGTGCTTCATCGCCAGACGACGGTAAGCCTTTTTCAGCTCCGCCTCGCTGGCACCACGCTCCACACCCAAAACTTCGTAATAGTCACGCTTTGCCATAAGTCTTTGCACTCTTAAGGACGTTCAGCCAGGCCCTCCTGAGCCTTGCCGAACTCGTTGAGCCCCAATACAGGCCCGGACCCAACTCACGTCAATTCAACGATCCTGGTCATCACTGCTTTCAGCCAGGCGCCCGGCCAAAAACGCGGCATTAAACCCTCGGAAAGCAGGAGCATCCCCGATCACACCGCCAGCATCCGACTGTTGTCGCACACTGTAAAAATTCGCATACCCCAGACACGCCAACGCGGGAGCTAGCTCCCGCGCGGCGACATCCTACCAGTCACCGCTTGAAAGCGGTCAACCGGGCGACCAAGTTACTTCTTCTGGTCTTCTTTAACTTCTTCGAACTCAGCATCGACAACGTCATCATGCTTGGCTTCTGGTTCTGCCTGTTGTGCAGCACCGTCTGCCGGCTGAGCTTGCTCGGCGTACATCTTCTGAGCCACTGGCGCAGAGACTTTCGACAACTCTTCAATCTTGGCTTCAATGGCGGCCTTGTCATCGCCTTTGACGGCGGCTTCCAGGGCAACCACGGCAGCCTCGATTGCAGCTTTCTCTTCAGCCGTTACTTTTTCGCCAGCATCCACGACCATTTTGCGGGTCGAGTGCACCAGAGCATCGCCCTGGTTACGAGCACCAGCCAACTCAGCAAACTTGGCATCGGCGTCAGCATTGGCTTCAGCATCACGAATCATCTGCTGAATTTCTTCATCAGACAGACCGGAGTTGGCCTTGATCGTGATCTTCTGCTCTTTGCCGGTCGCCTTGTCTTTCGCACCTACGTGCAGAATGCCGTTGGCGTCGATGTCGAAGGTCACTTCGATTTGTGGCACACCACGAGGCGCTGGTGGAATATCAGCCAGGTCGAACTTGCCCAGAGACTTGTTCTGAGAGGCTTGCTTACGCTCACCTTGCAGCACATGAATAGTCACGGCGCCCTGGTTGTCATCGGCAGTCGAGAACACCTGAGATTTCTTGGTAGGAATCGTGGTGTTTTTCTCGATCAGCGCGGTCATCACGCCACCCATGGTTTCGATACCCAGGGTCAGCGGGCTGACGTCCAGCAACAGCACGTCTTTCACATCACCGGCCAATACCGCGCCCTGAATCGCAGCACCCATGGCAACCGCTTCGTCCGGGTTGACGTCTTTACGTGCTTCTTTACCGAAGAACTCGGTGACTTTCTGCTGCACCAGCGGCATACGAGTCTGACCGCCCACCAGGATCACGTCGTTGATGGAGCCAACGTCGATGCCAGCGTCTTTCAATGCAATGCGGCAAGGTTCGATGGTACGCTGAACCAGGTCTTCAACCAGTGCCTCCAACTTGGCGCGAGAAATCTTCACGTTCAAGTGCTTAGGACCGGTAGCATCTGCTGTGATGTACGGCAGGTTAACGTCAGTCGACATGCTCGACGACAGCTCGATCTTGGCTTTCTCGGCAGCTTCTTTCAGACGCTGCATCGCCAGCGGATCACCTTTAAGGTTCATGCCGCTTTCTTTCTTGAATTCGTCAACGAGGTAGTCGATCAGACGAATGTCAAAGTCTTCACCACCCAAGAAGGTGTCACCGTTGGTAGCCAGCACTTCGAACTGGTGCTCGCCATCGACTTCGGCAATCTCGATCACCGATACGTCAAAGGTACCGCCACCCAGGTCATAAACGATCACGGTGTGATCGCCTTTGGCCTTGTCCATACCGTAAGCCAGAGCAGCAGCGGTCGGTTCGTTGATGATACGTTTTACGTCCAGACCTGCGATGCGGCCGGCATCTTTGGTCGCCTGACGCTGGCTGTCGTTGAAGTAAGCCGGAACGGTGATCACCGCCTCGGTCACAGCTTCACCCAGATAGTCTTCGGCAGTCTTCTTCATCTTTTTCAAGACTTCAGCCGAGATCTGCGGGGCGGACATTTTATTGCCGTTCACTTCAACCCAGGCGTCACCATTGTCAGCCTTGGCGATTTTGTAAGGCACCATCTTGATGTCTTTTTGCACGACTTCTTCGTCGAACTTACGACCGATCAGACGCTTTACCGCGTACAGAGTGTTATGCGGGTTAGTCACCGCCTGACGCTTGGCCGACTGACCGACCAGGATCTCGCCGTCATTGGCGTAAGCGATAATCGACGGCGTGGTACGCGCGCCTTCGGCGTTCTCAATAACTTTGGCCTTGCCGTTTTCCATGACCGAGACGCACGAGTTGGTGGTCCCCAGGTCGATACCGATAATTTTGCCCATGATTTACTCTCCCGAAACTTGAATTTTGTTGCCGCAGCAGTTTTGGCTAACTGCGGTAGCACTTAAACGCTTGACTTATAAATGGGGGCCTTGCGGCGGATTTCAAGCCTGCTCATCAATAGAAGGTGCAACGGGCGCTGGCGCCTTGCTTACCACCACCATTGCCGGGCGCAGCAAGCGACCGTTGAGCAGGTATCCTTTCTGGAACACCTTCAACACGCTGTTGGGCTCAAGGTCGTGGCTTTCTTGCATGGCCATAGCCTGATGATGCTCAGCGTTGAACGGCTCACCGCCTTGCGGATCGATAGCTTCCAACTGATACCGTTTGAGCGTGTCCTGAAACATCTTCAGGGTCAGCTCAATGCCTTCGCGCATCGCACGGATGTTTTCATCATCCGGATTGGACAGCTCCAGGCCGCGCTCCAGACTGTCGATAATCGGCAGCAGGTCGCTAGCGAATTTTTCCAGCGCGAATTTATGCGCTTTTTCTACATCCTGCTCGGCACGGCGGCGGACGTTCTGCAGATCAGCGGCAACACGCAAAGACTGATCCTGCGCAGCGGCCAATTGCTCTTCTAGCACTTGCACACGAGTTGCCAGTTCATCACCGACAGCCGAATTGGCGTCTGGAGTTTGCGTATCCTGCGTCTGTTCGTCAGCCATAGATTCTCTCCTTTCAAAATCATGCGCGAACTCAACTCGCGCTTCTGTTCCGGTATATGGGGCCACAATTTCCAGGTTCAAGGGCGCAAGCATGACCAAAAGTCACGCAGAGGGTCAGGATTAATTCCTGCCCGCAAATTCCCGATTGCGCTAAAAACAGTATGGATCCAAGCAAATCGAACTAAGCATCAGGATTGTCACCTCCTGACAAAACACTGTATAAATAACCAGACATAAAGCCTGGGAGCGGCCATCATGCTCGTGCACCTGTCCGTACATAACTACGCCATTGTTGAACATCTGGATCTCGAACTGGATCGCGGAATGAGCGTAATCACAGGCGAAACCGGCGCCGGCAAGTCGATCATGCTAGACGCCCTGGGCCTGACCCTGGGCGATCGCGCCGACAGCGGCGTAGTGCGCCCAGGCGCAGAAAAGGCCGATATCCTGGCCACTTTCGACTTGGCGGATATTCCAGAAGCTGAAACCTGGCTGGCTGAGCGCGACCTTAGCCATGAAGGACCGTGCATCCTGCGACGGGTCATCACTGCCGAAGGGCGCTCACGCGGCTATATCAACGGCACGCCCTGCCCGCTTGGCGACCTGAAAGCATTGGGTGAATTGCTGATCGATATCCACAGCCAGCACGAACATCAGTCTCTGCTTAAAACCGACACACATCGGCGCTTGCTCGACGAATACGCTGGCGCCACCGATCTATCCAGGCAAGTGCAGCTTGCTGCGCAACGCTGGCGCCAGACACGCCTGGAACTGGAACGACTCTCCAATTCCGGCGATGAGCAACGCGCTCGCCATCAGTTACTCAGCTATCAGTTCGAAGAGCTGGAGAGCCTGGGTCTTGGCGAAACGGAGCTGGAGCAGCTTGAACAGGAACACAAGAACCTCACCAATGCAGAAACCCTTCTGGGTATCTGCCGTCAGGTGGTGGAGCAATGCAGCGAAAGCGATTCCGGAAATGTGCTCAACGCGCTCACGGCCAGCCTCAACCGCCTGTCCAGCGTGAATAACGCCTCGGGTTCGCTGAGCGAAGCGACAACCCTGCTGACCAGTGCGCAGATCCAGGTTGAAGAAGCAGTCGGCGAGCTGAATAGGTTTCTGGACCACTTCGATGCCGATCCGGCGCGCCTGCAGGAAATAGAAGAACGACTGGACACTATTTATACCCTGGCCCGCAAACATCGAATCCAGCCCACTGAACTGGCGGCGATGCAGCAGAAATTGCTGGATGAAATCGAAACCCTGAATGCCAACGATGAATCCATTGAAAGACTGGGCGACGAACTGGCCTCCTATGCTCGGCATTATCAAGAGAAAGCCCGCGAACTGAGCGAGTTACGCCAGCACGCAGCCACAAATCTTGCTGGGGCTGTTGAGCAAGAAATTCAGCGCCTGGGCATGCCCGGCGGACGCTTCACTATTGAGTTGCGCACCAATACCAGTAACGAATTGCAGCCCCATGGCCTGGAACAGGTAGAACTGCTGGTCAGCGCCAACCCGGGGCAACCTCTCAAAGCGCTGGCAAAAGTCGCCTCCGGGGGCGAGCTGTCGCGAATCAGCCTGGCTATCCAAGTGATTACCGCACAGACCTCCAGAGTACCCACGCTGGTATTCGACGAGGTGGACGTAGGCATCGGCGGGCCAACGGCGGAAATTGTCGGCCAACTGTTGCGCCGCCTGGGAGAGCGAGGCCAGGTACTCACAGTGACGCACTTGCCGCAGGTCGCGGCGCAAGGGCATCAACATTTGTTTGTACACAAGGTCAGAGGCAGCGATGCAACACGTACAGCTGTGTCCAGATTGAACAAGTCAGAACGCGTGGAAGAAGTGGCTCGCATGCTGGGTGGGATAGACCTGACCAAAGAGTCTCTGGCGCATGCGAAGAAGATGGTCGTAGCCGCCAAGGCATGAACCGGAATTTTCTTGCAAACAGCACGAAGGCGACCCAAGGGTCGCCTTCGTGCTGTTTGCAAAGTACATCTGTAGCGTTTTTTTACTTTTTCTTACGGATGTACAACACAAGATTATGGTCAACCAGATCGAAGCCATGTTCTTCAGCGATTTCATGCTGAAGCTTCTCGATTGCCGGGCTGGTGAACTCAATAACCTCATTGGTATCGAGGTCCACCATATGGTCGTGATGACCACCGTCAGCCAGTTCGAACACTGCATGACCGCCGTCGAAATTATGACGAACCACCAGCCCTGCGGCTTCAAACTGGGTCAGCACACGGTAAACCGTGGCCAGGCCAACGTCCTCATTAGACTCCATCAGCGCCTTATAAACATCTTCAGCACTCATGTGGCGCTGCTCGGCAGAATCGAGCATTTGTAGAATCTTGACTCGTGGCAGAGTCACTTTGAGACCGGCTTTGCGTAGTTCGCTATTTTCAACCATGGTTAGCTTTCTCGCGGATGCTGCTTCGCAGCTTCTCTTAATACGGGTATGATCGGCGTTTACGTTGTCCCAGCCAAGATAGTGGAAGTCGCCCACCGATGCAAAACACCAAGCTCTTGCTAACCAGTTTCACCTTTGTGGGACTGCTCGCACTCGCCGGTTGTTCATTCCCCGGGGTTTACAAAATCGACATCCAGCAGGGCAATGTCGTCACGCAGGACATGATAGACCAGTTACGCCCCGGAATGACCCGACGGCAAGTACGGTTTATTATGGGCAACCCCCTGCTGACCGACACTTTCCATGCCGATCGCTGGGATTATCTCTACAGCATTCAGCCGGGTGGCGGTGAACGCCAGCAGGAGCGCGTCAGCGTCATTTTTAATGGCAATGACCAGCTTGTCAGCCTGTCCGGTGACTTCATGCCCGGCGTAAGCCGTGATGAAGCCTTATTGGGCAAAGACAACGACACGAATGTGACGGCTCCCGCGCAAGAAGGCGAAAAGCAGAAGTCGGAGGTCCCCGCAAAGCCGGGTTCCTTGCTGGACAGAATCCAGAAGGATGTCGACGGCGTGGAAACCGTTCCCGTCCCGACACCTCAGCCGCTGGACACCAGCCCACAATAAAACTGTGCGGCACACGAAAAAAAGCCCGGCATGCCGGGCTTTTTCGTATCTGCCGATTAGCGGAGCTAAGTATTCTGCTGCCTGGCAAGCGCTGCCTTGGCTGCACGCAACCTACGCACTTCCTTGGGATCAGCCAACAAGGGACGGTAAATCTCAACTCGATCGCCCGCTTGTACAACACGCACATCAGCGTCAGAAATAGCCTTACCGAATATCCCTAATGGACAAGTCGCCGGATCAATACCGGGGAACTGCTCCAGAACTCCCGAGAGCTGTACCGCCTTGCGCACACTCGTGCCCAAGGGCACGGCCACGGCAAGCAAGACCTGACGATCGACAGCGGCGTGCACCACTTCGATTTCAACCATGCAGCTGCTTAGCCCGCTGACAGAATGCATCCACCAAGGTATTGGCCGCCTGATTGAATAACGGCCCAAGCGTCGCTCGTACGATGGGTCCGGCATAATCAAACGACAAATCCAGGCTGATTTTGCAGGCCTTGTCCGTCAATGCTTTAAAAATCCATACGCCATGCAACTGGGTGAATGGGCCTTCCTGCAAATTCATTTCGATGGATTTACCCGGCACCAATACATTGCGCGTAACGAAGTGCTGACTAAGCCCCCCCTTGGCCACGCCCACGCTGGCGACCATGTGCTCAGCACTGCTTTCAAGCACTTCGGCAGTTGAGCACCAGGGCAGGAATTCCGGATAACGCGCCACGTCGTTGACCAGATCATAGAGCGCCTGTGCCGGATAGGGCAGCAGCGCCGAACGTTGAATATGCGTCGTCATGTGTGCGTTATTTCCACAGCTGAGCGGCAAACATCGCGAAGGAACAGCCCGATCCGCGAGAGAAAAAAACCAAAGAACTGCCCGCATTGTCCGGGATTCGTCCAACACGCTCAAGCACGCAGGTTGACCGTAGCCGCCAGGCTCGCAACTGCCTATAATGCCGCCCCTATGGCTAAACAAAAGAAACACCCCACAGGGACCATCGCGCAAAATAAAAAGGCGCGACACGATTACTTCATCGAACATCGTTTCGAGGCTGGTCTGGTCCTGGCCGGCTGGGAAGTAAAGAGTCTGCGTGCCAGCAAACTGCAGCTGGTCGACAGTTACGTACTGCTCAAGGATGGTGAAGCGTGGCTGCTGGGCAGTCATATCACCCCGCTGACCACCGCGAGTACTCATGTGATTGCCGACCCGGTACGCACCCGCAAGCTACTGCTCAACGCCCGCGAGCTGGACAAGCTTGCTGCGGCCGTGCAGCAGAAGGGCTATGCCTGCGTCTGCCTGTCCTGGTACTGGAGCAAGCACTTGGTCAAGTGCGAAATCGCACTGGGCAAGGGCAAGAAGGAATACGACAAGCGCGACACCGAACGCGAGCGCGACTCCAATCGCGAGCTGCATCGCGCGGTACGCAACAAGGGCAAGGAAGAATAACCTTGTAACGATGTAGCCTCGGCCAGCACCCGCGGCTACATCCCTTTGCGTCGCTCCGCACGTGCCACGCGCTGAACCTCCTGACGAACTTCCTCCAACACTTCCTGCACGTACAACAAGTGTCGTGTAGAAACCTCCCTTGCCTGCTCGGCCCGCCCCTCGATGATCGCTAGGTACAAATCCCGATGCTGATTGATCAGCATGTCACGGGTTTCTGTACGTTGCTGATACATGCCACCGATATTAGTCACCACGTTACGCTTGAGCAGATCGAACAAACCTCGAATCGTGTGCAGCAGCACCGCGTTATGACTGGCCTCGGCAATAGCCAGATGAAACCGAGCATCCGCCGCCCCCTCCTCGGCCCGGCTGACTTCATCGACGCGCGTGTAGCAGTCCTGCAAAGCTTCAAACGCGGTAGTCAGCCGTTCCCGGTCGACTTCGGTAGCACGCAACGCCGCGTAATACGCGCATGACGCCTCCAAAGTCTGGCGAAACTCCAGCAAGTCACGCTGGGCTTCTGGATTGTTCTCCAGTAGATGCAGGAGCGGATCGCTGAAAGTCGAACCCAAAGAGTCGACGACGTAGTTGCCGCCCCCCTGACGACTGACTAACAAACCTTTGGCCGCCAGCTTCTGGATAGCCTCGCGCAACGACGGACGCGAGACTCCGAACTGCTCAGCCAAGGCACGTTCAGCCGGCAACCGCTCGCCGGATTTCAACGTACCCTCAAGGATCATTCCTTCAAGCTGCTCAACAATATCGTCAGACAGACGGCGCTGCCGCACCTGATCAAACGCCATAACTCACTCTCCACCATCCCGACCACCCGCCGGGCCCTCTATTCTGGCCTATCGCCGCCGTTCCAGCACCCATCAGAGTGCCTTCGATTTTGCCGCTCAGATCCCCTCAGCCATCCCACTACGACCAAAGTTTTGCAGGCGGCAAATTGACACATCCCACGAAGGCTTTTAACCTAGCTCACATCGATTGTAAATTGGTATTACCAATTATCCATATCGACAAAAAAGTGCCTGACCAACAACAATTAGGGGCCACCCCATATGCAAACCTGGCAACAGCTTTACAGCCCACTCGGCAGCCTCGGCTTGTCCGCTCTCGCCGCAGTCATCCCGATCGTATTCTTCTTCCTGGCCCTGGCAGTGTTCCGCCTCAAAGGGCATGTGGCCGGCAGCATTACCCTGGCACTGTCGATCCTGGTGGCGATTTTTGCTTTCCAGATGCCGGTCGATATGGCTTTCGCCGCTGCCGGTTACGGGTTCGCCTACGGTCTGTGGCCTATCGCGTGGATCATCGTGGCGGCCGTGTTCCTCTACAAACTCACGGTCAAGAGCGGCCAATTCGAGATTATCCGTAGCTCGGTTCTGTCGATCACCGACGACCAACGCCTGCAAGTGCTGCTGATCGGCTTCTGCTTTGGCGCCTTTCTGGAGGGAGCAGCGGGTTTCGGCGCACCAGTGGCCATCACCGCCGCGCTGCTGGTCGGTCTGGGCTTCAACCCGCTTTATGCCGCTGGCCTATGCTTAATCGCTAACACCGCCCCCGTCGCATTTGGCGCACTGGGCATCCCCATCATCGTGGCCGGGCAAGTGACGGGCATCGATGCGTTCAAGATCGGCGCCATGACTGGCCGCCAACTGCCATTGCTGTCGCTATTCGTACCGTTTTGGCTGGTATTCATGATGGACGGTCTGCGCGGCGTGCGTGAAACCTGGCCAGCAGCCCTGGTTGCGGGTTTGAGCTTTGCAATCACCCAGTACTTCACCTCCAATTTCATCGGCCCGGAACTGCCAGACATCACTTCGGCGCTGGCCAGCCTGATTGCCCTGACGCTGTTCCTGAAAGTCTGGCAACCCAAGCGCACCGCTGGCGCGCAAATTGCCGGCGCCACCTCAAACACGGTAGTGACTGCAAGTGCCGGCGGCTTTGGCCAGCCGCGCAGCACGGTCGCATCGCCGTACAGCCTGGGGCAGATTTTCAAGGCGTGGTCGCCGTTCCTGATTCTCACGGTGTTGGTGACGATCTGGACCCTCAAACCGTTCAAGGCGATGTTCGCCGCCGGCGGCTCGATGTACAGCTGGGTGTTCAACTTCGCGATTCCACATCTGGATCAACTGGTGATCAAGGTCGCCCCCATCGTGACCAACCCCACCGCAATCCCGGCGGTGTTCAAGCTGGACCCGATTTCAGCCACCGGTACGGCGATTTTCTTCTCCGCGCTGATCTCGATGCTGGTGCTGAAGATCAACGCGAAAACTGGTCTGACCACTTTAAAAGAAACGTTTTACGAACTGCGTTGGCCAATCCTGTCCATCGGCATGGTGCTGGCATTTGCTTTTGTCACCAACTATTCCGGCATGTCGTCGACCATGGCGCTGGTATTGGCCGGGACAGGGGCAGCTTTCCCGTTCTTCTCGCCATTCCTCGGCTGGCTGGGGGTTTTCCTGACAGGCTCCGACACCTCGTCCAACGCACTGTTCAGCTCGCTGCAAGCCACCACTGCCCACCAGATCGGCGTCAACGACACGCTGTTGGTTGCCGCCAATACCAGCGGTGGCGTTACCGGCAAGATGATCTCGCCACAGTCGATCGCCGTGGCCTGCGCCGCTACCGGCCTAGTCGGCAAGGAATCCGACCTGTTCCGCTTCACCCTCAAGCACAGCCTGTTCTTTGCCACCATCGTGGGCTTGATCACGTTGGCACAGGCCTATTGGTTCACCGGTATGCTGGTGCACTGAGACCTGCACGTAATAGGGTAAGAACCGACGCCGGGTAACTATTCCGGCGTCCGCTATTTCTGGAGGACGAATGAGTCTGCCTGCCGCTTTCCTTAATGACGTCGCACAGCTGATCCCACCAAACCGACGCTTCGACGACCCGCTGTCCACCCTCGCGTTCGGAACCGACGCCAGCTTTTACCGATTGATCCCACAACTGGTGATCCGTGTAGAGTCCGAAGACGAAGTCGTGACGCTGCTGCAATGGGCCCAACGCGACCATGTACCCGTTACTTTTCGCGCCGCCGGCACCAGCCTGTCCGGGCAAGCGATCAGCGACTCGGTGCTGATCGTACTGGGCGACAACTGGAACGACCGCGAAATTCGTGGACAAGGCACGCAGATCCGTTTGCAGCCCGGCGTGATCGGCGCGCAGGCCAACGCCTGGCTCGCGCCGTTCGGGCGCAAGATCGGTCCGGACCCGGCATCCATCAACGCCTGCAAGATCGGCGGTATTGTTGCCAACAACGCCAGCGGTATGTGCTGCGGCACCGCACAGAACACTTACCACACCCTGGCGGGCATACGCTTGGTGTTGGCCGACGGTAGCCGTCTGGATACGGAAGACCCTGTCAGCGTCAGCGCTTTTCGCGCGCAACACGGCGCACTGCTGGAGCGCCTGGCAACACTGGGGCGCGAAACGCGGGCAAATACCGAGTTGGCGGCGAAAATTCGCCATAAGTACCGCCTGAAAAATACCACCGGCCTGTCACTTAACGCTTTGGTGGACTTTGACGACCCGCTGGAAATTCTCAGCCACCTGCTGGTGGGCTCCGAGGGTACGCTGGGTTTCATCAGTGCAGTGACCTACAACACCGTGGTCGATCATCCGAACAAGGCGTCGGCATTGATTGTGTTCCCGGATGTGGAGACCTGTTGCAACGCCGTCACCGTGCTGAAAACTCAGCCAGTCTCGGCCGTAGAGCTACTGGACCGCCGTAGCATGCGTTCGGTGCAGAACAAACCCGGCATGCCCGCGTTCGTACAACACCTATCGGAAAATGCCTGCGCACTGCTGATCGAATCCCGCGCGGCGACTTCCTCGCTACTGCAGGAACAACTGGCACTGATCATGGCGTCCCTGGCCCGTTTTCCTGTGGAAAAACAGGTCGACTTCACCGAAGACCCCGTGGAAAACGCCCGCCTGTGGGCCATTCGTAAAGACACCTTCCCCGCCGTCGGCGCCGTACGCAAGACCGGTACTACGGTGATCATCGAAGATGTGACCTTCCCGGTCGAGCAATTGGCTATCGGCGTAAACCGCCTGATCGAACTGTTCGACAAACATCACTATGACGAAGCGATCCTTTTCGGACACGCGCTGGAAGGCAATCTGCACTTCGTGTTCACTCAAGGCTTCAACAGCAGTGAGGAAGTCGCACGCTATCAAGCGTTTATGGATGACGTCGCGCAGTTGGTTGCAGTGGAGTTCGGCGGTTCGCTCAAGGCCGAACACGGCACCGGGCGTAATATGGCCCCATTCGTCGAGCTGGAATGGGGCAGCGATGCCTATCAGTTGATGTGGCAACTCAAGCGCCTGCTCGATCCCAACGGCATTCTCAACCCGGACGTGGTGCTCAGCGAAGACCCGCAGATCCACCTCAAGCACCTCAAGCCGCTGCCCGCCGCCGATGAGTTGGTGGATAAATGCATCGAGTGCGGATTCTGCGAGCCGGTGTGTCCATCCAAAGGGCTGACACTGAGCCCGCGCCAGCGCATTGTGATCTGGCGCGATATACAAGCCAAGAAACGCGCCGGGGTCGATACCACCGAACTGGAAACGGCATACCACTATCAAGGCATCGACACCTGCGCCGCAACCGGCCTCTGCGCCCAGCGCTGCCCTGTGGGAATCAATACCGGCGATCTGGTGAAAAAACTGCGCGCCAGGAACGCCGACCGTACGAAAACGGCCGAATGGCTGGCCACCCACTTCTCCACTGCGTTGCAAGGTGCGCGCTTTACCCTGCATGTGGCGAATGGCGCCCGCATGCTGCTGGGCGCGCCGCGCCTGGCCAAGCTGTCTGCCACAGCAACCCGTTTGTCGAAAGGGCAAATCCCTCAGTGGACCAATGCCATGCCCCAGCCGGAAAAAGCCATTCGCTTCAGTCCCCCCGTAACTGACGATCGGCCCCGCGTGGTCTACCTTGCGGCATGCGTGTCGCGGGCAATGGGCCCAGCTGCCAGCGATAAAGAGCAGATGTCGCTGTACGACAAAACCCGTGGCCTACTGGAAAAAGCCGGTTACCAAGTGGTTATCCCAGAGAATCAAGACAACCTGTGCTGCGGTCAGCCATTCGCTTCAAAAGGCTACGCCGAACAGGCCGAACACAAACGCCAGGAACTGATCGGCGCCCTGCTCCACGCCAGTCGCGGCGGCCTGGACCCCATCTACTGCGACACCAGCCCCTGCACCCTGCGCCTGGTGCAAGACCTGGGCGAAACCCGCTTGGACCTCTACGACCCGGTGCGGTTTATCCGCACCCATCTCATGGATCGACTGGATTTCACACCGCAGGAAGCACCGATCGCGGTGCACGTCACCTGCAGCACCCAACACCTGGGCGAAAGCCAGGCGCTGATTGAACTGGCCCGACGTTGCGCCAACACCGTGATCATCCCGGAAGGCATTCATTGCTGTGGTTTTGCCGGTGACAAGGGCTTTACCACGCCGGAACTCAATGCCCATTCGCTGCGCTCACTCAAGGACGCGGTGCAATTTTGCAGCGAAGGCATTTCCACCAGCCGCACCTGCGAGATCGGCCTGAGCCAACATGGCGGCATCGATTATCACGGACTGGTCTACCTGGTGGACCGGGTCACCCAGGCCCGTGCCCATTAACGCTGCAAAAAAACAGAACCCCTGCGCGTTGGCGTAGTCAGCTGAATAGGCCTCGACAATCGAGGCCCTCACTGATGTCGCTGGCAGCCGTACGCCAGCAGCGTCGAGCCCTTTTGCGCAAGGAGATACCCGATGAAGCGTTCCGCTCTAGCTGGCTTGTTCATGACTGCTGCGATGCTGGCCTCTCCCGCCTTTGCCGCCGGCGACAAAGACCTATGCCAGATCAACTTGGATAAAATCAATAACGGTAAAGCGTTACTCGCCACCGACTCCAGTGGCAAAAGCGGCGAAATCGACACCGCCGTGGCCCAGGCTAAAGCGGCCCACGCCGCAGGCGATGACAAGAAGTGCATCGAGATCACCTCCAAGACGCTGCAAGACCTGCAAAACAGCGAGAAAGGTGGCGAGTAAGCGTTAAGGCCAACCTTCGGGTTGGCCTTCCGTGACGGTTTGGCGTACACTGCACAGGCTTGTCACTCACTACGAAACAACGAGTTACAAGCACGGGGCCGTTTAGGATTCGACGCCGGTTGCGAAACTTTAGGTGCATGCCGAGTTGGTAACAGAACTCGTAAATCCACTGTTGCAACTTCTTATAGTTGCCAATGACGACCAATACGGTGCTGCTCTCGCTGCTTAATTGCAGCTGACATGCACTCCTGGTGCCTTCGGGCCCAGCAATCATCAGGGGATGTCTGTAAACCCAAAATGATTGTCATATAGAACAGAATCGCCGTGCAGTACGTTGTGGACGAAGCGGCTAAAACTTACACAACTCGCCCAAAGCACCCTGCCCGTCGGGTCGCCAAGGGTTAACTTAATAGACACGGCTACGCATGTAGTACCGACAGCGGAGTACTGGCGGACGGGGGTTCAAATCCCCCCGGCTCCACCACTTTTACATCTAAAGACGTCCACGGACGTCTTTTTTTGTGCCTGAAATCCAGTGAATACAGGGGTTTAGAGTCCACAAGCGTCCACCAGCATCCGTGACCATCTACGATTTCGTGTATTCCAAGTGGTATTCCAAGCCCTCACCTGCTATTTTTTGGAATACATAAACAGCACTGGAATACACCATGGGGGCCCAAGCCACGCGCCTTTCAGACGTAAAAGTCAAAGCCGCGAAGCCAAAGGAAAAGGACTACATACTCACCGATGGCAACGGCCTTCAGATGCGAGTGAGAATCAATGGATCTAAGCTATGGAATTTCAACTACATCCAACCTGTGACGAAAAAGCGGATAAACATGGGATTGGGCACCTTTCCTGAAGTGAGCCTAGCGCAAGCACGTAAGAGAACCGTTGAAGCGAGAGAGCTTGTCGCCCAGGGGCTGGACCCTAAAGAGAAACGCGACGCCGAGCGGCACGCGAAAAAAGCAGCCACGGAACACACTTTCGAAAATATCTCGGCAGCGTGGTTCGAGCTCAAAAAGGATTCAGTCACCCCTGCGTACGCCGAGGATATTTGGCGCTCTCTCACGCTGCATGTCTTCCCTGATCTGGCCACCACCCCAATCTCTGCTATCACGGCCCCTAAAGTCATAAATTTGCTTCGCCCCCTCGAGACGAAGGGCAGTCTCGAAACCGTTAAACGTCTAACCCAACGTCTCAATGAGATCATGACCTATGGTGTCAATTCGGGATTGATTCACGCGAATCCGCTCAGTGGAATCCGCTCCGTCTTCAAAAAGCCCAAAAAGAAAAACATGGCGGCCCTTGCGCCCGATGAGCTGAAAGAGCTCATGGTGGCAATTGCCAATGCCAGCATAAAAAGAACTACGCGCTGCCTAATTGAGTGGCAACTTCACACCATGACTCGGCCAGCCGAGGCTGCCACTTCCCGCTGGGCTGATATCGACTTTGAAAAGAAGATCTGGACGATACCGGCGGAGCGCATGAAGAAACGTCGGATACACATCATTCCGCTCACGGAGCAAGCTCTGGCGCTCTTGGAAGCGATTAAGCCCTATAGCGGACACCGGGAGTACGTCTTCCCTGCAGACCGAAACCCGCGCACCCACTGCAACAGCCAGACGGCCAATATGGCGCTGAAGCGTATGGGTTTCGAGGGGCGCCTGGTAAGTCACGGCATGCGCTCAATGGCGAGTACTATCCTCAATGAACACGGTTGGGATCCTGAGCTAATTGAGGTTGCGTTAGCCCACGTCGACAAAAATGAGGTACGGAGCGCGTATAATCGAGCGGACTATATCGATCGCAGACGGCCGATGATGGCCTGGTGGAGCGAACACATCCACGGTGCGGCCACCGGCAGCCTTTCGGTTTCAGCAACAAATGAAAATAGGGACCGAAAAGTCGTTTCTATACGCTGAAACTGGAACCGGTGGCAATCAAGAGCCTGGATTTTGGAACGTGAAGCGCCATCGGTCCTTCCATCACTTGCTGACCCTCTCAACATCAGATGTCATTTTTGCATACATCTTCTCGAGCAATGGCTCGACGATGAGCTCCGCCTCAGCCCAATGATCTTCCCGGAGCATTGAGTACGGCACATCTAGGTGGATCTCTTTGTCGAACGGAAAGTCCGTTTCGGTCTCTAATCCAACGATTAGCTGCATGTCATCTGGTAACTCTTTTGCGATGAACTGAAGCACCGCCGGCAGGTTGACGTCGTCCTGAGCCTGTTGGTTCGGCGAGTCGATCACCACCGGCACGTCGAAAGTCCCCGTTACACCTTGGCACGTTTGCCAGAGTGCTGCGTAGTAAGCCAAAATTGATCGAGGGCCTCCGCTTCCTGATAGATCTGGACGTCCAGCAAGCTTCATCTTAGATGCGTCTACTGCGGGAAGTTGCAACGCGACGCGCCCAGACAAGTAGTAGGATCTGAACTTTTCCAATATCGCTCTCGTTCTTTTCGGCGCACGGAGTAACTTCATTTTTTCATCTAGAGCATCCAAGGCCCCCAGGGCCTTATCGATCGCGCCTTGCAGAAGTTTACGCTCGGCTTCGAAAGCCGCGACTGCGCTTTCCGCTCCAATGCTCTCAACGACATCCTGAAACTTTAATTCTCCTTTGCGGGTATCCAGTAGCCTAGAAATTCGCTGATAGCTCTCGTCTAGGGTATGGAGCTTGGCTAACGTGGCGGCGTATCGATTCCGAACCTCGTTCGCGTCATCTCTGAGGCGCCCTGCGAGCTCTCGCAGCACGCGTGCATCCTCAGCGAATTGGAGCAAATCATGAAACGACTTAGTGTGTTCTGCATTACAGGTTGGGCAAATCAGAGGTTCCGCCCCTTCAGCCCGTAGGTATTTTGCGTCATGACCATATGCCGCCAGAGCGTCATCTGCCAATCGAATCTGTTGCTCAAGACTGGAAAGCAGATCTTGCTCACGAACGGCAGCACTCCGTAGCATCTCCTGCCTCTGATTAAGCTCAGTCACCTCGTGGGTCAGCAGCGCAATTTCATCGGCAAAGTTCTCAGGGTTGAGTTTGGGACCAGATAAGGGCAGCGTTCGACTGAACCGCTCCATAGTGCGCTCTAGAAGTTTGTATTCTCGCCGATGATCCTCAAGCGCTTTGGATTCTTGAACTCTCTCGGCTCTGGCCCGGTAGTACTCCGGCGGACATACGCCAGTGAAGTACTCCAAGATTGCACTCCAGGGAGAGCTGAACCTTTGAAGGCCGCTAAAGGTGTTCCAGCCGGACTGCCAACTGCCGTCCTGATTTACGTAGAACGGCAAAAAAAAACATGCGGGGTCCGCCGGTTTAATTGCCGACTCTCTTTTATCGGTAAACACCAAATTAAAATCAGTAATGCTGCAGAATGCCTCGGACCACTCTCCGAATTTAGAGGTGGCCACGATCATCTCCTGATTTGCGTTGAAAAGTGCGCGTCGCCCATTCTGGTGCAGTGCGAAGAAATGACACCCCCCAATGGAGAACTCCAGGAGAGAGGCGGCATTTTCATCCCACGACTCTAGCTTTCCCTGGGGCTTGGCACCAAGTGTCTCAAAAATGCTTCGAATCAGACTCGTCTTGCCAGTGTAGTTCCTCCCCCTCAACAGGTTTTTCTTCGGGTGGAAGCCCACGTGTCTCGCCTTCCTGTCGCGGTGCGAGAGCAGCCAGATGTTTTCGAATCGAAAGCTTTTCATAGTTCTTAGTTCTCAAGCTACGAACGAGGAGTCTCAGTTCGGGTCCACGCATTTTTTAATAGCCCTCATTGCAAAGCGCGCGAGTAGTTCGGCATCGCGAAAGCTAGTGAAATTCTTTTTCAGCTCGGCTAAACATGCCTCGAAGTACGGCCGCAAATGCGGTCCGGCCGCATTGACATCGAGCCAGCTGTCACAGAAATTGTGAACAGATCGCACATCGGGAGGTGTTGTGCCTGCTAGTTGCTCCCGAACCACGCGCGCAGCTTCCGCTCGCACCGCGGTAACCAACATGAAGTCCATTCCTTCGGTTTGTAGTTGCGTGAGCCAGACACTCAGATAGGCCGAATAATCTGGAATTGCCTCAAGTGCCCCCATTGCGGATACAAATTCATGCCTCGCGAACCCACGCTGCTTAATGAGCTCTCCGAAAGACGAACAAGTATCAGTGTGGCGACCTAGAGGCGAAATCTTCGTTACGAGGGATTCGACGAACGAAGCTGCTTGGCCCGCATGAGCAGGACTGCGCTGCATCAATAGTTCTAGCGCAACCTTGATGACGTAGCTACTGGGCTCATCAGGGTGGATAGCAACTCTCTTCAGCATAAGCTTCGTCAAATCCGGAGCAGGCGAGCCGCTCGCATTTAGCGAACTCAAAGCTTGAGACAACAAATCTGCATGATCAGGAGCAAAATCCGCGAGCGAGCAAGGCATCGACGTCGCTGCATTCCCCCCCGCTGCAAGGGGAATGTCACAGCCAGCGTTCGAGATAAAGAAGGCCTGAACAGGTAACTTATCGAAAGCTGCGAGGCTGAGCTGAAGCTTACCAAGGGCACTGTCGGCGACTTTTTCAAACTTAGGTAATACCGACTTCGCTGAAGCTGCTGGGTTCTTCTTTTTCGGAGGCAATGTTGTCCCAGTGAGTACGGACCAGCTCCACTCTCCCCGATCTTTCTTTTTTACCTGGTAAACGCGCGCACGCGACGGGGTGTCTGACGAGTCCAGCTCAGTGACATCCTGCACCGTTTCGAAAAGCAGCAAGAAATCAATCTCGCCCGCCTGCTCCAGCTCCACCATTCTGAGCACGGCCCACCACCGCTGAAAGTCCACACCTTTAGCACCGTGGCCACCACCTGCCTCTGTGAGGCCCGGTTTATTCGCGACGAGGAGTAACTCTGCGGCGCCAGCTGAAATGGTCAAGGCATGCTCCCTATGCACTTTCGCCACCTAGGATGGCACCTTGTCATCATCATTCACATTGCGGTCGCTGTAAAGGTGCCCGCCTTCTACTCCGCAAGATGTGTTGCCCGTTCGCTTACTCTTCGGTACTCGCTAACGAGAGGTGATTGACCGCAAGCGAGGTGCAAAATCCTCGAATGCAATTCGGCATAGATCGGGCACGCCTTCGGGAGGAAGGCGTGCCCGAGAAGGTCAATCTGCAAGTGATGCGCCAGCTTGCCGTTATCTGCAAGCTGGCGGTAGCTACTACCGTACTATTTGATAGCCGGACGAATCTCGCCGATTTACTTCCAAGCTTTCAAATTTAATACACGCAGCGACGTCAACATAAGTGCACTCATTTTTACTCATCATGGGTACTCGAAATCGCTGCTGCTTTACAGCACTTTTATAAACTCTGCGATAGCTATAACCGCCCCCTCCTCTTCCGGCTCAAGTACCAATGGTTGGTACTCCGGATTTAGTGGCTTGAGGGTAATACGCTCGTGCTGCCATTCACCGTCATCACTGGCAGTTTTTTCACTGGTATAAACCTTCAGAGTGTACTCACCAGCAGTTTCAGTGTCGGCCACACCAGCATGCCTGACCAGCAGCTTTCGGCCCTGGCGGCTACCAGCCGGCACCGGCCGGAACAGGCAGTAACTACCATCAGGCACCAAGGGTTCCATGGAGCGACCTTCCACCTGCGCCACAAACATGCCCGGCTCCAACTTGCCGTCATCCAACGCGACCCAATCTTCAGCATGTTCGGCCAGCGCAGTCAGCCCGCCCTGCTCTTGACTCCAGGCCCCAGCAGCGACCTGCAGGCCAACCAAGGGAACGCAGTTGTGGTATGGCACAAAGCCCGCGTCTTCCGGGGCTAGGGTTTTGAATGGCAATACTTTGGCACGGTATACAGCCGCTCCAGACTTTGGATCAGACGCCAAATCAAACCAGTCATCACTGGCCGCCAACTCCTTGGCCTTCGCCTTGCCGATCACTGCTCGCGCAATGCGGCGCATGTGCTCACGCATCACAGTCTTGTCATACAGCTCCTGGAACTGGATTTCGATCACCTCGTAATCTGTATTCAGCAACTCCTGACGGATCTGACGATCCTTGGCGGCTGTTAGGGCATTGCCGTGCAGGTGCTCGCTCATGCCATCTAAGTAGATGCAAACGCCCTCGTACTGATCGTTGGGCTCGTGGAAATACACGTCCGGACGGGTCGTGATGCCACCGAATAGCTGAATCGGCCGCTCAGTCTCAAACGCAGCCATGCCTGCCGCCTTCAGCATTGCCACCAGCTGTTGCTCAGGGGGATTACCCGGTTGCTGAGTCAGTGTTTCATCCGGCAATACAGGTGCCAATTCATGGGCAAAGTTCAGGGTGCTTCCCCAGTTGTTGAACACTTCAAGCGCGGTATGGCGATTCAGTTTGTCATGATAGAAAGAGTTGCGGAAATGCTGCAGACAGTCCACACAGGATGACTCACAGGCAGACGGACACTCCTCGGCCAAGCGCCTTGTCGCACTCACCACATCCGGCCAGTGCTCCAGCAACTGTTCCAGCAGGCCCGAGCCACCCGGCATGGGGTCATACAGCAACGCATCTACCGACTCACTGCCCGGTTTGCCAATCACCTGCACCTGCAGATCGGATATTTCCATATCCAGCACGTCGGCAGCCCCCTGACGCAGCGACTCCATGACGCTGTAGGCAGTTCCCTGGGAGGCGCAGTCCTGTAGTACTAGTGCATCGGCTACCACCTCGGCGTAGAAAGCGATGGTCTGAACGGGACGGCCACAGCGTTCGATATGATGCTCATTAAATTTATCCAGCTCCTGCTGGCTGCTCATGGCCGAGCGACTAGCACCACACACCAGGCACAGCGGATATCCCAGCAACGCCCCGGAACGCACTTGCGAAGCCGCGCCAACATTTATCAAGCGCATGTGCATGCCATGCTTTAGTTGCAACTGCGCTTTGCCCCACTCATAGACTTTACCGCCGGAGTGCCGCCCTTGGTCTTGGGCAAAGACTGCCACCGACATCTGGAAGCGGTAGTCCTCATCGTCCGAAATGTAGGAATGATGGGGTGCATCCACATCGCAGATGGCTACACCCGGAATTTGCGTGACCGACATGGAGCTGGCTTCACTGCCAGCCTTAGTGTTCGGGCCAGTTTCCTGGACTGACTCACTTGCCACATCCACAGCAAATACCAGAGGCTCTTCCGGGACTAGATGAAAGTGACGGGGCACAAATTTGTGCGCATTGGCGTAGATCAGGTTACCAGGCACATATTCGCGAACAGCCAGAGCAGTGTTACGGCGTAACTCCCAGTCACTGATATCGCTGCTGTGACGAGGCGCTACATGGGTCAGGGTTACCGCACCGCTATCCAGTCCATAACCCGGCAAAAAGCCCTCAGCCGCCAATACGCCATAGGTATTGGTGTCATCAAAACCCTCTGCTTGGCTACGATTGCGCTTGGCCTCGCCTTTTAGTTTTTTTACCAACCGTTCGCAGCGGGCGCGCAAGGCCTCTTCATCGGCGTCCAGTGCGCCCTTGCCAGCGGCCACCTTGCGCAACCGCTCCAACTGCCCCAAAGCCCACTGCAGGCGCTGGAATAGACGATTGATTACCCCCTGGAGCTGCTCAGCAAAACTACCAATGAGCACCTCCAACTGGCCACAGCTTACTACCTCGCGGTCACTGGTCGGCCACCCCTGGTGGAAGGCTTTGATCACAGCATTTAAGAGTACTGCTTTATGCTGCGCTATCTGCTGGCTCAATGCTTCAACCGTTAGAGGCTCAGCCCTCACCATGCCATCAGAGGTAAACAGATAGGGTCTGATTTGAGGTGGCAAGCAGGCAGACAAGGCCTCCTGTAGCGCAGCGGCCTGTTGTCCAGGCAGACAGTTACTACGCAGCATCTGCAGCAGCGTGGTCAGTACCGTAGCATTCACGTGCTTGGCAACCATGACGGGGTTGCGCAGGTTGAAGCTTGGGGGCTCCACCAACCCCTCGAGCATCTTCAGCGGTTGATTGAAGTAGGCTCGGTCGTGACTGGTTGTGCGTGCATAGGTCAGATCCAGCGCCATGCGGAACTGACGCCCAGCACGACCAGCCCGCTGCCAGTAATTGGCCGGTAAAGGCGGTACGTTGCGCATCAAGACTGCATCCAGCGAGCCGATGTTCACGCCCATCTCAAGCGTGGGTGTACACACCAGGGTATTGATGCGCTCGCTCTCGCCCTTGAAGGCGTTTTCGATGCGTTCACGCTCCGGCCCCGGAATCTGCGCAGAGTGCTCACGGGCACGGAGCATGGAAAACTCCTGATCCAGCAGCAGCAGGTCGTAGTTATCCGGATTTTCGGCCTCGAATACCAGCTTGCCACTACAGCGCCAGGCCATACAGGTCATACCGGGGTTGACCCGGGCATGCAGCCGCCGGCAGGTCTGGCAGCGATACATGCCTGACGCAGGCAACAGCATCATGTGATCCACATGCATCTGCGTGGCTCCGTGACAGCCTGGCAGGTTATTTCCGCGCGCGCCCTTGAACTGCACCTGCGTCAACAACTCCAGCTCATCGGTACAGAGCCGCCAAACATCATCCAGAAACGACTGAACGTGATCTGGATCCACTCCCCAACTCACAGCCGCCTGTTTGGCGGAACTGTCGTAACTGCTGAACCACTGCTTGATACGTCCTTTGTCATGCTGACCATCGCGCTCAAACACCAAGCCTTCCGGCACACCACGCATGATCGGCAGATAACCGCGCAGTACTTCCTTTTCACCGTCCAGCCAGAATTTGGAAAACATGCGGGTCACAGGATCAAACAGCATGCGCCTGGAACGAGCTGCATCCAGCAACGAGGCAATACCGTCGCGCAAGTCCGCCGGTGAGCAGCCCAACG
This sequence comes from Pseudomonas sp. MD330_10, assembly GCF_042610415.1. Lineage (NCBI taxonomy): Bacteria > Pseudomonadati > Pseudomonadota > Gammaproteobacteria > Pseudomonadales > Pseudomonadaceae > Pseudomonas > Pseudomonas sp. MD330_10. The sequence continues at coordinate 85,558 of NZ_JBHGZU010000016.1, forward strand.
CCCTTGCCCACTTCTGAATAACCGGCAGTGCTTCATCCAACCCCAGATACTGGATCTTCAAACGCCCCAACGGTTCCAGACCGGTGCTTTGCCGCGCTCCTAACGTCAGCTCACGCAGCACCTGGGCACGCAAAAACCACTTGCGCTCCTCGGCATGCGCCAGACTGGTTTCCGATTTGGGTTCAACCCGCCAGACTTCCGGGATCAACGCCCGGGACAGTTCATCATCGGCATCCAGAAACTTGTCCAACCACAACACCAGGTCACTGACCGAGACGGCACCTTCGCGCAGTTTCTTGTAGATCAGCTCCCTGAGACGATAACGACGAGAGCGATCCTGCATCCACCCGGCCTGGAAAGCGGCATCCTGGCGGTTGTCTGCGAACACCAGCAGGCGCTTGCGCTCGGCACGGTGGATCATGCTTTGGGCCAGTACATGCACATCAGCCACGCCCGTCGCGCGTACTGGACGGGCCGGTTCGCGGTAACTGCCGCTCACCCGGCGACCATGGGCGCCGCAGGATACACAGCGGGTCAAACGTCCAATGTGTTCTTCTTTCTGCTGTACGAAATGCAATGCTTTGAGGGTCTTATTGCGGCCACAACCAACACACTCAGGACCCTGCCGGTCATGCGTGGTGCCGCAATAACGGCAGACGAAGAGCACCTCAGTGCGCGAGGGCTCTTCCTCACCATCGGAGCCTACCTGATGATCCAATGAGACAGCACGCACGCCCCCCAACGGAATGTCCTGCGCACGCCACACACGACTCTTGCCCTCGGCCGAGCCACCGCCAGGCGCATCACCGGTGTAATTGAAGTCCTCCAGCCCATGCTCGAAGTAGTGCTGGCCACATGTCGTGCAGCTCGACAGTGGGAAGGTTTTCAGTTCCGGATCACGCCCGTCACTCGCAGCCAGTGCATCCTCAGCCGACAGCCACAGTCTACCCAGCTGCCCTAGCCCTTCTTCAAAGGTCACTACCGCGCCGCTAACGCCGCGCACAAACCCGTGTACCACCGGTCGCAGCAACGGCCGGTCGCCATTACGGGCCGCAGCCCCCAGAGCCAGCCAAATGAGGATTTCCTCTTCGGTGATCGGGCGTCCCAGTTTGTCGTTCAGCTCTTCCAGCAAGGTAGCCACGGCTCGCGGACGGCGCAGCACATCGGCGATTTGAAACACCACCTCGTTATGGCTGAGCCACTGGTTCAGCGCCTCACGCCAGTTGTCACCGGCCATGCGCATGCCGCTGGTGGTCTGGAACCAGATGCGGAACGCCTGCAAGTCGGCGGGCTCGACCTCGGTTCGGTCCAGCGTGCCGAGCATTTCCAGCACGGTTTTCAGCTGCATGGCCTGATCGCCATTGAAGGGCGCGCTGACAGTGCGCGGCTCGCCCCAGATGTCCTCTTCGTAGGCTTCGCCGATCAGCTCGACATTCTGGCCATCAACGCCAAAGAAGCGACTAGCAAACTCGCGGCCGGCTTCGATACCGCGGCGCGGGTCAGCAATGGTGGCGGAGGTGGCGACACAGGTGGTGCTGTTTTCGTCCTTGCCGCAATAGGCACGCAAACGGCGAATCAGGCAGGCGGTTTCGGCGCCACCAGCACCGGTAAAGGTATGCGCCTCGTCGAATACCATGAACTCCAGCAGTGAATTGTCGAACAGTTCCAGGTCCTGCTGTCGGGTCAGCAGCAGCTCCAGCTGCTTGACGTTGGTCAGCAGAATGCGCGGCTGCTGGCCTGGTGTGCGCATGGCCTCACGGCTCACCCGCTCCTCGGCCGGATGCAAGGCGACATCCATTTTCTGCTGCTGCATTTGCTGTAGCTTGCTGCGGTAATCAGCCACCGTGCTGCCTGACGGGAGGCGAACGCCATTGATATCCGCCTCCGTGCGCGGGGTCTTGCCCACATACATGCCAAAGGTCACACCGGTGCCCACCAGTAGCTCGCGCATACGCTGTAACTGGTCTTCAGCTAGGGCGTTCATGGGGTAAACGATTACCGCCGTCACTCCCGCCTCGGCCCCCTCGTCCCGTAAGTGCAGGCAACGGCTGATGATCGGCAGTAGAAAGGATTCAGTCTTGCCCGAACCTGTACCGGTGGCCACCAGCGTGGTGCGGCCGGCCTTGATGGAGCGGAAGGCCTTTTCCTGGTGCAGGTAGGCGCCCGGATAGGGAGACAACTGCCGGATGTGCGGGTGCAACACGCCTTCGTTGACCAAATGCTCCAGACTGGCGCCTTTCATAAAGGTGCGCGACAGGGAGATAAATGGCCCTTTCATCAACGGCGTATTGCGGGTGTGCTCAAGGTTGAGCAGTTCACGCATCTGCCGGTACAGACTCTCATCGGCAAAAGCATAGGTGCTGAGCTGGTAGCGCAGAAAGTCGCTTACGACGTCTTCGGTATAAGTAATGGGATTCAGCATCAGAACAGTGCTCTCTGCGGTGATTCTGTTTTATATGGCGCCCGCTCATCAGCAACCCCGTCGGCGTGCTCCGGTTGCGGCAATGGCACGATGCGGCGGATCAGTTCGGCATGGGCCGCACACTCCTGCCAGGAATGCTCCACATCTTCGCTCATCTGCCAGTCGAAAAAACGCGGCCCAAGGCGCGAGGTCACTGGCTGGTATTCCTGCGCGCGATCATCGTGGCCCAAGCCATAGTCGGCCAGGCGCAACTGTTCGGGGATCATCCAGCCTTCGCCATCGTTCTGCGCGAGGAAGGCATCTAGCCCTTTTTCCTGCAGATCGTGGAAGGCGACCAGCGACAGAATGGTGTGGCGCAGTTCGGGATCTCTGTCTTTGTCTATGCGCCAGAAACCTTTGGGGTTGAGCTGTGCCGTGAAAGCGTCGGTAAGCGACCGTTGGGGATGGTCACAATCAGCCAAGATGTAAACAAGCTCATCACTGGAAAGGGCTAAGGCGCTCGTAACCAAGGCTTCAGATATACACCGCTGACGTATGCGTTCCGCCGGCGTCAAAGCAAAATTCCTCGGATGATCTTCAAGTGCAAAGCTGAAAATCCTGAGATGACCGATCAAGGCTTGGCCAATTCCAGCCAGAAAGGGCGCTACTGCCTTTTCAGGAAGAACCGACTCCTCAACCACAAACCAATTCAGGTGCAAGCCACCACATCGTGCTCTTGCAACGAAGTCATAAACGAAGGAGTTCATAGCCGTTGCGAGCGCAAACACACTTTGCTGGGAGCCCAGCACGGCAGACGTGTTGCCGCATGGGAAAAATGGAGTACAGGTGGCTCGCGCAGTTCTCGCGTTGGTTGCCGACGTCACATCGATAAAAGTGACCTTTGGCACAGGACGCCATTTTGGCTGACCGGCCATCTCTCCAGACTTGTATTTTTTCGAAGCGGCATCTTCGAGGCCGATCAAATACTGAGGATCAAGCTCCTCGCTGTCCGAGGTGATTTCTCGCCAAACGGCCGAACGTCCTTTCCCAGAAACCCACCCTTTTGAGGAAACTTGGAACTGATCGATGATGTTGCCTTCGAGAAGCGGTAACGCCACATCCTCAATCGCCTCCACCCGAATCGCCTGCCGCCCATCCCGCGACAGCACCAAACCCGGTTCGCGCTCCAGAATAGGCATCGGGCCCTCGTGGTCGCGCCAGGCGCCTTTCAGCCAGTGGCCGTACTCGTCGGGGCGATAGCCCTTTTCCTCCCATTTGGGACGCGGCGGGAACAGCTTGGAGTCGTTGGTCATGTGGAATTCGGTGGCGTACTTGATGCCCCAGCCGTTTTCGCTCTGGTCACCCAACAGCACGCCGTTGGCGTAAATTTTCTGCAGTACGTGAAGGTCTTGCACGCTGCGGATTTCCAGAATGGCCTTGGAATACGGCGAAAACTCCTCCACCCGCGCCCGCGGGTAGGCCAGCACATGTCGCTCGGCCTGCTCCCAATCGTCCACATTGCGGTGCATAAAGCCGACGCGGATGGCCCGGGTTGCACCGCCCTTCTGCACGATCAGTGGGCAGAATTTGAAGGAACGATGGATATCGAAAATGCCTGCACGGTTCTCAAAGCCAAACAGCCACTGCCAGTCGCACTGGCTCAGGAACAGCTCGCGCAGGTCGGTGGTGCCCTTGTCGGTATAAATACCGCTGGGCACGATCATGCCCAAGCGCCCCTGCCCACGCAGCAACGCATGGCTTAACTCCAGGAAGAGCTTATAGGTATTCAAGTCGGCCGAGCCCTGATGCAGGAAAGGGTGCGCGGTATCGGCAAAACCTTTGTGCTTCTTGCGTTGCTGCAGCCATTTTTTGTGTGCGACCGCCGAGGCGTCGAAGCTGTTTCGGCCACTACCTAAATTCAGGTCGTGCTTTTTCTTGCCATTCTTGTCTTCGGTAACGCGGTCGCCAAAGGGCTTGCCCACGTACTTTGCCCAGTTGGACATACCTTTAAGGTCAGAGTTGTAGGCAATCCAGTCGTGCTCCAGTTGCGGCCAGGAGCGGAAGTACTCCAGTTGCTTGGCCAGTGCATCCTGCTTGCCATAGGCGCGGTAGAGCGGGTCGTTGTTGGAGAAAAACTCTTTGGAGTTGGGTTTCTGGATTTCCCACGGCGGGTTGCCCAGCAGCGCATCAAAACCGTCCTGGGTGGCGGTGAACACATCAGGGAACTCCAGCTCCCAGTGGAAAAAGCGCTGGCGACGAGCCACGTCGGCGGCAATGGCCAGCGCCTGTGCATTGGGGTTGACAAAGTCGAGCGGCAGCGGTGCCACTTCGATCTGCTCGCCTGGCCAGAACCACAGCGCGCACCACAGATCCATGCGTGCTTTCAGGGCATGGTAGTGGGGGTTGTTAAGCACCTCGTTGCGATAGACCTCGGCGCGCTTTTCACTTTCGTGTACAGGCAGGCGGTGCAGTTTGCGGAACACCTTGAGCAATTCGTCGTGCACATTGCCCGCATCCAGAGCGCCATCCAAAGCCATCTGACCGCTGAGCAGCGCCTGCAGTTGCTCGGGCACTGCCTTACTGCGGGCCTTTATCGCATCGGTAAAGACGTCCCCCTTGCGCTTGCCCTTCGCGTCTTGGTACCAGTGGTTGATCAGGCCCTCAGGCTTGTTCTTCTGATAGTCCTTGTCGCCGCCTTCCCGTTCCCAGGCCATGGCCGGATAGTCGCGGTAGGTGTCAAACCAGGTGCCCACCAGGGCGTTGCCGACCTTGAGCTTGTGATCAAGGAAGCCAAAGGGCAGATCGCGGTCCATGGTCTCCACCCACAGCGCCATACGCCCCAGTTCCACTGCCAGCGGGTCAAGATCCACGCCGTACAGGCAGTTTTCCACAATGTGACGCTTGAGCTGGGCGCGCAAGGCCTCTTCAAAGCCATCATCTTTGGGATTGAGTTTGGTCAGCTCATCGCTGAGCAGTTCCGCCAACTTGCCGTCAGCCATGCGCGGCACACCGCCGTCTTCGCTACGCTCGATCAGCTTATGTTGGAACAGCGACTGGGTCAGTGCTTCGGTGAGGTAACGCAGGGCACCCGCCAGGAAAGAGCCGGAGCCCATGGCCGGGTCGCACACTTTCAGGGCCAGAATCTGCTCGGGCTTTTTCGGTGCCCACTCCACTACGGAGTCCAGCCCGGTGCGCGAATCGATTTCGATGCGCACGGCCTCATAGGCCAATGGTTGCAGGGTGCGGCGCACAGTGGGCGCGGCCAGTTGCGGCCGGGTGTAGAAGGTGCCAGCACCTTTACGGGTACCACCCCAGCGCACCAGGAAGAATTGGCCGGGGGCGACCATACGAGCGCACAGCTGTTTGCCGGCTTTTTCCAGTGCCCGTTGTTCTTCATCACCGGTGGCATTGGCTTTGCGGCCACGGGGCTTCTTTACCAGCCCGGCAATCTGCGCGGCACGCTGCAGCCAGGCATTGGCCCGGACTAGATGGTCTTCGCTAAGGGTCAGCTCTTCTGCGCTGTCGTCGCTGGCGACAATTTCTTCCTCGCTGTCGTCCTCAACGGACTCTACTTCGTCGTTGGTGCTGTCTTCGCCGTCATCGGTATCTGCGGCTTCCTCAGCTTCTTCCTCACTTTCGTCGCCACTGTCATCACCGGCCTTGTCTTTTTTCTTCAGAGCTTCGAACAGCTGCTTGATGGCTTTGTCGTCCATCGCCTCCAACTGCGACAAAGTCAGGGCCGGCTGGTTGCCTACGGCGAGAAAGATCACCGGGTCGTTGTCGGCAGCCTGTTTGAGTTCGAAATCGAGCAAGCCTTCGTAAAGGATGCCGATGTATTCCGAAGACAGGGTGGAGAAATCCACCGGGGCATCGACCCAGCGGCTGCCGCGGCCCTGGCGCACCTTCATTTTGGTGCGGGTGAGCAGGCGCAGCAGTTTGTGCACCTGCAGATCGCTGACCAGGTTCTGACTGCTTTCCAGCAGCGCCAGTGCACGAGAAATGCCATCGGCGCTGCCAGGATGTCCCGGCTCGAATAGCGCACCGCCATAACGGGGTACGGTGAGGCGCTCGTGGGCGGAGCCTTCATGGATCAGGTTGAACAGGCCAATCAGGCGCGGCCAGGCGCTGCGGCCCTGGCTAAGACGTTCGTTGCCGCGGCCACCGGCGCGGCGGTCCATTTGATGGCGCAACCCTTCCAGGCTGTAGGCCTGCTGATAGATGGGATTGTCGACCGGCATTAGGCCGCGGGCTTCGGCAAACAGGGTAATGATGCAGCGCATGATGATGCGCGAGCCTGCGACATACAGATCTTTGTAATCGTGCGCCTGCCCTTGCTGTTGAGCCTGCTCGATGGCGACATGGGAAGCGGTGATCAGCTCTTCCACACCCTGCCGCACGCGCTCGCCCAGCACGTTGGAGAGCTCAGCCTGGCCCTTGCGGGAGGCGCTGATGGCTTGCAGCAGGAGGCTCTGACCCTGTTCCGCTAACAGCGTGCTGCGGTTGAGCAGTGTGCGCCAAACCACTGTCTGCGCTGAGGGTTGGCCTTCGTTGAACCAGAGGTCGATATCCCATTCACACCAGGCGTCGTAATCACTACCGGCGTGCACCAGGCGCCATTGGCGGCCATTAGTTACCAGCGCCACCGCCTGCCCGGTACGGCGCAACCACTCCACCACGCGCCCCAACAACTGTCGTGAGCGCCCTACCCCCAAGCGGCTGGCGAACTGACGCGAGCCGCCATCATCAGGTACGAACACGGCTAGGGTTTCGCCGTTTGGCCCCAGCCACAGGCGGCGCGGTTTGATCTGGGCGCCGGTAAAGCTACGCACGGCCCAGCGACTGTCGACGCCCTGGGCCTTTTGCCATTCATCTGCGGGCAGGCCTGAAAGATCCTGCAGGATGTAATCCAGAAGGCTGCTCAGGCTTTCATTACTGCCGTCAAACGCCGTGAGCGCACGACGGAGTTTTTCGGCCGCAAATTCCCTCATGACGGGTGCGGGTGCCGGGAAACATTCATCCAGCTTGGCCGGAGAAATCAGCAGGCCGCCGTGCTTGAGCTGCGCCCATCCTTCCGCATGCAGGCTCATACACCCACCTCCGGGAAACGAATTTCAATGGTTACCGGAAAGACCTGAGCTTCGCCACGCAGGGTAAAGCGGCGCGGCAAAACCTGCTCGAGGATACGACGCTTCTCTTCGGTCAGACGTTCTTGCAGGTCACCAAACTGGTTCTGGCGGCGCTTGAGCTCGTCCTCCAGATCACGCAAACGCTTTTCGGCCAGTGCGTCGGCATCATCGAATAGTTGCTGCTGGATGCTGGCCACCCGCTGTTGCTCTATTTCTCGTTTTAGCTTGTCGATGCTCTGTGCCTTTTGTAGGGCAGCAACTTCACGAATGCGCTGCTCGAAGGCTTCCTTTTCATGATCCTTCGCTTGCTCGTACGCACTCTTGAGCTGGGTACTAAGGATCTGGGTCAACTCAGCTCGGTAACTGCCCAATAAGGTTTTAATCTTGTCTTCCAGCTCGTCCCATAGGTCGCGTGCGGCGGATACATCGGCTGAACTTTGCTGGCCAAGCAAGCCATGGTGCGGCCCGCTATAAGGCAAGGGTTCACCCAGGGTATTGTTTTGCACCGGCAGGGCCAGGGTGCGGGTCCAGTGGTGGAAGGTTTCGCGTAGATCGTTAACGGCCATTTCCTCCACTGTGAACAGCACCAGCGCTTCAGCGCCAGCCGGCACCTGACCTCGGCTTACCAGCCAGCGGCTAGGCGGCTGAAAGTCGGTCTGCCCGCCCGGAAAGCGCAAGCGTGCAAAGGCATTGAGCGATTGACGCAGCAACGGATGGCCCAGGTGCAGCAGCACGGTGTCCGGAGAGGGGCGGAATACCGGACGACCATTGACGTTGTGGATAAAGAAGTGGTTATCGAACACCAGCCAGGGCATGGCGCCGCTGACACCTTTCTGTGAAGGCAAGCGCAGGCTGTCATCGACCACGGCCTGCCAACGCATAGGTAGCGGCGTACGCAAGCGCATGCGGCCCTGGGCATCGGGACCATCCAGCACTTCGCGCGCGGCACCCAGCCCCATGGCAATGCCGAGTGTTTCTTTGAGGGTACTGGGATTAAGGTCTAGATCGTCCAGCAGCTGTTGCAACCGTTGTTTTTCGTCTTCGCCGCGTTCCTCTGTGCGAACCTGAGCATCTTCGGTTGCACTTCTGCGACTGCTGATCTGCAGGTCCAGGTCACCCAACACGTCGCGGTCTTCGTTCATCTCCATCATGCGACGCTGAAAAGCGGCATCAAACACCTCACCCACCGAACCTAGATCCTCGCGGATGTCGTTGACCTTGCTCAGTACGCGGGCGACAAACTGCAGGTCACTGTCATCTTCGCTGGTGAAGTGAAAGATGGTGACATCCCGCGATTGACCATGACGGTCGATACGACCGTTACGCTGCTCCAGACGCGAGGGGTTCCACGGAATCTCGTAGTGCATCAACAAGCGGGCGGTGTGCTGCAGGTTAAGGCCTTCAGAAGCAGCGTCGGTCGCAACCAGAATACGTACCGGCGCGTCCGGATCGTTGAAGGCGCGCTTTACCGCCTCGCGCTCGTCCTCATGCATGCCGCCATAGAGCATGCAGATGCTGCCGGGTTCAGCGCCATACTCGTCATTCAAGCGGTTGACCAAATAGTCGAGCGTGGTTTTGTACTCGGTGAAAATGATCAGTCGCTCATCATTTTTCCACTGTTCAGCGTTACGCAGCTCCTTGCCAATCAGCTCACGCAGGCGATCAAAGCGGGCATCCGATTTCGGCTTGGCCTTAACCACGGGCTGTTTGTCTAGCCCCAAAGACTTCAGCGCGGCATCAATTGCGTCAATCTCTGGTTGCAGTACATCCACGTAGGGGTGCATCCAGGCGCCGACGACCTGCGCGGCATGCCGGCTGCGGCTCTCGCGTTCCTGATCATCATCGATATCTTCTTCACTGGCACGACGGGCGGCAGCCACTTCAGCTGCCTGCAAAGCCTCTTTGGCAGCCAGGCCCTCCTTGAAGCGCAACCAGCTGTCGGCAAAGGCCACCGGACACGACAGCAACCGCTTGCGCAAAATCTCAATGGCGAAATTGAGCACCATCCGTGCTTCGGGAGCGGTGCGGATAATGCCTTTCAACTGCGTGCAAAACTTGCGAACGGCAGCCGCCAGCTCCTGCTCCGGCTTAAACATATACAGCGGCAACGGTTCCAGATAGCGCTTGGCGAAACGCGGCACTCGGCCCGCCTGGCGATCCTGATCGTTGATCTCGCTTTTCAGCCTCCGGATCAGCACATCGCCGATCATCTTGCGCTCTTTGTCCGTGAAATCCGGCGTTTGGGTAAAGCGCACCGGATCTAGCTGTTCCAGCAGACCAGAGAAGCAGCGGGTATGGCCGTTGTGTGGTGTGGCTGTCAGGAACAGGCGGTGCTCAAAATACGGCGTCAGAATCCGCAGCATCTTGGCCAGATCGCTGTCTTCGCCGAAGTTGGACGGCATCAAGTTGTGGGCTTCATCGACAATCAACAGATCCCAAGGCAGCTGTGCACCACCCCGCTGCTTGATGGATTCGCAATTGGCGATGAACTGCTCCAGCACATCCGGCTGACGCAAGTAGTGGTAAGACGTGATGATGCGCGGCAGTGCACGCCAAGGGTTGGCATCCAGCCCCATCTCCTTTTGCAGCTTGTGCGTGGCGGCTTTGTCGACGATATCAAAGCCGAGGGAGAACTTTTCCTCCATCTCCTGCTGCCACTGGGTGCGCAGGGCTGCAGGAGTGATGATTAGCACCCGACGAATGCGTCGCTTACGAATCAGCTCGGCCAGAATCAGGCCGGCCTCAACGGTTTTACCCAAACCCACATCATCGGCCAACAGCAAAGAAACACGCGGCATACGCATGGCCCGGGCGAGCGGCACCAACTGGAAGTCGTCGACACTGACAGCACCGTAGACAGGGGCAGTGGGCACTGGCTCTGAACGTTCCTGCGGATTGCTGGCCGACAGGAACGGCGTGAGCGCGCTCCAGCGAGCTGCGCGTTGCAAGGCCAGAAACTCATCCTGCTGCATCGGAGCTTCGCGATCTATTTTGGGCAGCGCGTTCGGCTCCAATACCACCGGGCCGCGCTCACGTTCCCACAGCAGGGATTCTTCTGCATCACCATCGGTATCGCTGAACTCGATGGTAACCAGGTGCAGCAAGGCAGAGGTCTTGCTATCGCTGAAGGGCTCTACAGAAGAGATTACACCGCGGCGGTTACGCACAGTTGCTAGCATGCCGACGCGGGGAAGGTGATTGGCCGTAGGGTGTGAATTATTCATTGGTGATTCCGTTCAGATCGGATGTGAATCGACGAAAAGGCTGTAAGTAAACAGAATTCTCAGCTCCGCCCGAAAAATTGTATTGACCATAAGAAAAAGATGGCTTAATGCCGCTACTGAACCTTACCTGGCTGGAGGGGATAGAGCTAGAGCATGTCGATTATGCCCTACATGCTGCTTGCGGTTAGTCGAGGTTGAAACCCCTTTGGTAATGGCGTCGCAGTGCCGCCAGCATTGCCGTCTGATGAGCATCGGCCGAGGCATCCCCCCACTCATTTTCCGAATAGATCAAGTCCATTTTCAAGGAGTCAGGCCGCTTCTCGAGCGCCCGCTTGTTAAGGAATCGCTGGCGCTTTTCGTTGTAGGGAAGATTGCCGTACTCTGAGTTGATACTGCGCGAGACAAGCGCGAGATTGCCGAAGCGGTCCAGCCAATCCTTCGAGACCTTGTTGGTGTCGGTCGCTTGTGGATTCTGCGGCGAAATATGCTCTACCGAGTTCTTTGCGGTAAAACGGAAATTGCCCCATAACTCATGGTCACGTTGCTGTTCATGCCAGAGCACAAAGTCCAGCTTGTAGAACCAGTAATGCGCAAAATCAACGCCGTGGCTCCACGGCAGCACATCCTCGAACTGGAGTGCAGATGCGGTGCGCCAGGGATCGTCCATGAACGAGCGGGTACGCGCGACCAGCGGTTTGTTGGTAGCCTCCCCCAGCAACTGGTTATCCAACTGACACAGGAAGCCGTAATAGCGCTCCACCTCGCCGCCGCCGCCACCACGCACGGTGTGCGCATGCTTGTGGATGAAGTAGAGAAATGGCGTCAGCCAGTAATGAGTGGTGATCTCCTGCGAGTGATACAGCATGCTCTGCAGCAACGACAGGCCCTGATGCAGGGAATTGTCACGACTGCGATTGATGTAACGCTTGTCATCACTGGCAGAAATCGAGGTATGGCAAACCTGGTGGATCTCTTCATCGCCTTGATCGACCCACTTGATGACGTACTCATCCCACAGCACGCGCATACGCCAGAGCAGATCGATGAATCCCTGCGCCCTCGCCGTACGCTGTATTGACTCCGACGGCACCAGCAAGTGCGCCTCGAACAAAGCGAGCAACTGGCGATCTAGCACGCGGGGCAGATCCGCCTGCCCTTGCTCCTTCAACCAAATGCGCAGCACATGAAGCAAGAAGAGCGGAAAGCCGATAATGCTTCGCGCCCAGGACGTTTCTCCATCATCCACGGCGATGGCTGTCGGATCCGTGCCGATATCGGTAAGCCCGCCGTCAACGATAGCTTGTAAGGTCAGTCGCTCGTCGCCTTCCGCTTGCGCGGCGTCAACCTTTCGGCTCAGCAGCCCGTGCACGGCGCCTGCATGCAGCAGTTGCCCCTTGTTATAGAGATCACCCAGCCGATGCGCCTCCAGTTGGGTTTCCAGGCAAAGATTGCGCTCGACAAAACCACTCATGTCGGCACAGGCATTCCACAATGCCGCGTAGCGGGAACGGCTTTCTGCGGGGATGTCACGCAGCAGCCTGGCCTTGAGAATCTCGTGGTGCTGTAGCTGGATGCCACGATTATTGATGACTTCGAACAGCTTATTCAAGTCCATGCCCTCGGGCACCTGTGTGAGCACCAGCGAGACGTTGCGATAAACAAAGCCGGCCAGCGCCTTGAGATATTCATCATCCACAGGCCCGCCGTCCGCACGCTTGTAGGTCTGCGCGAAGGAGGTCATCAATTGCTGTGCCTCTCTCATGCTCTGGGTGTCGATGGCTTCGCTGGTCGTCGCTCTACTTCCCAGCATCATGCTGGCAAGAAAGTCGTTCACCTGCTCTCGGATCGAGAAGTGCAGGCGCGGAATCGCACCGTCCTTCAGCACAACCCTGCTGAAGTCCCCCATCACCTGGCTCCATACCGCCACCGTGCTGAGCATCCACAGCGTGGTGAAACGCTGCTGCCCGTCGATCAGGTCGAAGCGGCGCACGCCCTGATGGCGGTCTTCCTCGGCGGTTTTCTCCACCAACAGCGTGCCACCCAGGAAAAACTGCGTGTCGCGTCGATCGAAGGCATTAGCCATATCAGTCAGCAGCGTCTTGATCTGGTCATCACCCCACACGTACAAGCGCTGGTAGATTGGCACATTAAAGCACCAGGCGGCGTCTTGCTTGTTGACCAACTGTTCCAGAGTGCAGAGGCTGGAATCAATTTTCATGGCGATCTTCCTGGAAAGCCTTCAGGAACGCCTCGATCCATTGCGATTTGCCCGCAAGGCTGCGGCATTCAGAATCCGCTTGCCCCCGATAGAACTCCAGGACAGCCCTTTTGTATCGCCCCTGCACACCATTCCCCACTTCAATCGTTTCATTGGCATACAACGACGCCACGGCCTGTTGCCGTTGCTGCAGAAAATCCAGCACCTGTTTCGGGTGGTAACTCTGTGCAATCACATCCAGCAGGTTCAGCTCGGCCAGCCTGAAAAAGTTGGCGGAGGTCTCCTGTTTGACCTGTTTTTTCTCCAGACGAATCGCGCCCAGCAGAAACTCCAGGCGCAGGGCAAACGCAGTCAGTTGCTCAACTTCGAACTGATCCACGTACACCAAGCTGCAGAGCATAAAGATCTCGCGCAGATACTCCTGGTTGTTGCGCAGCAGCTGTCGATAGATAACGCGGAACGAACTCACGTGCCTGCATGGCTCAAGATCGTTCATCAGCCTTTGTAGCAGCGCGGAGTACTTATCTGTGTAGAGAAAGAATCCCACACCCGCATGAATGGGCTGGCGCACCGCCATCGGCAAGTTTGCGGGGTTGTGGCTTACACGCAGTTGACTGCCCTGCAGTACGTACTCGCCGTCGCCCGCCAGCGTCAGCGCGGTCGCCAGCCGATTGTGCCGGGTGGCGTAGAGAGGCACGCTATCGATACGACTGCGGCTGTCTGCAACATGGGGCCAAGTGTCGCGCTGGAACTCGGCCAGTAGCGCCTCGTGCCTGCCCGCAGGCGTTTGCGATCCGCGCCAACGCCGCGCACGCCAGAGAAAACGATTGAATAGGTTGGGTGCGAAATCCTGACCTGGAGAAAGTATCGCGGGGTGGCGTTGCAGTGACTCCCAACGCTCAGCGCAGTGCTGCTGCAGTGCTGTCTTGAGCCTGCCCTCACCATCTGCATGATCGATCGCACGCAGGTGATAAGCCTTGAGCAGGTCGGTGGCCTCTAGGCGCACTCCGCGGTTGTTCTGGGTATCGAAAAAGGTGAAGGCAAGATCGGTGCAGTCCACTTCGATCACCGTCAGACGAAGTTTTTCGATAACCTCCCGCGCAATCGGCTCTAGCTGCTTCAAAGCCTGCAATCCTTCAGAAATATGCCGCGCGGATTGCCCCGAATAGCTGAGCGCCTGGCCCGCTGGCAGCATGCCGGTAGCGCGGTAGTACAACAGCGACAGCGCTGTTATGCGTTGCTGACCATCGATGATGAACCGTCTCGACTGGTATGCATCGCGATGCAGCAACACCACACCCATGTAGTAAGGCAGGGTGTTGTCCGCCTGCTCTGCAAATTCTGCGAGGTCACTGGCCAGTTGCATCAGTTTGTCCGGGCCCCAGACGAAGCCGCGCTGATAGCTGTCCAGTGCCAATGGCCAGTCACTTGCCTTCAGCACATCGGCGAATGACAGGGTACTGACCCGAACAAGAGATTCCTGCGTCATGGATCGAGCTCCCCTGCTCAGCTCTCCTCCCAGCGTTTACGCAACGTCCTGATCCGGGCATCACCCCGCAGCGCACGCCGATCTGGCCCACATAGTGCGACTGACCCTTCCGGCAACCCAAAGACTTCTTCGATCGCTGCCCGAATGCTGCTTACCTTCGCATCCGAACGTGCGGCACGATACCGCGCCGCCTTCCGGCTGGCAGTGACAACGGCCAGGTCTTCATCCTGCTCGTCCGAAGAGTCCAGCTCCTCGACATCCCAGACCTCGTCCTCCTCATCCTCCTCGATAGGCTCGGCATCGTCACTGCCCTCTTCGGCCTCTTCGGCTTCAGCTGTCAGGTCTGCCAGACTCTGGCCGTGGGAATACCAGGTGCAGGCGTCCTCTTGCTCCCATACCAAACCATCCTCGACATGGAACGTGCGCAGGGCTGCAGAAGACGAAATGTAATCACTAAACCGCGACTTCACCGTCGACAACTGCTCAAAGCCGGCGCCCAAGGCAAGCAGAACTTTCTTGGGACCTGCAACCAACAAGAATTCAGACCAGCACGGCTCGTGGAAATTGACGCTAACAGAACCGTACATGTAGAGGGTCGCCCGCAGTGATGCGTCCTGTTCGGCCAACCGGGTCAGTACCTGCATCACGGTGCGGTAGATGCTGAAGCCAGCATTCTCGATGGACTGCGAATCAACCTCGACGGTGGGCAGCGGGGACCCACTATTGACGAACGCGAGCTCCGATACCAATTTCTTGATCATTGCATTCATTCCTTGAACAGGTCTTGGGCGGGCACGTCGCCGTTTGCGGCAAAGTGATGAGCTGGTTTGCAAATCCTTTCGACCGAGTGTGATGAGGTCACGCCCGATAATGGCAAGGGGATGGCTAATTGCGCAGATGGTGCCGGGATACTGCAGTGGCAGCAAGCCCCAAAATCATACCGGGTCGCTCCCCCGATAGATCATTGCCACCGCCCGACACTATCAGCGTCGACACTGTCAAAGCCCTCCATACCTAACCCGAGCGGCGGAGAGCGTGTAGTTATCGTCATAGACCGTGCAATACCGTGCGAAATTAGTCACAGGCCTGCTGACCGGCTCGTTGTCGGTAACGTCACCGTCGCGCCGGGCTATGTAAAAGTGCTCGACTCTCTTGATCGAGTGACTGAGCTAGGACACGCGGATTTTGGTGAATTCATTGAGCTAGCGCGTCAGCAACGCGCACTCGATTTCCAGCTCCCGGTCCCCCTGTAACACCTGGAACATCTCGACTTTCTGCCTGATTTCAACTCGTTGCTGCTTGAAATCCCAATCAAAAAAATTTCAAACCTATATCACCTCTGTGAACGCCCACCGCATCGACTGCGGTAGGGATTTGGCGTGCCTGCTTTTTAGCTCAGCACGCTCATCACTTGAGAGGACCTGCGTATGTATACCCCTTGCCCAAGCTGTAACTCTGGACGCGTCGTCACAAAAAATATCGGTAAGCAAACAGGTGGATTAATTGGTGCGGCAGGCGGTGCCGCCAGTGGTGCCGCCGGCGCCCTGTCAGGTGCAGAAGCCGGCGCGGTGCTGGGAGTAATCGGCGGCCCCGTCGGCATCGCAGTGGGCGGTATTGCCGGTGCCCTACTCGGTGGTCTGTTTGGCGGCGTCGCCGGTGGTCTCGCCGGCGCGACGATTGGCGAACAGATTGATGACAAGGTTCTGGACAACTACCAATGCGTGGAGTGCGGTCATCGCTTTAGCGTAAGGCGTTAAGTCGTTATGAACCGGCAGCGTTTTCGCAGAAACGCTGCCTTTATCGATTATTTGCCAGGAATCATTCCCATGGCTCATCTTGTTGAAAAAATGGCTTACGTTGGCACCACGCCTTGGCATGGCCTGGGCAGTCGCCTCTCCCCCAAACAACCCCTCGAAGTCTGGCAACATGAAGCGGGTATGGACTGGAAGATCCAGGACAGCCCAGTGCATTTCAAATCTGAGAACATCGGTGCTCTTGGATCGAATCACTCTTTCCCTGAACAGAAGGTGCTGTATCGCTCTGACACCAAGTCTCCACTGTCAGTGGTTTCCAACCGCTACCAGGTTGTGCAGCCCCGTGAAGTGCTGGAGTTTTACCGGGATCTGACTGAGGTCTCGGGCTACGAACTGGAAACAGCAGGAGTGCTCAAAGGCGGTCGCAAGTTCTGGGCTCTGGCCCGTACTGGCCAATCCACTGCTTTGAAAGGCAACGATCAGATCAATGGCTACCTACTGCTGGCCACCTCCTGTGACGGCACCTTGGCCACCACCGCAACACCCACCACGGTGCGAGTGGTCTGCAATAACACGTTGACCATCGCTCTGGATGGTACGGCCCGGGCAATCAAAGTGCCGCACAACGCCCGCTTTGATCCGCAAGCGGTGAAGAAGCAGCTAGGTATCGCCGTCTCGCAATGGGACGACTTCATGCACCGCATGCGAATGCTGTCTGAACGCAAGGTTCAATGGCATGAGGCCTTGGGGTTTTTCATGAGCGTATTGTGTGATGCCAGCCCCAACAGTCCACTACCAGCAGTACTTCCTAACGAGCGGGCGCTGCGCAAGGTGCAGAGCCTGTATGAAGGTCAGGGGCGTGGCGCCACACTGGTGTCGGCTCAAGGAACCGCCTGGGGCTTGCTCAATGCTGTGACCGAATACGTTGATCACGAGCGGCGTGCCCGAAGTACCGAATACCGCATGGACTCGGCCTG
The DNA here is from genome assembly GCF_042610415.1 of Pseudomonas sp. MD330_10. Lineage (NCBI taxonomy): Bacteria > Pseudomonadati > Pseudomonadota > Gammaproteobacteria > Pseudomonadales > Pseudomonadaceae > Pseudomonas > Pseudomonas sp. MD330_10. The sequence goes on from NZ_JBHGZU010000016.1 coordinate 102,747, forward strand.
GTTTGGCCAAGGTGCTGCCCTCAAACAACGCGCCCTGCAGGCCGCACTGCAACTCGCCGCCTAACCCCACTCACTTACTCAATCATTAAAGCGCCTGGTCAGCTTCTGCTGGCCGGGCGTTTTTTATGCCGCACAGGAAAACATCATGGGCACACAAACTCTGCAACAACCCAGCAGCAAACCCCGTCCTGCCTTACGTCTGGTGGGGACTAAACAACTGCCGCGCGAGGACTGGTTGGCCGTGCGCAAACAAGGTATCGGCAGCTCGGATGCCGCCGCTGCTGTGGGCCTAAATCCTTACAAATCCCAGCTGGAGCTGTGGCTGGAGAAAACCGGGCGTGATAGCTCCCTGCCCAAGATCGATCCACAGGATGAAGAGAGCCCTGCTTATTGGGGCAATATCCTGGAGCCGATTGTCGCAACACATTATACCCGGCGCAGTGGTCACCGGGTGCGCCGGGTCAATGCGGTGCTGCAGCATCCTGATCCCAAACTGCCCTGGATGTTGGCCAACATCGACCGTGAGGTGATCGGCGCCTCAGACGTGCAGATTCTCGAATGCAAAACCGCCGGCATAAACGGCGCACGCCTCTGGAAAGAGGGTGTGCCTGAGTATGTGCAGTTGCAAGTCATGCACCAGCTCGCCGTCACCGGCAAGCAGGTCGCTGATGTGGCGGTATTGCTCGGCGGTCAGCACTTGGAGATCCATCGCATTGAACGCGACGAGTCACTGATTGCTCGACTGGTCGACTTCGAGCGACTGTTCTGGGATTACGTGGTCAGTGATACCCCGCCGCCGGCTGACGGATCTGCCTCAGCGGAACAAGCGTTGCGCTGTCTGTATCCACAGGACAGTGGGCAGAGTGTGGACTTCAGCCAGGACATGCGGCTCTGTACGACCTTTACCGCATTGCAGAAAGTGCGCGAGTCAATTGCACAGCAGGAGAAGCTGGAAGCTCAACTCAAGCACACATTACAACAGGCCATGGGCGATGCCAGTCGGGCGACCTTTGCCAGCGGCTGCATCACGTGGAAGAAAGCCAAAGACAGCGTGGCCCTGGATATCCCCCGTCTGCTGAAAGAAAAGCCCTATTTGCAAGTGCGCTATTCGACCACCAAAACCGGCAGCCGGCGTTTTCTGCTGGTCTGAACGCTCGTTCGCTCTTCCCTTATTACAAAGCCCTTTCTCTCCAACGCCACCCTGGCCGCTTACGCAGTCTCGGTGGCGTTTTTATTTCAGACACAGGAGAACTCCCATGCTCAAAGGTTTAGCAATTACCCCACCGGTGCTCGGGCGCATATCCATCGGCAAGATCGTTGAAAAGAACGGCAAGCGTCTGCCGGAAAAGGACGATCAATTCACCCTCACCTCCCAAGTACAGAGCCGTGACGGCTGGTTGCTGCACCCACTCAATGAGGAGCTCCGCAATGGCCAGGACGGCAAGCTGCGCAGCGTTCCGATCCGCTTACTGTTCAACGAGCCTGATCTCAACTTTCGCGCGGACTACAGCCTGTTCGATCGTACCACCGGCCGGCCGCTGTGCGTCGGCAATGGTGAGACCTGCAAGCGTTTAACCAAGGACGGCATCCAGTCGTTGCCCTGCCCTTCACCCGATGGCTGCTCACTGGCTCAAGGCAATGCCTGCAAGCCTTACGGCCGGCTGAACGTGGTGATTGGCGATGACGATCCGTTGGGCACCTTTGTCTTTCGTACCACCGGGTTTAACAGCATTCGCACTCTGGCGGCACGCCTGCACTACCTGCAAGCCATCTCAGGCAACCGCTTGGCCTGTCTGCCGCTGGAGTTGCGTCTGCGCGGTAAATCCACCCGGCAGAGCCATGGCACACCGATTTTCTACGTCGATATCACGGTACGCAGTGGGCTGAGCCTAGAAGACGCCTTACTGGCAGCCAAGCAACTGGAGGAAACCCGGCAAGCCTCGGGCCTTGACCAGAGCGCCTTGGATCACGCGGCCCGGCAGGGCTTTAACAATGGGGCCTTTGAAGACAGCGAGGAGGACACAGTTGCCATCGTCGAAGAGTTCTTCCCCGCCATTGGAGATCAGCCCAGCCCGATAGCTCCCCATGCCCAACTGGCAGCACCTGCCAAACCCTCACTCGCCCAAAAGCTGGAGTCGCAAGCCGTCCGGCACCAAAGCAGGCCTTCGGCACAGTAACCGCGCTCTTCAGCCCCTTTCATTTCTTCGCATTCAAATAGGAAGTCCACCATGAAATATCACAAGCTCATAGCCGGTGAAACGACCGGCACCTATGTCATGGAATCCCCCGTCACCGAAGCTGACATCCTGCGTATGGCGCAACAACTGGCAATGAGTCGTCTTTCTAAAGGCCGGGCATTGACTGAGCCAAAGCAGGTTTTTAGTCACCTGCAAACACTGCTGCAGTACCACGAGTACGAAGTCTTTGCGCTACTAATGCTCGACAGCAAACACCGTGTTATTGCTTTCAGGGAGCTATTCAGGGGCACGCTGGATGGTGCCAGCGTGTACCCGCGAGAAGTGGTCAAGATTGCGTTGGAGCACAATGCGGCAGCGGTGATTCTGGTACATAACCATCCATCCGGCGATCCTGAACCCAGCCAGGCCGATCGCACGCTAACCCTGGCGCTCAAGAACGCCCTCAGCATGATTGGCACCCAGACGCTGGATCACATTGTTGTAGGTCATGAAGGCTGCGTATCGCTGGCTGAACGAGGTTACCTTTAATTCCTATGTTCACACCGTCCGATGGACTGCCCTTGGCGTTGCCAGGGCAGTCATCGGCAAGGTGCCCTTTTTTATTTTTTTGTCGTGATTCTGCGTTGTGCTCAGCTTCTGCTGCATCCGAAACCATGGGAACCATCCCCAAAAACCTTCGTGCTCGACTTACACAGATAGCTCGCACGACGGAAGAAGGCGGCCTGTCCGGCTATCTCGTCGCGATACAAGTGATAGTAAGGATTTTGTGGAATCTCGACCAACCCCCTGACAGCCTCTACTGACAACCCTAAAGCACTTGCCCAGGCTCCTTCCAAACGATTGAACATGTTGTCTCTGCCTGATTCGAGCTTACCCAGTGCATTGAAGGCATCGTAGTTCAGCAAGATCGCAAAGTGATGATGTGGCCGCCCGTGCTGCCCTTGCTCCCTGGCCCAGACGTAACGAACCTTGGTGTCGTGTGCATACTTATTCACAAGTTTCGCCATTTGGCGATTGTGCTTGATCTTGGCTTTAAAGGATTCGATGAAACGGTCAACAACCTCGTTCGTGAAAGCGTAATCGGGCAATTGAATGTTAGCTGGTAGCCGTAGGTCAAACCTGAGTGCAAATACACGAGGGTACTGATTAAGCGCTCGAGATACCGTCTGATGAAGACGGTTTAGGTACTCTTGAATAAAAGGCCCCTTATCCACTTGCACGGCCAAGCCTTGATAAGAGCCTTCGTAATGAAGGGTTAAGTTCGTGTTGCCTGAATGTCTAGCCATGATGGAGCTCCGAGCATTGAGTTTCATATAGTCAGGACCCCAAGTACATTTTTACCTTATATCTAAGAATGCGGAGCACAATATTGCTCAGCTTAGAGAGACCACCTCCCCTCCAATACACCCCCTACACTTAACTAATAAAGATAAGCCAACCCCATAACAGAGATGCTTTATAAGCATATTACCAATACCGAAAAGCTCTGACGGCACCACACCAAATAAAACACCCACAAACCCTTTTAAAATGCAACATTACAGAGACCACAATCACTCTGGAAAAACACCATCAAGGAACTTATCCTTGATGGTGTTAACTTAACTTAGCCAATCAAGCTTCAAAGCCAACCACAGCAGAACCTCAACTACTCCTACTCACCAATTGATCCCGCTCTTTAACTTTATCCAGAATCCAATCGTGAACTTCACTTTCCAGCCAACCTACGCAACGGTCCCCCAAGGGAATAGGCTTTGGAAACAAGTCGCCCGAAATAAACTTGTAAATCGTAGATCTAGCAAGGCCAGTGAGATCCATGACCTCTTTCAATCGAATTATCCTCATGAACGCAGCTCCTGTATTCGTCCAGAGGATTGGCAAGCCCAGTAGAAATTAACGTGCTACCGACTTTACCCCTCATACAGGGGAAGGAGCCTGGCGAGGCAACCGTGGCAGTAAAGCGCACCAAATGTAACCAGACGCAAAAGCTGCCTGTAAAACGAAGCGACCCCATCTCGCCAGATCGCTGCCACAAACAGGTATCTCCCCAGTAAAGACTGATAACAGAAAAAATCCTATCTACTAGAGATCATCTTGATTGACACCTAAAAAATGGTAGAGTACACCTAGATTTTTACTTGAATCGCGCTAGAAGGACCCTACAGTGGCACTACACCTAGAAGACGATCTTTCCCAGATTCTCGGCGAAACGGAATACAAAAACCGCCACGACATATGGCTGTGGTACACACTTGTATTTTTCGAAACTACATTTAACCCAAATGACTACTTCGATACTGGCATGAGAGACAAAATGGCCAGATACCTACAAACTAGGCCATGGAGAGTCGGCGAATTACTGAAAGAAAGATGCAAACAACTAGTCCACAAAAAAGAAATTGAATGGATAACAGAAGACCGTCGTGTAACAGAATGGACTACAAGAGAAATTCAAATTTTGACCGAACACAGCCAACTCAACTACTACTTTGACCTCACAGAAAAAGATCTCCCTATAGCGATCCTCGACGTATGGCAAAAAGATATAACTCAGAAAACAAAATTACTAAGAGATCTTGAACAAAGATGGAAAAGCCACAAAACAAACGACAAAGTGTATGCTTGGTTTAAAGACGACGACCAGAAAAGCCAATTCGCTTGGGACTGGCTAACAAAGAACTCCTTCGCCGCCACACTTGGATCAACCCCCTTCGAAACATTCGAAGACATCTTGATTTTTTTTGACAAAACGAATTACTCACGAGAACAAAAAGAACTTTATATAGGAAAAATAAAAAAAGGATGGGCCCAACGAAAATACAGGGAAAATCTAAAAGGAAAAGCTCAGTACAACTTCGTTCTTTCAGACAAGGCAATTGAAAGCCTCGAAAAATTGGCAAGCCGCTATGAAGTTAGCCGAGCAAGGCTCTTAGAAATATTGATAGAAATGGAAGCAGAAAAAAATGACCACATACCTGAAAGAATCAGAACATCACAACTACTAAAAATCTCATAACTAAAAAACAGTACCCCACCTTCTTGGGCTCGCCCGTAACCGAGTGGCTCACCGAGGCAGCGCAAGGGTGTGCTGGAGGTTGGGAGACCGGCGAGGTACAGCTTTCCCACTTGCTCAAAGTTTGGCGACGCTTGCAGCGGGCGGGAAAAAGCGAGACTCAGCTACACCAGTCTCGCAAACAACTGATCTCAGCTCTTTTCGCGTGGAGAGATGGCGCGCTGTCGCTAAATGAGTGGCTGACCTCCCTAGCTAAGGCCGTTCTGGACGACATGCTTTGTGACGAGCCAGGTCTGAGCGACGAGATCGATAACCTTAATGAGCTTATCGAAGCTGCCGCTGAAGGTGGGGTGCTTGAAGACTTCACCATCCAGATTTTTGGCAATCAGGGAAAGAGCCCCGATCAGATTAACCTCATGACGCTTCACAGCTCAAAAGGCTTAGAGTATCAGGCCGTGATCATGCTTGGACTGGAAGAAGGCGTGGTCCCGAGCAAATACGTTAAGACGCGCGAAGCATATGAGGAGACCGCGCGCCTGTTTTATGTGGGTGTGACCCGCGCCAAGGCCCAGGTACATTTAGCGTTCGATAGGGTCGAGTCCCCCTTTATCACCACAATCCGAACGGCGACCTGGATGCGCTGACGATCTTCTGAACCTGGGGCGCACATACGCGACAGCAATAAGGCACGTGCTGACTCGCCAGAGCGAGTGAAGGTATGAACAAGCACCAGCAAGTGCTATCAGAAGCCGTTGGTCGCGCTCAAAAGCGAGAACCGAAGTACAGCTATGGAATCGAGCTCTGGTCGACGTAAAGACGGGAATCTAAGAAGATTCGCGGATGGTATTCCAAAAGGTATTCCAATAAAAAGCTTAACCGAAAATAATCTATTAAAATCATCACCTTAAAGAATCAGTTCAGATTACCCCGGCCCACCATTTGATCAACTAAAGACGTCCACGGACGTCTTTTTTTGTGCCTGAAAACCAGTGAAATCAAGGGTTTCAGGGCCATTGACGTCCGTAGAGGCTTTTTGAGTTCCAGGCGTTTTGGTATCCCAAGCTTTGGGAATACCAAAACGATGTCAGAGGTGGCCCGCATGCCCACCAATGCTTCCCACCACTCCCTTCTGCCAAACCAAGGCAACGAAGACAGCAGAAAACGACGTCATCCTCACTGACGATGACTAGCCTTGGCGTAGGATCAAGACCCATAAAGCCGCACTCAACGCGACTTCATCATTCTAAAAACTCCCCGTCTACACCCTCAAACTTACCAATCACATTTATTCTCACCACACACTTAATAAGCTAGCCACCTATCTAATTTAAAACAACCGTCTGAACTCAACCCCATCTGATAACACCTCTCTTTAACCAACCACACCGCCCTGTTTTTTATTTCACAGGTATTTCACATACCCTTACTTATGCTAATGTCATTACGACATCACCGCTATCAAACCCGGATCGGGAGTGTGTATGACAGGTCTTCTGGCTTCCGTTAACAGCCGTACGCAACTGGTCGGGCAAAACCGCCTGGAATTGCTTTTATTCCGGTTCAACGATCACCAGCTGTACGGCATCAATGTGTTCAAAGTGCGGGAGGTTATTCGCTGCCCCAAGTTATCTGTACTACCAAAGTCTAATAACAACATTTGTGGCGTAGCGAACATCAGAGGCTCTTCTATCCCTGTTCTAGACCTTGCAATGGCCACTGGGTTGCCGGGTATTACCGATAAGGAGAGCGCTTTTATAATACTAACGGAGTACAACAATCGCGTTCAGGGCTTTCTGGTTTATGCAGTTGAGCACATCGTCAATTTGAATTGGGAGGACATCCATCCTCCGCCCAAGGGCAGTGGCGATAATAATTATCTGACTGCTGTGACCCATGCGGATGATCGGTTGGTGGAGATCATCGATGTGGAAAAGGTGCTGACGGAAATTTCTCCGACGTCGGAGGAGATTTCCAACGGTGTGGTGGATCAACAGGTGACTCAGTGGGCGCGGCACCTGCGCGTGCTCACGGTCGATGACTCGATGGTCGCCCGCAAGCAGGTGACGCGTTGCCTGGAAACCGTCGGGGTGGAGGTGGTTGCGCTGAACGATGGGCGTCAGGCTCTGGATTATCTTCGCGCCATGCTCGATGAAGGGCGCGATCCGCAGGAAGAGTTTTTGATGATGATCTCGGACATTGAGATGCCCGAGATGGATGGCTACACCCTGACCGCTGAAGTACGCAGCGATCCGCGCCTGGCGAAGTTGCATATTGTGTTGCACACCTCGCTGTCGGGCGGGTTTAACCAGGCCATGGTGAAGAAAGTCGGGGCCGATGACTTCCTGGCGAAGTTCCGCCCGGATGACTTGGCCGGTCGGGTCGTCACTCGCATCAAGGCGGCCAACGCCAACTGATCCATTCAACCACCACACCATTCACGCCAGGGAGGCTGAGCGGCAATACATAAAAAGAAGAAACAGTAGAGGCCATATCATGACCAAGTGTAATGAGCTCTATCATCAGGCTCCAGACGGCGAAGCAAGGCCTTTCTGGAAGGGCACGCTGGATACCTGCACATCGGGCTGCGCAACCACGTCGCCTAATTCCGCATGCGAACCCGGCACCACAACCACGCCCATCTCCCCTACCTCAATGAAAGACGAGCTGATCGCCGCCCAGGCGGTGTGCACCCGAGCCAAAGCCGCAGTCGTCGAAATGTTCAGCCATGCGCGCATGGGCCGTGCGCTGGAGCTTGAGCCCATCAGCTCGCTAGTGGATGACATTTCCAGCTCGATCGCCCGCCACCCAGACGCTTTTATCAGCCTGGCACGCCTTAAAAGCATCGACGATTACACATATATGCACTCGGTGGCGGTGTGTGCACTGATGATCGCGCTGGGCGTACAACTCAAGCTGCCGCCCGCGCTCATTCGTCGCGCGGGGCTGGCCGGCCTGCTGCACGACATCGGCAAGATGGCTATTCCAAACGCCATCCTTAATAAACCCGGGCGTTTGAGCAGCGATGAATTGCAAGTGGTCCGCCGCCATCCCCTGGAAGGCGAAAAAACCCTGATGGGCACCGCCCAGATGTGCGACATGGTGGTGGACGTATGCCTGCATCACCACGAGAGAGTCGACGGCAATGGCTACCCTCACGGGCTGGCGGGTGAGCAAATCAGTGTTTTTTCACGCATGGCCGCAGTGTGCGACGTCTATGACGCGGTGACTTCCGACCGCTCCTACAACCAAGGCTGGGACCCAGCCGTGGCCATTCAGCAGATGTCCACATGGCAGGGGCATTTTGACGATGAAGTATTTCGGGCCTTCCTAAAAGCCGTCGGCATTTACCCCGTGGGCTCTATCGTTCAAATGAAAAGTGGCACGATCGGCGTGGTCATTGAACAACATACTGATTCGCTGTTGACGCCCAAGGTCAAGTTATTCTTCTTACCGGTTCTTAATATTTATATCACCCCGAAAGTTGTCGATTTGAGTGACCCAGCTCAAACCGATCGCATCATCGCACGGGTGCCGCCGCAACGTTATGGCTTTAAAAACACCGAGCACTTGTGGCTCGATGATAATGAGTCCAACTGAGCAGCGATAACTGTCATGCAGTATTGACCGATGAAACGATAAGCATCGGCGCTACTGCCTAAGCAGCCCATGATTAAGCCTTAAGTCTTGTGTGCACAAAAACATTGGAATGCCAGTATCCGGCGGTATTGGTAACTATCAGCGCGGGCAGGAATCATCATGAAATTCAACTCATTGCAGACTCGAATTTGCTTTACTGCAGGACTCTGCTTATTCATCTCTTGCGCCAGCCTGGTTTTATATGGGCTGTACTCTTCAAATGCGAATCAAACTTATGTGGGCCGCGAAGTTTCTACGCTGATCGAAAATTCGACCATCCGCGAAGTGCAGAACCTTGCCGAATCGCGCGCAAATGCCATCCAAGCCAAATTGCAGAACGCCCTGGACTCAGCTCGCACAATGGCCAACACCATGAGCGCCAGTAAAAGTGCGCAAAGCCCGCTCGCTCTGGGCCGGGAGCAAATCAACACAATGTTGCTCAGCGTGCTCAAGGACAACCCGGATTTCAACGGCACCTACTCGTGCTGGGAGCCGGATGCCCTCGACGCTCAGGATCAAGCCTCTCGTAACAATGAGGGCGGTAACAACCCGCTGACGGGTCGCTTTACCCCCTATTGGACCCGCAGCTCGGACGGCCATATCGCCGTGCAACCGCTGGTGGAATACGACTCCGACGCGCGTCACCCCAATGGTGTCCTTAAAGGCGGCTGGTACTCCGGCCCCCGCGACACTCAGAAAGAGAGCGTGTTGGACCCGATCCCCTACGTGGTTCAAGGCAAAAACGTATGGCTGACGACGCTCTCGGTGCCCATCACCGCCAATGGCAAGTTCTACGGTGTGGTCGGTGCTGACTTCGATATTTCGTTTATTCAGAAACTCAGTGAGCAAATGTCCGCCGCCCTGTATGACGGCAAAGGTTCGGTGACGATATTGAGCCATCAAGGCTTGGTGGTGGCCAACAGTAAACGCCCCGAACTAATCGGCCAGCCATTGAAGGCATTGCTGCCCGACACCTGGGAAAAAGTGTTGGCCAACGTGCAGAAAGGCCAGGGTGACAGTCGGATGAACCAGGAAGCTGAGGAGATCGAGGTGCAAATGCCGATCACCCTGGGCCGCACCGGCAAACCCTGGGCGATCCTGATCCATTTGCCCAAGGCCGTGGTGATGAGCCAGGCGATTGCGCTGGAGCAGGAGCTGAAGTCCCGCGGGCTGAGCAGCAGCATCTGGCAGGTGGGCGTCGGGCTCAGTATTTCTGTGCTGGCCTTGATGGTGTTGTGGTTTGCCACCGCGAAAATCGTCGGCCCGATCCGTGAGGCCGCGACCCTGGCCGCGACCATCAGTCTTGGGGATTTTTCCCAGCGTCTGGTTCAGAAATCCGAAGATGAAGTCGGGCAGTTGTCTTTTGCCCTGAACGAAATGTCGGACAGCCTGCAACGTCAGGTCAAAGTCGCCGAACGCATCTCCGAAGGCGACCTGGACCTTGAGGTTCGTCTGTCGTCCCCCAACGACACCTTGGGCAAGGCGCTGGAAAAAATGGTCGGCAACTTGAACAACCTGATCTCCCAGGTTCAGGTCAGCGCCACCGAGATCACCGGCAGTTCGGGCCAGGTCACAGAGTTGAGTCAGTCGTTGTCCGAGGGTGCGGCCAACTCCGCGTCGTCCATTACCGAGATCAGTGCGGTCATGACGCAAATGGCCGCGCAAACCACCGACAACGCGGCCAACGCTAAGAAGGCCGATGAGCAGTCACAGGCATCACGCGCGGACGCGGGGGAAAGTGACCAGTTGATGAGCGAGCTGATCGCTGCCATGGCCGAGATCGACAACTCGGGCAAAGACATCACGGCCATCATCACTACCATCGACAATATTGCCGCCCAGACCAACCTGCTGGCCTTGAACGCCGCCATTGAAGCGGCGCGTGCCGGCGAACTCGGCCGTGGTTTTGCCGTGGTGGCCGACGAAGTGCGTAGCCTCGCCGCACGCAGTGCCGAAGCCGCCCAGCAAACCGCGGCGCTGATCGCCGACTCGTCAACCAAGACCCAGCGCGGCATGGTCATCGCCGGACGCACCGCCGATTCGCTGCGCAATATCGTTAATGGCACCACGGCGGTTTCGAGCTTGGTGTCCCTGATCTACCAGGCTTCGAGCGAACAAGCCTCCGGGTTGCAGCAAGCCAGTATCGGCTTGGAGCAGATCGATGAAGTGACTCAGCAAAATCAGCACAACTCCCAGCAATGCGCGGTGGCGGCCAAGAACTTGTCGGAACGGGCTAACGCCATGCAGCAAGGGCTGAGCCGTTTCAAAGTCAAAACCAGCTAGCCCGGCGGCCCGGCCGGGGGCGGTCAACCGCTGCCCTCGGTCCCTTTCATCAACCGCTGGTTCATTCACGAAATGTTAAGAATCGCCTCCCTATACTGACCGACTGCGAGCCGCTCCCCCGAGCGGCGCCCTGCCCCGGTATCCACACCCCATGACGCGCCCCGCCTCTCTGCTGCTCCTGCTTGCTGGCCTGTTGTTTTTCTTTGCTTTGGGTAACCACGAACTGCAAGGCTCCACCGAAGCCCGCGTCGCCGGGATCGCCATGGCGATGCACCTGGACAACGACTGGGTGGTGCCGCAGTTGTTTCGCGAGCCGTTCCTGGAAAAACCACCCCTGAGCCTGTGGCTGGACGCCGGCGCGATTCGCGTGTTCGGCGGCACCACCTGGGCGGTGCGCCTGGCGTCGGCCTTTGCTGGGTTGTTCAGCGTGATGCTGCTGTACGGGATGCTGCGCAAGTTCGGACGCCCGCAGACCCTGGCGTTCAGTGCGGCGTTGATCCTGGCGACCATGGCCAGTTACTGGAGCAATGTGCGGGGTGTCGGCGAGGATGCGTTGCTCAGCCTGGGCGTGACCACCGCCCTGTTGGCGTTCTACCAGGCGGTGCGGCCGGATCGTCAAGGTTCGGCAACCGGCGCCTGGGCGTTGTTTACCGCCGGGATGATGATCGCTACGTTGAGCAAAGGCGTGCTGGGCCTGGCGATGCCCGGCGTGGTGATCTTTGTGTACTTGGTCAGCACCAGCCTGATGGATAAACGCCTGCACCTCGGGGACTGGCTCAAGCCGGCGGCGTTTACCCTGCTGGCCCTGATTCCATTGCTGATCTGGCTGACATTCCTATTCCAACGCGGCGGCCTGCAGGCCGTGGGCGAAGTGCTGTGGACCAATAGCGTCGGACGCTTCAGCGGCGAATTCGTCGAGGCTGGGCATTACGAGCCGTTCTATTACTACCTGCTGAAGCTGCCGCAAGCGTTTTTACCGTGGAACATCCTCGTGTACCTGGGGCTGTGGCATTTCCGCAAAAGCCTGGTACGTAATCGTTACCGGTTATTTTTCAGCGTTTGGCTGGTGGCGCAGTTCACGTTGCTGACGTTGGCCTCAAGCAAGCGCACGGTATACCTGATGGCCCTGACACCCGCCGCCGCAGTGCTGGCCGCCGAGTATGGGCGGGTCATCCTGGAGTGGCTGAAGGCGCATAAGCCGTCACTCTACAAGTACCACAGGCGTCTGGTCGGCGGCGTGTTCACGCTAGCGGTGGCGTGTTACCTGACGGCCGCGTTCTGGTTTGCGCCCAAAGCCGATGTGCGTCAGTCGTTCGTGCCGGTGATCCGCCAGGTTCAGGCACTGCAAGCCGAAGGCAAGGAAGTGGTGTTGTTTCAACCCAACGAACGTATCGCCGGGGCCAGCGTGTTTTATTTGCAGAGCTACTTGAAGATCTTGCAGACAGACGCGCAACTGCACAGTTATCTCGCCGCCAGGCCTGGCAACGTTGCGTTGCTGGACCGTACCGACGGCCTGAGCACGCCGGTCAAGGTGATCAAGGAAATGGCGATCAATCGCCAGCCCTACTACTTCGTCGAGCAGTAGGGCCGGCGCGGCAGGTTAGTGTTTGGTGAGTTTGTCCAGGTAACCCATGGCGAATGCCGAGACCACGAAGGTCATGTGGATGATCACGTACCACATCAGGTGCTGAGGATCGACGTTCTTGGCGTCCATAAAAATGCGCAGCAAGTGGATGGAGGAAATCGCTACGATGGAGGCCGCCACTTTCATCTTCAGCGACGAAGAGTCCATGGTGCCCAGCCAGTTGAGCTTTTCCTTGTTGTCGTCGATGTCCAACTGCGAGACGAAGTTCTCGTAGCCGGAAATCATCACCATCACCAACAGGCCGCCGACCAGGGCCATGTCGATCAACGACAACAGCAGCAGGATCACTTCGGCTTCCAACATGGTGAAGATGTTGGGAATGACGTGAATGATTTCCTGGAAGAATTTCAACGCCAGGATCAGCAAGCCCAGGGACAGCCCCAGGTAGATCGGCGCCAGCAACCAGCGCGAGGCGTACATCGCATTTTCGATAAAGCGTTCCATTGGATCTCACACAGCGTGGTTAGAAATGGCGGCGAGTATACCAGCCGCCATCAACGCGCTGTAACCGCGAGAAAACTGACCTGGGCGGCTTCTGTAAGAGAATTTTTCTGCTAGTGTCGAGCCCATCAACTCGGCTCGATGATGTCGGACAGGAAGAAACTCAGATGATGGATGTGCGATCCCCTTTGGCCGGTTTCGGCCTGTGCGCAGCATTGCTGCTGGCGGGCGGCTGCTCCCCCAGCGATGAAAAGAAACAGGCCACCCTCGAAGAGAAAACCGCGCAATTCGAACAATCCTTGGACAGCATCCAAGATCCCAAACTGCGCGACGCCATCGCCGACCTCGGCGGCTCGCTGCTGTTGCTGGAGCGGGCGCAACTCAAGCTCGCCAACAAGCCCATCGAGCCCGAGTACGGTGAAGACTCCCTGGCCCTGCTCAAGCACTACCCCACGCCCCAGGCGTTGGTGGACACCTACATCAATGGCCTGTTCGTGCTGCGCAAGACCTCCCACTCCGATTACCTGACCGATCTGCAGCCGGTCTTCCCATTCAATTTCAACCTGCCCGACCAATTCCCGTTTCCCCACGGCCTAGAATGGCAGTCGGTCACCCTGAGCAACCACAAAGTCATTCCGTTCCAGCCGGAATGGTCGGAAACCGATCCGGGCATCCAACTGAGCCCCAGCAGCTCCAACCTGACCAACCCCGATGATCTGACGGTGACCTACCCGTTCATCGACGGCATCGAGACCGAAAACAAAAGCCAGCCGCAACCGGTGAGCCTCAAGGGCACGGTAGAGGTGATCGCGCCGGGCAATGTGCTGACGTTTGACTTGTCGACCAAGGACGTAGGCCACCCGCGCACTGAAGGCGCGATCAGCGTCAATCTGCTGCGTCTGGAGAAGAACTACGCCGAAATCGAACTGACCAATAGTCAGCCCCTGGCGCCCCAAGTCGGCGATGAGTCCCCCAACCCGCTGCTGGTACAGGCGCGCGACAGCACCGCGCAATTCCTTACTCGCTCGGGATCCATCAATGAAAGCGCGGCTCAGGTGGCGTTCTACCAGAAACAATTGGCCGAGATGCAAAAGCAAAAAGTCTGGTCCGACGCCTTGGAAAAACAGCTCAGCGATGAGCAAAAAGCCTTCGAACACCAGCAGAACACCCATTACGCCAAGGTGTACTTCAATGGGCTGATCGACACCGTGCAAGTCAACGTGCTGGATTTTTCCAAGGCCACGGTGACCCGCAAGGACCTCGACCTGCCGGTGCTTCGCTTCGACAAAAACAGCCTGGAAAAAACCGTGCAAGCCTTGCCCATGCCGGTCACCGTGTATGACGACAGCGCCGCCGATTGGCTCAAGGACGCCACACTGACCGAAGACCAGCTGAAAAACAGCGTCACCATCAGCCAGTCCGTCGAAGACGCCAGCGCCGCGACTATCGTGTTCGACCACCCCTTCACGTTCAATGACGATCTGGTGGGCGCCGAGCGTAATAGCACTGAGTCGCCGGTGACCTTCTTTACTGCCGATGAAAAAGGCGAGCGCGGCGAACCGATTGAATTGCCCACCGAGGCTTTTGAGCTGAACCCGGCACGCGGCACCCTCACCTACGACCTCACGCTGTTTCCGGAAAACCCCGCTTATGTGGTGGGCTCGATCCCGTTGTTCCTGGCGACCATCGAGAAAAACCAGATCGACGTGGGCACGTTGCCTAAGGGCCTGTCGCTCAAGGACAACGCGCTGGTTGTCGACCAGAAAGCCTTCCCCTCCGACAGCTGGCGTTTCTATGCCAAGGACGCCAGCGGCCACTACCTCAAGGAAATCCTCGCCGTCAGCCATCGCGCCGCGGAATACGGCACGGCGTTATTCGACGTGCATTACTTCTACGGCCAGCCGAGCGCGCTGGAAAGCTACCAGCGTACCGAGCTGAATACCGTGCAATACGGCTTTGAGGTCAAACTGGATAAGCCCGAGAGCAAATAAGCGGATTACAGAGCGAGCTGCTCGTGGTTGCGGTTGAGCAGTCGAAGATGAGCCTGCAAGTGCAGGCACCAGATCGGCGGGTCCTCGACCATTTCGTAGCCCTGCCGAGTCAGGTTTTCGACGATCGACTCCAGCAGATGGGCTGCCTCGAAGGGGCCGCGAAATGGGCCCTGGGACTTCACCGCGGACGGCTGCTCGCCGGTCATCCCGGCGGCAAACAGCACCGTCCACAGCCCGTTATCCCCAGCGAGAGGGCGAATGGCGCATTCGATACGGGTAGCCAGCCCGAAGTACTGGCGGGTAAGACAGAGGTTGCGCGACATGGCGGCGACCCTCGGTAGTTCGGTGTTCAGCCCCTGCGCGTGGGCGAGGCTGTTGCTGTCCAGCGACTCCTGTGGATATCCCTAATCCTCAGGATAGAAGAAAAACACGACAAACCAAGGCCGTAGAGACCAACGGTGTAGGCCCCTGTAGTCACCAGTCAAATTATTGTCATTTCTGCCAACCTTGCGGCGAGCGAACTGGCGCCGCGCGAGACAAGCTCGCTCACCACAGGGATCGGGCCAGAGGCTTGGATTTCCAGCGCCATTTCGCTTGAGAAAAGCGGCAGTCAACTCAGGTTCTGTGGCAACACCCCAACCCCTGTGGTGAACGGGCTTGCCCCGCGCGAGGCCAGCTCGCTCACCACAGGGATCGGGGCACAGGCTTGGATTTCCAGCGCCATTTTCGCTTGAGAAAAGCGGCAGTCAACTCACGTTCTGCGGCCCCCCCCCAACCCCTGTGGTGAGCGGGCTTGCCCCGCGCGAGGCCGGCTCGCTCACCATAGGGATAGGGGCAGAGGCTTGGATTTCCAGCGCCATTTCGTTTGAGAGAAGCGGCAGTCAACTCAGGTTCTGTGGCAACACACCAACTCCTGTGGTGAGCGGGCTTGCCCCGCGCGAGACAAGCTCGCTCACCACAAGGATCGGGGTAGAGGCTTGGATTTTCAGCGCCATTTCGTTTGCGAGAAGCGGCAGACAACTAAGGTTTTGTGGCAACACACCACCCCCTGTGGTAATGGAATGGACGCCCCCTTCCTAACGGCATCTATGTGCCAAAGTTAAAGTGTTACCCACACTTAGCGGAA
>NZ_JBHGZU010000169.1:0-234 GCF_042610415.1 Pseudomonas sp. MD330_10
CAACGAAGCCCTGGCCGCCAAAGGTGACGATGTGCTACTCAACTTAGCGTCCAACGAGTACTTTTCGGCTGTAAAACGCACGGCCCTGAACGCGCGGATCATCAACACCGTGTTCAAGGACCTGAAAAACGGCCAGTACAAAATCATCAGTTTCTACGCAAATTAGGCGCGCGGCATGATGTGCCGTTTTGTGATCGAAGAACGCATCAATGACCCCGAAAAGCTCAATGGGTT
>NZ_JBHGZU010000170.1:0-234 GCF_042610415.1 Pseudomonas sp. MD330_10
CTGATCCAGCCCGGTCTGGTCACGCATTTCCGGCTTCCAGTAAGTGTTAGGCAGGCAGCGCACATCGAACACCATATAGGCGTCTAACGGCATGCCGCGCTTGTACCCAAAGGACTCCTCGAGAAAGGCCGTGCCAGGCTCCGGCTGGTTCTGCAGCCGCAGGTTGATAGCATCGCGCAGTTGATACAGGTTGAGGCTGGTGGTATTGATCTTCTGGTCGGCCAGTTCGATGAT
>NZ_JBHGZU010000171.1:0-234 GCF_042610415.1 Pseudomonas sp. MD330_10
GTGCGGGTTTTGGTTTTTGACGGGAGGCAATGTGAGTTAGGGAGGTGAGCAGGCACTGCTCATACAATCGACGATTCTGATGTTCGCAGTCGCGATCGCCGGGTTTGTCACGGGTGTGATATCCGGCGCCCAATCCTTTCTGTTCGACGGCTTTTTCTCGCGGATCGCCACCGCCTTCAAGGTGGTGATGCTGTTCACGGCCATGCTGATCGCCAAGAAAAGCAACGAGCGTTT
>NZ_JBHGZU010000172.1:0-234 GCF_042610415.1 Pseudomonas sp. MD330_10
CCCCCCCCCGCGCTGTCAAGGATCCGGCGACCCCCGACATCTCCCCTGCCCGACGTTCTCCGGTTCCCGTCACGAGGCTCTTCAGATCTGGTGGGTAGGGAGCCATGCCACGATAGCGCTGGGTCAGTCAGCCCAGCTGTTGCTGACTCACCGTTGTGGAGACCTGGCCTCGCTGTGGGGAGGAGGGGGGGTGGCGCCGAGCCGAGCGCGGGGGGCGCCCGCACCCGCCACGGG
>NZ_JBHGZU010000173.1:0-234 GCF_042610415.1 Pseudomonas sp. MD330_10
ACCAGCGAGACCAGACACTGGCTGGACGTGCATGCGCATGTGGAAACACTGAGCGAAAACGCCCAGGACCAAGGCTGCGACGTGAATATTGCCGGCACCTGCGCACCGCTGCAGGTGCAACCCAAGGCCTTGCGTTCGTGCCTTAACAATCAGATCGACAACGCCCTGCGGTCCGCCGGCACAGCGCGTATCGAACTGACCGACAACCGAAAAGCGCTGGTGATCCGGGTAATC
>NZ_JBHGZU010000174.1:0-234 GCF_042610415.1 Pseudomonas sp. MD330_10
CCGGGGTCGACGTCAGCGGGCTGCAGTTGTCCGGAAAACCGCGGTAGGTTGCGGGGTATCAGTAGATTGCGGAGCCTTGCAAGTCTCCGTCCGGATTGAAGTAAACGGTGGCTTCGCCGCCGACCGCATCAATGGAACCGGTCACCGGTTTGGATCTGACCTCAGCCGTGTAGGAGAAGACGTTGCTAGGCGAGCCGACGTTCTAGGTGTTCTCCGACTCATTGCCATCCACGT
>NZ_JBHGZU010000175.1:0-233 GCF_042610415.1 Pseudomonas sp. MD330_10
GGACCGAGCTGGCATTCCGCACCGTCGGGCGAACCTTAGAATGCTTCTTCGCTGACCGCCGCCAGCACGCCTACCCAGTGCGCAGCGAGTCGGTGCCGCCACATGCCAAACCCGCCCAATAACAACGGCAGACGGCCTTCAAAGGGAAATCGTTTCAATGCGTTGTTTGCTTGCTCTGTTCTGCCTGTCGTTCGCCATGTTGTCGTCAGCCTCCACCCTGCAAACCACGAGCG
>NZ_JBHGZU010000176.1:0-233 GCF_042610415.1 Pseudomonas sp. MD330_10
ATCGGCCCCCCAGACACCCCATCCCTCTGCGGGCTTGCTCCCGATTACGGGGGATCAGCAATTAAGCTACCCCCTGTCACCGCCCCCCCGCCCCCCCCCCCCCCTCCCGCATGAGGAACCTTGCAACCTGAAGATTGTGTACAAAATCTTGATCCAGAGCGGTATTCGTTGCAGATAAATCGGTTAAAACTTCCGCTCCAACAACTAGCGGTAACCGAGCAAGTAACGGCAAC
>NZ_JBHGZU010000177.1:0-233 GCF_042610415.1 Pseudomonas sp. MD330_10
GCAGCGTGAATTGGGTGGCGGCTTGCCACCGATCGGCTACATCTTTCTCCGCACCACCGCCCTGGCGCCGAGTTATATCGCCCAGGTATTCGGCATCGAGGGCGGCAATGCTGCGGGTGCCTCTGGGTTCCTTGGGTTTGGCGGCGGCTATGGCGGGGTTTTTGGTTCAAGTACCTTGTCGGGCCTGTTCAACCGCGAAAACCAGTGTGACGCGAGCGACTCCAAAGCGTTCG
>NZ_JBHGZU010000178.1:0-233 GCF_042610415.1 Pseudomonas sp. MD330_10
GTCCAGTCGTTCGTCAATTTCCTGCAGGCGCGCCGGATCGGCATCGAAGTGGTCCAGAAACCGATTCCGCTCGCCGACTGCTTCATCAACCAGGATCTGCGCACTGGTCAGCAGGGTTGTCGCGTCGCTCAGCGAACCCGAGGCGTTAATCAAGCATGACAAGCGGTTGAGGATGGCCGGGATCGCGGTGAGCACAAATCCGGAATAGCATTAGAATGAATTCAACAACACCA
>NZ_JBHGZU010000017.1:0-112407 GCF_042610415.1 Pseudomonas sp. MD330_10
TTGAACTGCGTCGTGTACTTGCTCATGAAAAAGCCCCAAGAGTTGGATAGGTGTCCAACTTTTGGGGCGCACTTCAGAGTGTCAGTTTTCAATGATCTGACTGACTCATCGCCATCGGGAGCAAGCCCCCTCCCACATTAATTTCTGTTTCCTGCAAATCTTCATTCGCGTCGTCAATCCCTCGCTACACTCGATCTACTACTAAGGTCGTCTGGAACCTGTGCCACAGCCGCATACAGTGGCTACGTTCCAATAATAAAAAAGCTGTGCTGCGAGGATAAAAACAATGAACGACAGCATTTACCTATCGATTCAAAACAGCCCGCGCTTCAAGGAGCTGGTGAGAAAAAGGGAGCGGTTTGCCTGGATTCTCTCGGCCATCATGCTAGGGCTCTACTCCGGTTTCATCCTATTGATCGCCTACGGGCCACAAGTGCTGGGGGCCAAGCTCAGCCCTGGTTCGTCGATTACCTGGGGTATCCCCCTGGGCGTCGGGTTGATCGTCTCCGCGTTCGTCTTGACCGGCATTTATGTGCGTCGGGCCAATGGCGAGTTTGACGATCTCAACAATGCGATTCTCAAGGAGGCTGCGCAATGATCCGTCGTCTACTGGCAGTATTCGGCGCTTCGCTTTTTGCTCCCGCCCTGTGGGCGGCCGACGCATTGACCGGTGAAGTGCACAAGCAACCGCTGAACGTCTCGGCCATCGTGATGTTTGTCGTCTTCGTCGGTGCAACCCTTTGCATTACTTACTGGGCCTCCAAGCGCAATAAATCGGCGGCCGACTACTACGCGGCGGGCGGCAAGATCACCGGTTTCCAGAACGGTCTGGCAATTGCTGGCGACTATATGTCGGCGGCCTCGTTCCTGGGGATTTCCGCGCTGGTGTTTACGTCTGGCTACGACGGGCTGATCTACTCGATCGGCTTTCTGGTGGGCTGGCCGATCATTCTGTTCCTGATCGCCGAGCGCCTGCGTAACCTGGGTAAATACACCTTTGCTGACGTGGCGTCCTACCGCCTGGGCCAGACCCAGATTCGCAGCCTGTCGGCTTGCGGTTCGCTGGTGGTGGTGGCGTTCTACCTGATCGCGCAGATGGTGGGGGCGGGCAAGCTGATCCAGTTGCTGTTCGGCCTGGATTACCATGTGGCGGTGATTCTGGTGGGCATCCTGATGTGCCTGTACGTGCTGTTCGGCGGCATGCTGGCGACCACATGGGTGCAGATCATCAAGGCGGTGCTGTTGCTGTCGGGTGCGTCGTTCATGGCGCTGATGGTGATGAAGCACGTCAACTTCGATTTCAACACGCTGTTCTCCGAGGCGATCAAGGTTCACCCTAAAGGTGAGGCGATCATGAGCCCAGGCGGCCTGGTGAAAGACCCTATCTCTGCATTCTCCCTGGGCTTGGCGCTGATGTTCGGCACCGCCGGCCTGCCGCATATCCTGATGCGCTTCTTCACAGTGAGCGATGCCAAGGAAGCGCGTAAGAGCGTGCTGTATGCCACGGGCTTTATCGGCTACTTCTATATCCTGACCTTTATTATCGGCTTCGGCGCGATCCTGCTGGTCAGCACCAACCCGGCGTTCAAGGATGCGGCAGGCGCCTTGCTGGGCGGTAACAACATGGCGGCGGTACACCTGGCCAATGCGGTGGGTGGCAGCATCTTCCTGGGCTTTATCTCGGCCGTGGCGTTTGCCACCATCCTGGCCGTGGTGGCCGGTTTGACCCTGGCGGGTGCATCGGCGGTGTCTCACGACCTATATGCCAGCGTGATCAAGAAAGGCAAGGCCAACGAGAAGGATGAGATTCGCGTGTCGAAGATCACCACCGTGGCCCTGGGTGTATTGGCGATCGGCCTGGGTATCCTGTTCGAAAGCCAGAACATCGCGTTCATGGTCGGCCTGGCGTTCTCCATCGCCGCCAGCTGCAACTTCCCGGTGCTGCTGCTTTCCATGTACTGGAAAAACCTCACCACCCGTGGCGCCATGATCGGCGGTTGGCTGGGCCTGGTGAGCGCCGTGGGCCTGATGGTACTGGGCCCGACCATCTGGGTCTCGATCCTGCACCATGAAAAAGCCATCTTCCCGTACGAGTACCCTGCGTTGTTCTCGATGATCATTGCGTTCATCGGCATCTGGTTCTTCTCCATCACCGACAAGTCGGCGGCGGCAGAGAAAGAGCGTGCGCTGTACTTCCCGCAGTTTGTGCGTTCGCAGACTGGCTTGGGGGCGAGTGGGGCGGTTAACCACTAAGCTTGTAACTGGATCAGGAAGTGCCCCGGGCGAAAGGCTGGGGCATTTTTTTGCCTGGGGTTTATGGGTTGCTGCTCATGGCCTCATCGGGGGCAAGCCCCCTGCCACACTTGATCTGTGAACACTTTTCAAAGGTGGGAGGGGGCTTGCCCCCGATGGCGGTAGACCAGACGCCACAAACAAAAACGGCCTCCACTGGGGGAGGCCGTTTTCAGTGCAACTAAGCGATGCTTACTTGCGATCTTCCAGCTTGGTGATATCACGCGACTCGTAGCCGGTGTACAGCTGGCGCGGGCGGCCAATCTTGTACGGGCTGGAGAGCATTTCTTTCCAGTGGGAGATCCAGCCCACGGTCCGCGCCAGGGCGAAGATCACGGTAAACATGCTGGTTGGAATGCCGATCGCCTTGAGGATGATCCCCGAGTAGAAGTCGACGTTCGGGTACAGGGAGCGTTCGATGAAGTACGGGTCGGTCAGGGCGATCTCTTCCAGGCGCATGGCCAGTTCGAGTTGCGGATCGTTCTTGATGCCCAGTTCCTTCAACACTTCGTCGCAGGTCTGCTTCATAACGGTGGCGCGTGGGTCGCGGTTCTTGTAGACCCGGTGACCGAAGCCCATCAGCTTGAACGGATCGTTCTTGTCCTTGGCCTTGGCGATGAAGGTGTCGATGTTCGAGACATCGCCGATTTCATCGAGCATGGTCAACACGGCTTCGTTCGCACCGCCGTGGGCAGGGCCCCACAGTGCGGCGATGCCGGCGGCGATACAGGCGAACGGGTTGGCACCCGAGGAGCCCGCCAGGCGCACGGTGGAGGTGGAGGCGTTCTGCTCGTGGTCGGCGTGGAGGATGAAGATCCGGTCCATGGCCTTGGCGAGCACCGGGCTGATCGGTTTGATCTCGCACGGGGTGTTGAACATCATGTGCAGGAAGTTTTCCGCGTACGTCAGGTCGTTGCGCGGGTACATCATGGGTTGACCCATGGAGTACTTGTAAACCATTGCGGCCAGGGTCGGCATCTTGGCAACCAGGCGGATCGCGGAGATTTCGCGATGCTGCGGGTTATTGATGTCGAGGGAGTCGTGATAGAAGGCCGACAGGGCGCCGACCACGCCACACATGACAGCCATCGGGTGGGCGTCGCGACGGAAGCCGTTGAAGAAGGTCTTCAACTGCTCGTGAACCATGGTGTGGTTCTTGACTGTGCTGACAAACTGGGCTTTCTGCTCGGCTGTTGGCAATTCGCCATTGAGCAGCAGGTAGCAGGTTTCCAGGTAGTCCGACTTTTCTGCCAATTGCTCGATCGGGTAGCCCCGGTGCAGCAAGATGCCATTGTCGCCGTCGATATAGGTGATCTTCGACTCGCAAGAGGCGGTCGACATGAAGCCTGGGTCGAAAGTGAAACGGCCCGTGGCCGTCAGGCCCCGTACGTCGATAACATCGGGACCAACGGTGCCGGTTAAAATGGGCA
Organism: Pseudomonas sp. MD330_10; assembly: GCF_042610415.1. NCBI lineage: Bacteria > Pseudomonadati > Pseudomonadota > Gammaproteobacteria > Pseudomonadales > Pseudomonadaceae > Pseudomonas > Pseudomonas sp. MD330_10. Next base: position 3,723 of record NZ_JBHGZU010000017.1, read on the forward strand.
GCTCGACGGGGGCTGCGCCCTCGATGATCAACTGCGCTTTTTTGTCAGCCATGTGGCCTCCTATTTATGCTTCAAATCATCAGACAGACCCCCCACGCAGGGCCCGCACCACTATAGTGAGATAAATTCAGATGTCAATTTGCCTAAAGTCTTGCTCCAGAAGGCTTTAACCGGACTTTTTCGTCGAAATTGCCTGCCATTTACGCCTTTTATCCCGTCAGCGCAATCCGCTATTAGGGTGAGGAGCGCGCGTTGTCATTAGTAACCTAACTGTCTATACTCGGCCACCGACCGCCAAGGGCTTTTGGGCTTGCTTTCATTGGGGGTCGCACTCCCTGGGTGGTGCTTACCTGACCAGTGCACTCCCCTACAACTTTGCCCTGATTGTTAGGGGCTCTTCAGTGTGAAAAAAAGCCGTGAAGAATAGCCAACGACCTGTAAACCTAGACCTAAGGACCATCAAACTCCCCATCACCGGCGTTACGTCGTTCCTGCACCGTGTTTCCGGCATCATCCTGTTCCTGGGCTTGGGCATCATGCTTTATGCATTGAGCAAATCCCTGGGTTCCGAGGAAGGTTACGCCGAGGTGAAGGCATGCTTGACCAGCCCGCTGGCCAAGTTCGTAGCATGGGGCCTCCTGTCCGCTCTGCTGTATCACCTGGTAGCCGGTGTGCGCCACTTGATCATGGACATGGGCATCGGTGAGACGCTGGAAGGCGGCCGCCTGGGCTCGAAAATCATCATCGCCATTTCCGTGGTGCTGATCGTTCTCGCAGGAGTTTGGATATGGTAACCAGCGTTACGAACCTATCGCGTTCGGGCCTCTATGATTGGATGGCGCAGCGTGTGTCTGCGGTTGTTCTCGCGGCTTATTTCATTTTCCTGATCGGATACCTCGTCGCAAACCCGGGCATCGGCTATGAGCAATGGCATGGCCTGTTTTCCCACAATGCGATGCGAATCTTCAGTCTGCTGGCCCTTGTAGCCCTGGGCGCTCACGCCTGGGTCGGCATGTGGACCATCGCGACCGACTACCTCACGCCGATGGCGCTGGGCAAGTCCGCGACTGCAGTACGTTTCCTCTTCCAGGCAGTATGCGGCGTCGCGATGTTCGCTTACTTCGTCTGGGGTGTGCAGATTCTTTGGGGTATCTGAGTCATGGCTAACATTCCAACTATTTCCTTCGACGCCATCATTATTGGTGGCGGCGGTGCCGGCATGCGCGCTGCGCTGCAGCTGGCCCAGGGCGGTCACAAGACTGCCGTGATCACCAAGGTATTCCCGACACGTTCCCACACCGTGTCCGCCCAGGGTGGCATCACCTGCGCCATCGCTTCGGCCGACCCGAACGATGACTGGCGCTGGCACATGTACGATACCGTCAAGGGTTCCGACTACATCGGTGACCAGGACGCTATCGAATACATGTGTCAGGAAGGCCCGGCAGCGGTGTTCGAGCTGGACCACATGGGTCTGCCGTTCTCGCGTACCGAGCAAGGCCGTATCTACCAGCGTCCGTTCGGCGGCCAGTCGAAGGATTACGGTAAAGGCGGGCAGGCTGCCCGTACTTGCGCCGCTTCCGACCGTACCGGTCACGCGCTGCTGCACACGCTTTATCAGGGCAACCTGAAAGCCGGTACCACGTTCCTGAACGAGTACTACGCTGTCGACCTGGTCAAAAACGCCCAAGGCGAGTTCGTCGGTGTAATCGCTATCTGCATCGAAACCGGTGAAACCACCTACATTCGCGCCAAGGCTACCGTGCTGGCAACCGGCGGTGCAGGCCGTATCTACGCCTCGACCACCAACGCCCTGATCAACACTGGCGACGGCGTGGGCATGGCCCTGCGTGCCGGCGTGCCGGTGCAAGATATTGAAATGTGGCAGTTCCACCCGACCGGTATTGCCGGCGCCGGCGTTTTGGTGACCGAAGGTTGCCGTGGTGAAGGTGGTTACTTGATCAACAAGCACGGCGAGCGTTTCATGGAGCGCTATGCTCCGAACGCTAAAGACCTTGCCGGTCGTGATGTTGTTGCCCGTTCGATGGTTAAAGAGATCATCGCTGGCAACGGTTGCGGTCCGAATGGCGACCACGTAATGCTCAAGCTCGATCACCTGGGCGAAGAAGTGCTGCACAGCCGTCTGCCAGGTATCTGCGAACTGTCCAAGACATTTGCGCACGTTGACCCGGTTGTTGCTCCGGTCCCGGTTGTTCCGACTTGCCACTATATGATGGGCGGCGTGCCGACCAACATTCATGGTCAAGCGATCACTCAGGACGCCGATGGCGTCGACGCGATCATCCCTGGTCTGTTTGCAGTGGGTGAAGTGGCGTGCGTATCGGTTCACGGTGCCAACCGCCTGGGCGGTAACTCGTTGCTCGACCTGGTGGTATTCGGGCGCGCCGCTGGCCTGCACTTGGAAAAAGCCCTGAGCGATGGCATCGAGTACGACGACGCCACCGACGCCAACATCGAGGCCGCCCTGGCGCGCCTGTCCGCTCTGAACGAGCGTACCGATGGCGAAGACGTGGCAACCCTGCGTCGCGAGCTGCAAAGCTGCATGCAGAACTACTTCGGTGTATTCCGTACTGGCGAATACATGCAGAAGGGTATTGCCCAGCTGGCCGACCTGCGCAAGCGCATCGCCAACGTCAAGATCAACGATAAGAGCCAGGCGTTCAACACCGCTCGTATCGAAGCCCTTGAGCTGCAAAACCTGCTGGAAGTGGCCGAAGCGACCGCGATTGCTGCCGAGGTTCGTAAAGAATCCCGTGGTGCTCACGCTCGTGAAGACTACGAAGACCGCGACGACGAGAACTGGCTGTGCCACACCCTGTACTTCCCGGGTGAAAAGCGCGTTGCCAAGCGTGCCGTGAACTTCTCGCCGAAAACGGTTCCGACGTTTGAACCGAAGATTCGGACTTACTAAGGGTGGCTGCCATGTTGAAAGTCAGTGTTTATCGCTACAACCCTGATCAGGACGCTGCGCCGTTCATGCAGGAATTCCAGGTCGATACCGGTGGTAAAGACCTGATGGTGCTGGACGTGCTGGCCCTGATCAAAGAGCAGGACGAAGGTTTCTCCTATCGTCGCTCTTGCCGTGAAGGTGTCTGCGGCTCCGACGGCATGAACATCAACGGCAAAAACGGCCTGGCGTGCATCACGCCGCTGTCCGCCGTGGTGAAAGGCAACAAGCTGATCGTTCGTCCACTGCCAGGTTTGCCGGTTATCCGTGACCTGGTCGTCGATATGAGCATCTTCTACAAGCAATACGAGAAAGTTAAGCCGTTCCTGCAGAACGACACGCCGGCCCCGGCCATCGAGCGTCTGCAGTCCCCGGAAGAGCGCGACAAGCTCGACGGTCTGTACGAGTGCATTCTGTGCGCCTGCTGCTCGACCTCCTGCCCGTCCTTCTGGTGGAACCCGGACAAATTCCTGGGTCCAGCTGCCCTGCTGCAAGCGTACCGCTTCCTGGCAGACAGCCGTGACACCAAGACGTCCGAGCGTTTGGCTTCGCTGGATGACCCGTTCAGCGTATTCCGCTGCCGCGGGATCATGAACTGCGTCAACGTATGTCCCAAAGGCCTGAACCCGACTAAGGCCATTGGTCACATCCGTAACATGCTGCTGCAAAGCGGCGTGTAACTGACGTTGTAACAAAGCAGGACCGTTGTGCCCGTAAATGCTGCGGCGCAGGCTTCAACCGGCGCCGTAGTTTTAACTTGAGCAGCGACTTACAAAGCCGCGGCTCTTATTTTGAAGAAATGAGACAAGCAGGGGCATTCGGGTTGGTACCCGAACTATCAGCGTGATCCTAAGTGGCTTGTTTTGGTCGCTGCACTTGGCCTTTTGCAAGCAAACTCGGTGTTTTCGCCGGTGGTGTCCCCAAATCGAGGGTGACCAAGCATGCAAGAAAGCGTGATGCAGCGCATGTGGAACAGCGGCTATCTTTCAGGTGGTAACGCTGCCTATGTGGAAGAGCTTTATGAGCTCTACCTGCACGACCCTAACGCTGTGCCAGAAGAATGGCGCACCAAATTTCAGACGTTGTCTTCAGACGGCAACGCTGCCACCGATGTATCGCATGCAACAATTCGCGATCAGTTTGTGCTGCTGGCAAAGAACCAGCGCCGCGCCCAACCGGTTTCCGCCGGCAGCGTGAGCAGTGAGCATGAGAAGAAGCAAGTTGAAGTACTGCGACTGATCCAGGCCTACCGGATGCGTGGCCACCAGGCTGCCCAGCTTGACCCGCTGGGGCTCTGGCAGCGTCCTGCACCGGCTGACCTGTCGATCAATCATTACGGCTTGACCAATGCCGATCTTGATACGACCTTCCGTGCCGGCGACCTGTTCATCGGCAAAGAGGAAGCGAGCCTACGCGAAATTCACGAGGCGTTGCAGCAGACATATTGCCGCACCATCGGCGCTGAGTTCACGCACATCACCGATTCCGAGCAGCGCCAGTGGTTCCAGCATCGCCTGGAAGGTGTGCGCGGCCGTCCGGCGCTGTCCGCCGACGTTCGCAGCCACCTGCTTGAGCGCGTGACCGCTGCCGAAGGCCTGGAAAAATACCTGGGGACCAAATACCCGGGCACCAAGCGTTTCGGTCTGGAAGGCGGCGAAAGCCTGATCCCGATGCTCGACGAGCTGATCCAGCGTTCCGGCTCCTACGGCACCAAGGAAGTCGTGATCGGTATGGCCCACCGTGGTCGCTTGAACGTGTTGGTCAACACCTTCGGCAAGAACCCGCGTGAGCTGTTCGACGAGTTTGAAGGCAAGAAGAAGGTCGAGCTGGGTTCCGGTGACGTTAAATACCACCAGGGCTTCTCGTCCAACGTGATGACCTCCGGCGGTGAAGTTCACCTGGCCATGGCATTCAACCCATCCCACCTGGAAATCGTTTCGCCAGTGGTCGAGGGGTCGGTGCGTGCTCGCCAGGACCGTCGTAACGACACTACTGGTGAAAAGGTTCTGCCGATTTCCATCCACGGTGACGCGGCATTCGCCGGTCAGGGCGTGGTTCTGGAAACCTTCCAGATGTCGCAGACTCGCGGCTTCAAGACTGGCGGTACCGTTCATATCGTCATCAACAACCAGGTGGGCTTCACCATCAGCAACCCGTTGGACTCGCGCTCCACCGAGTACGCCACCGACGTTGCCAAGATGATCCAGGCGCCGATCCTCCATGTGAATGGTGATGATCCGGAAGCCGTATTGTTCGTGACCCAACTGGCCGTCGACTACCGCATGCAATTCAAGCGTGACGTGGTGATCGACCTGGTTTGCTACCGCCGTCGCGGTCACAACGAAGCGGACGAGCCAAGCGGCACCCAACCGTTGATGTACCAGCAGATCACCAAGCAGCGCACTACCCGTGAGCTGTACGCCGAAAGCCTGACCAAGGCAGGTGTGGTGGACGAAGCGCGTGTTCAGGCGAAAGTCGACGAATACCGCAACGCTCTGGACAACGGTCTGCATGTAGTGAAAAGCCTGGTCAAAGAGCCGAACAAAGAGCTGTTCGTTGACTGGCGTCCGTACCTGGGCCACACCTGGACCGCGCGTCACGATACCTCGTTCGACCTCAAGACCCTGCAGGAACTGTCCGCCAAGCTGCTGGAAATTCCGGAAGGCTTCGTGGTTCAGCGTCAGGTCTCGAAGATCTACGAAGACCGTCAGAAGATGCAAGTCGGCGGCCTGCCAATCAACTGGGGTTACGCCGAAACCATGGCGTACGCGACCCTGGCGTTCGAAGGTCACCCGATCCGCATGACCGGCCAGGACATCGGCCGCGGTACGTTCTCGCACCGTCACGCGGTACTGCACAACCAAAAAGACGCCAGCACCTACGTGCCGTTGCAGAACCTGTACGAAGGCCAGCCACGTTTCGACCTGTACGATTCGTTCCTGTCCGAAGAGGCTGTACTGGCCTTCGAATACGGTTACTCGACCACCACGCCGAATGCGCTGGTGATCTGGGAAGCCCAGTTCGGCGACTTCGCCAACGGCGCCCAGGTGGTGATCGACCAGTTCATCACCAGCGGCGAGCATAAGTGGGGCCGTCTGTGCGGTCTGACCATGCTGCTACCGCACGGTTATGAAGGTCAGGGTCCGGAGCACTCCTCGGCCCGTCTGGAGCGTTACCTGCAGCTGTGCGCCGAGCACAATATTCAGGTCTGCGTACCGACCACCCCGGCTCAGATCTACCACTTGCTGCGTCGCCAGGTGATTCGTCCTCTGCGCAAGCCGCTGGTTGTGCTGACTCCGAAGTCGCTGCTGCGTCATAAATTGGCCGTCTCGACCCTGGAAGATCTGGCGGACGGTTCGTTCCAGACCGTGATTCCAGAAATCGACACGCTGGACGCGGCCAAGGTCACTCGCCTGATCCTGTGCAGCGGCAAGGTCTACTATGACCTGCTGGAAAAACGCCGTGCCGAAGGCCGCGAAGATATCGCCATCGTGCGTATCGAGCAGCTTTACCCGTTCCCGGAAGACGACCTGATGGAGGTCATCGCGCCTTACACCAACCTCACGAATGTGGTCTGGTGCCAGGAAGAACCGATGAACCAGGGCGCGTGGTACAGCAGCCAGCATCACCTGCGTCGCAGCATTGGCAACCATAACAAGGCCCTGGGCCTGGAATACGCCGGCCGTGATGCTTCCGCCGCACCTGCGTGTGGTTATGCGTCGATGCACGCCGAACAGCAGGAAAAACTGCTGCAAGATGCTTTCACTGTTTAACGCCTTCGCGCTGACTGAAACCGAATTTTAAGGACCCACAGATAATGGCTATCGAAATCAAAGCCCCGTCATTCCCGGAATCGGTTGCCGATGGCACCGTTGCCACCTGGCACAAAAAACCAGGCGAAGCTGTCAAGCGCGACGACCTGATCGTCGACATCGAGACCGACAAAGTCGTGCTGGAAGTGCTGGCCGAAGCTGACGGCGTGCTGGGCGCAATCGTTGCCGAGGAGGGCGCTACCGTCCTGTCCAACCAGGTGTTGGGCTCGATCGAAGAGGGCGGCGCTGCTGCACCTGCACCTGCACCTGCTCCGGCTGCTGCACCTGCTGCTTCGGCTCCAGCTGCCGCTCCGGCCGCTGGTGCTGAAGACCCGATCGCTGCACCGGCTGCGCGCCAGTTGGCTGAAGAAAACGGTATCAACCTGGCTTCCATCAAAGGCACCGGCAAAGACGGTCGCGTGACCAAGGAAGACGTGGTTGCTGCGGTTGAAGCCAAGAAGAACGCTCCAGCTGCCGCACCTGCCAAGCCGGCTGCCCCGGCTGCCGCTGCTCCTGTGTTCGCCGCCGGCGACCGCACCGAGAAGCGCGTACCGATGACCCGCGTGCGTGCCACCGTGGCCAAGCGTCTGGTTGAAGCCCAGTCGAACATGGCAATGCTGACCACCTTCAACGAAGTCGACATGACCGAAGTCATGGCCCTGCGTTCGAAGTACAAAGACCTGTTCGAGAAGTCTCACAACGGCGTGCGCCTGGGCTTCATGTCGTTCTTCGTGAAAGCGGCCACCGAAGCGCTGAAACGCTTCCCGGCAGTCAACGCTTCCATCGATGGCAACGACATCGTCTACCATGGCTATGCAGACATCGGCGTTGCCGTGTCCAGCGACCGTGGCCTGGTGGTTCCGGTCCTGCGTAACGCCGAACTGATGAGCCTGGCTGAAATCGAAGGCGGCATCGCCACCTTCGGCAAGAAAGCCCGTGACGGTAAGCTGACCATCGACGAGATGACCGGTGGTACCTTCACCATCACCAACGGTGGTACCTTCGGTTCGATGATGTCGACGCCGATCGTCAACCCGCCACAAGCCGCGATCCTGGGCATGCACAACATCATCCAGCGTCCGATGGCCATCAACGGCCAAGTCGTGATCCGCCCGATGATGTACCTGGCACTGTCCTACGATCACCGCCTGATCGATGGTAAAGAAGCCGTGACTTTCCTGGTGACCATCAAGAACCTGCTGGAAGACCCGGCTCGTCTGCTGCTGGATATCTAAAGACGCAGCTGCAAGTTGCAAGCTACAAGCTGTAGGAAAAAGCAGCTTGGCTTGCAGCTTGTCGCTTGAAGCTTGTCGCTGAATAGAGGAATTTTTTTCATGTCGCAGAAATTTGACGTTGTAGTGATTGGCGCGGGCCCTGGCGGCTATGTTGCCGCCATCAAGGCTGCTCAACTGGGCCTCTCGACTGCTTGCATCGAAAAATACACTGACAAGGAAGGCAAACTGGCGCTGGGCGGTACTTGCCTGAACGTTGGCTGCATTCCTTCCAAGGCGCTGCTGGACAGCTCCTGGAAATTCCACGAAGCCCAAGACGGCTTCGCGATCCACGGTATCAACCACGCCGGCGTGACCATGGACGTGCCAGCAATGGTCGGCCGTAAAGCCAACATCGTTAAAGGCCTGACTTCCGGCGTTGCCACCTTGTTCAAGGCCAACGGCGTGACTTCCCTGCAAGGCCACGGCAAATTGCTGGCCGGCAAGAAAGTCGAAATCACCAAGCCTGACGGTTCGGTTGAAGTGATCGAAGCTGAAAACGTGATCCTGGCCCCAGGTTCGCGCCCAATCGACATTCCGCCTGCTCCAGTCGACAACAACGTGATCGTTGATTCGACCGGCGCCCTGGAATTCCAAGCTGTGCCTAAGCGCCTGGGTGTGATCGGTGCTGGTGTGATCGGCCTGGAGCTGGGTTCGGTATGGTCCCGTCTGGGTGCTGAAGTGACTGTTCTGGAAGCTCTGGACACGTTCCTGCTGGCTGCCGATACCGCAGTCTCCAAGGAAGCGTTCAAGACCCTGACCAAACAGGGCCTGGACATCAAGCTGGGCGCTCGCGTGACCGGCTCGAAGGTCAATGGCGAAGAAGTGGTCGTGACCTACACCGACAAAGATGGCGAACAAACCATCACCTTCGACAAGCTGATCGTGGCCGTAGGCCGTCGTCCAGTGACGACCGACCTGCTGGCGGCCGACAGCGGCGTGAACATCGACGAGCGTGGCTTTATCCACGTTGACGATCACTGCGCTACCACCGTTCCAGGCGTGTACGCCATCGGTGACGTGGTGCGCGGCATGATGCTGGCGCACAAGGCTTCCGAAGAAGGCATCATGGTTGTCGAGCGCATCAAGGGCCACAAAACCCAGATGAACTACGACCTGATTCCATCGGTTATCTACACCCACCCGGAAATTGCATGGGTCGGCAAGAACGAACAGCAGTTGAAAGCTGAAGGCGTTGAAGTTAACGTCGGCACCTTCCCGTTCGCCGCTTCTGGCCGTGCCATGGCAGCCAACGACACCGGTGGTTTTGTCAAAGTCATTGCTGATGCCAAGACTGACCGTGTATTGGGCGTCCACGTGATTGGCCCAAGCGCAGCAGAACTGGTTCAGCAGGGCGCAATCGGTATGGAATTCGGCACCAGTGCCGAGGACCTGGGCATGATGGTCTTCTCCCATCCGACCCTGTCCGAAGCGTTGCACGAAGCCGCGTTGGCAGTGAATGGCGGCGCCATCCACATCGCCAACCGCAAGAAGCGCTAAGCGAGATAATAAGAAACCACGGCGGAGTTGCCCGTCGTGAGCCTTGCGCGCAAGACTCACCGCGGAATATCCGCTGGACGCAGCCTTGCGCAGCTTTACGGGCCATAAGCCCCGCAAGTTGCGCAAGCAGCAGTCACAGGTGGTGCGGCACTCATAATGAGCGCAGCGCCGAATGCGCAGTACCTAACGAAGACGGTAAAAAGCATGAATCTTCACGAGTATCAGGGTAAGCAGCTGTTCGCTGAATACGGCCTGCCAGTATCCAAGGGCTACGCAGTAGACACCCCGGAAGCAGCAGCAGAAGCTTGCGACAAAATCGGTGGTACCGAATGGGTTGTCAAAGCCCAGGTCCACGCGGGTGGTCGCGGTAAAGCGGGCGGCGTTAAGCTGGTTCGCAACAAAGAAGACGCCAAGGCCTTCGCACAGCAGTGGCTGGGCAAGCGTCTGGTGACTTACCAGACTGATGCCAATGGCCAGCCAGTCACCAAGATCCTGGTTGAATCGTGCACTGATATCGCTAAAGAGCTGTACCTGGGCGCTGTCGTTGACCGTTCGAGCCGTCGCATCGTGTTCATGGCTTCCACCGAAGGTGGCGTGGACATCGAAAAGATCGCTCACGAAACCCCAGAAAAAATTCTGAAAGCCACCATCGATCCACTGGTTGGCGCTCAGCCGTTCCAGGGTCGCGAGCTGGCTTTCCAGCTGGGCCTGGAAGGCAAGCAAGTTGCCCAGTTCGCCAAGATCTTCGTAGGTCTGGCCAAACTGTTCCAGGATCACGATCTGGCTCTGCTGGAAGTGAACCCGCTGGTGATCAAGGCTGACGGCGATCTGCACTGCCTCGATGCCAAGATCAACATCGACGCCAACGCCATGTACCGTCAGCCTAAGCTGAAGACTTTCCACGATCCGTCGCAAGACGATCCGCGCGAAGCCCACGCTGCCAAGTTCGAACTGAACTACGTGGCCCTGGAAGGCAACATCGGTTGCATGGTCAACGGTGCCGGCCTGGCCATGGGTACCATGGACATCGTCAACCTGCATGGCGGCAAACCAGCCAACTTCCTCGACGTGGGCGGTGGTGCTACCAAAGAACGCGTGACCGAAGCTTTCAAGATCATCCTGTCCGACGCCAACGTCGCTGCAGTATTGGTCAACATCTTCGGCGGCATCGTTCGTTGCGACATGATTGCCGAAGGCATCATCGGTGCAGTGAAAGAAGTCGGCGTTAAAATCCCGGTTGTTGTTCGCCTTGAAGGTAACAACGCTGAACTGGGCGCTAAAGTACTGGCAGAAAGCGGTTTGAACATCATCGCGGCTACCAGCCTGACCGACGCTGCTCAACAAGTTGTCAAAGCTGCGGAGGGCAAATAATGAGCGTCCTGATCAATAAAGACACCAAAGTTATCTGCCAGGGTATTACCGGTTCGCAAGGTAGCTTCCACACCCAGCAAGCCATCGAATACGGCACCCAGATGGTTGGCGGCGTAACGCCAGGCAAAGGCGGCACCGAGCACCTGGGCCTGCCGGTGTTCAACACCGTGAAAGACGCTGTAGCTGCCACTGGCGCCACCGCCAGCGTGATCTACGTTCCGGCTCCTTTCTGCAAGGACTCGATCCTGGAAGCGGCATTCGGCGGCATCAAGCTGATCGTTTGCATCACCGAAGGCATTCCTACCCTGGACATGCTGGACGCTAAAGTTAAGTGTGACGAACTGGGCGTAGTCCTGATCGGCCCTAACTGCCCAGGTGTGATCACCCCAGGCGAATGCAAGATCGGCATCATGCCAGGTCACATTCACTTGCCAGGTAAAGTCGGTATCGTTTCCCGTTCCGGCACCCTGACCTACGAAGCTGTGAAGCAGACCACTGACGCCGGTTTCGGTCAGTCGACTTGCGTCGGCATCGGCGGTGACCCGATCCCAGGCTCCAACTTCATCGACATCCTGAAGCTGTTCCAGGAAGACCCGAAGACCGAAGCGATCGTGATGATCGGTGAGATCGGCGGTTCGGCTGAAGAAGAAGCGGCTGCCTACATCAAGGCACACGTGACCAAGCCAGTTGTTTCCTACATCGCTGGTGTGACTGCCCCTGCTGGCAAGCGCATGGGCCATGCGGGCGCAATCATCTCTGGCGGCAAAGGCACTGCAGACGAGAAATTCGCTGCGCTGCAAGACGCAGGCGTGAAAACCGTGCGTTCTCTGGCAGACATCGGCAAGGCCCTGGCCGAGCTGACCGGTTGGGCTGTCAAGTAAGCCTCGCGCTTAACTGACGCTCCGCCCACAAAGGCCACCTTCGGGTGGCCTTTGTGCTTCTTGGATGTCTTCGACCAATGTGGGAGGGGGCTTGCCCCCGATGGCAATGGGGCCGCCACGCAATCATTGGCTGACACACCGCCGTCGGGGGCAGGCCCCCTCCCACATGTGTTCGTATTGCCAAGTTAAGTACGAAAATGCGACATCGTGATGTCGCTTATCGGACAGTTCGCCCCGCAACAGTGCGTTTGTCGCCCTAATTCTGTACTCTGGCCGCCTCTTTATGCGCCCGCATCCCAAAAGGACGCTTCGCGCTGGAACGGTCGGTCCCCAAAAGGGCCGCCGGTATTTCCCTCATCCACAGGGAATCCCTCTCTAAATTCCGATTCAGCAGTGTGGTATTTCCTTAAATGAAAGTGTTGAAAGGCCAGGATATCCTGGCGTTGGGCTTTATGACCTTTGCCCTGTTCGTGGGCGCCGGCAACATCATCTTCCCGCCTATCGTTGGCTTGCAGTCCGGACCTAACGTCTGGATGGCGGCACTGGGTTTTCTGATCACTGCGGTCGGCCTTCCGGTGGTCACCGTAATCGCGCTGGCCAAAGTCGGTGGCGGCATGGACGCGCTGAGCAGCCCAATCGGCAAAATCGCCGGTGGCCTGCTGGCGGCAGCGGCGTATCTGGCGGTAGGCCCGCTGTTCGCCACGCCGCGTACGGCGACCGTGTCCTTTGAAGTGGGCCTTGCGCCCTTGACTGGCGAAAGCCCTCTAGCGCTGTTTCTCTACAGCTCCGTGTACTTTCTGGTGGTGTTCTTTGTGTCCCTGTATCCAGGGCGCCTGCTGGATACCGTGGGGCGTTTCCTCGCGCCGCTGAAGATCATAGCGCTGGCCGTGCTGGGCATCGCCGCATTTGCGCTGCCGGCCGGTGACGTCGGTGTCGCCACCCCGGAATATGTCGCTGCGCCGTTTTCCCAGGGTTTTATCAATGGTTACCTGACCATGGATACCCTGGGCGCGCTGGTGTTCGGCATCGTCATCGTCAATGCGATTCGCTCCCGTGGTGTTGAATCGCCGAAGCTGATCACCCGTTACGCCATCATCGCCGGCCTGATCGCGGGTGTGGGCTTGGCGTTGGTGTATGTAAGCCTGTTCCGCCTCGGTTCGGGTAGCCATGCGGTAGCCGCTGGGGCCAGCAACGGCGCTGCGGTACTGCATGCTTACGTGCAGCATACCTTCGGCTCTCTGGGCAGCGGTTTCCTGGCCGTGCTGATCTCCCTGGCGTGCCTGGTGACGGCGGTGGGCCTGACCTGCGCCTGCGCCGAGTACTTCAGCCGCATCCTGCCGCTGTCCTACAAGACCCTGGTGGTGATCCTGGCGCTGTTCTCCTTGTTTGTGTCGAACTTGGGCCTGACCAAGCTGATCGCTTTCTCGATCCCAGTACTCACCGCCATCTATCCGCCCTGCATCGTGTTGGTGGCTCTTAGCTTCTGCAAAGGCTTCTGGCAGGAGCAAGGGCGTATTGTTGGGCCGGTGATGCTGGTGTCGTTTATCTTCGGCTGCATCGATGCCCTCAAGGGCGCGGGCTTGGCGGATTGGCTGCCGGCGCAGTTGGCTAACCTGCCGCTGAGCGAGCAGGGCCTGGCCTGGTTGGTGCCGTCGGTGATGATCCTGGTTGTGGCGGTGGTGATTGACCGTCTGCTCGGCAAGCGCAGCGAAGCCATCGCATAAAGCGCCCGCTTTGAGGATTATTGAAATGCCCCGTATCAATCGATACGGGGCATTTTTTATGCTTTATGAGAGCGCAGCTTCTAAAGTTGCAACTGGATCAATGTGGGAAGGGCTGGCTCCCTCCCAACGTTGGAGCGCATCGCGCCACCATTCACCTTCTAACAGGACCCTCATGTCATTCGTCGAAGCCAATCAGATCCACTTGCTTGCCGCCCTGTGGTTCGTGCTGTGTTGGGGCGGCTATACCCGTTATGCCACTTGGAAGGCGCGAGACACCGCGTGCCTGGCCAGTGTGTTGCACTTGTATCGCGAAGACTGGATGCGGCGCATGCTGCTGCGGGACAACCGTATCGCCGACGCCAGCGTGATCGGCAATCTGGAGCGCAATGCCTCCTTCTTCGCCTCCAGTACCTTGATCATCCTCGCCGGTATTCTCACGGTGCTCGGCGCCTCCGAACGCGCCGTGTCGTTGCTGGCGGATATCCCCTGGGTACAACAGGCATCCCAGGGCATGTCGGAAATCAAATTGCTGTGCCTGGCGCTGGTGTTTGTCTACGCGTTTTTCACCTTCAGTTGGTGCATGCGCCAATACAATTTTGCGGCGGTGCTGGTGGGGTCGGCGCCGATGATCGGCGAGCGACATGTGTCCGAACAGGAGCGTAAAGCCTTCGCACTGAGGGCGGCGCGGGTGATCTCCATGGCGGCCAACCAGTTCAACTTCGGCCTGCGTTCTTATTACTTCGGCATGACCATGCTGGCGTGGTTTGTCAGCCCATGGTTGTTCATGTTGATGAGCGCCGGTGTAGTGTTCGTGCTGTATCGCCGAGAGTTTCATTCCGAGGTATTGGAAGTGATGGTGTATACCCCAACCGACACGCCATTGCCGGAGCCGACGAAGGAGGCGGTGTCTTAGCCATCTAGTTAAATGCCGGACAAAGTAAAGCCCGCTATATAAGCGGGCTTTCTTTTTGCAGCACTGCTAATTCAAGCCAGGTCTCAAGAACCGGTGGCAGGTGCTGCTTCTTTCGCGGCGGCTTCGTTGGATTCGGCCTGAGCTTTGGCAGCATCGGCGTTTTCTTTCGCAGCGTCGTTCACTTTATCCTGAGCCTTCGCCATATCTTTCTGAGCTTGCTCAGAATGTGCAGCGGCGTCTTGGGCTTTGTCTTCGGATTTCTTGTCGCAGGCAGCCAGACCGAGGGCAGCGGCCAGCATCATGGAAATAGCTAAAGTCTTGCGCATGGGGTGTTTCTCCTTATTGAAGATATCTACTGGCCTTTCGAGCCTGAGGGTTCAGCATTAGTTCCTTTAATTACGCAGATATATAAACCGCACCCTGCAAGGAACTTTGGCCCGCACCACATACTCCGCGGATTAACACGAATAAGAGTCTAGACCGAATGACCGAAAACTCACTGTTAGAACGTGCCCGACGCTTCGTTTCGGCGTTACGTCATTGCCAGGTGCTGGGCATTACCGTGCATGAGGCCAATCGGGACGGCATGACCCTCGTCTTGCCTTATAGCCCCGCGATTGTTGGCGACCCCCAGTCCGGCGTGATCCACGGCGGTGCGCTGACCTCCTTGATGGACACGGCCTGCGGCATGGCGACTCTATGTGTGCTGGAGGAATTCGAGGTGTGCCCGACCCTCGATCTACGCATCGATTACATGCATCCGGCCGCACCTCACAAGCCGGTGTATGGCTTCGCCCAGTGCTACCGAGTCACGACCGACGTGATCTTCACCCGTGGCTTCGCCTATCAGGATGACCCGCAGCAACCCATCGCCCATGTGGTGGGCACGTTTATGCGCATGGGCAAGCGCCTCAAGGGCGCGCAGGGGCTGGGCGATACGATCAAGGGAGCGCAGGCATGAGTCATCGATTCAAAACACGCCTCGAACAAGCCCATACGCGCGGTGACTATACGGCGCTGCTGGACGGGATTCCGTATGCCCAATTGATCGGTATTGAATGCACACGGTTGGGCGATGAATTGCTGTTTCGCCTGCCGGCCAACAAAGACAACATTGGTAACCCCATCTTGCCGGCCCTGCACGGCGGAGTGATCGCCGGGTTCATGGAGTTGGCCGCAGCGTTGCACTTGCTGGTGTTTACCGGGGCGCCGGGGCTGCCGAAAATCATCGACTTTTCCCTGGATTACCTGCGTGCCGGTCAGTTCCGCGACACCTACGCCACGTGTCAGGTGTGGCGCCAGGGGCGGCGTGTGGCGAATGTGGCGATCACCGCGTGGCAAAGCACGGCGGCAGAGCCGATTGCCACGGCCCGTGCGCATTTCAAGATCGAGGAGGCGAGTCGCCCTTGAAATCCTGGTCTTAGCCCCCAACTTTGATGACAACCCGCCGCCGACCCTAAAGGTCGGGGCCACTGCCATCCAATTGGAGTTTGATGACCATGAGTGTGGAAACTCAAAAGGAAACCCTGGGCTTCCAGACCGAGGTGAAGCAACTGCTGCACCTCATGATCCATTCGCTGTATTCCAACAAGGAAATCTTCCTTCGCGAATTGATCTCGAACGCCTCTGACGCTGTCGACAAATTACGTTTCGAAGCCCTGTCCAAGCCCGAGTTGCTGGAAGGTGGCGCCGAACTGAAAATCCGCGTGAGCTTCGACAAGGACGCCAAAACCGTCACCCTCGAAGACAACGGTATCGGCATGAGCCGTGACGATGCGGTCACCCACCTGGGGACCATCGCCAAATCCGGCACTGCCGATTTCATGAAGAACCTGTCGGGTGACCAAAAGAAGGATTCGCACCTGATCGGCCAGTTCGGCGTGGGCTTCTACTCGGCCTTTATTGTCGCCGATAAGGTTGAAGTGTTTAGCCGTCGTGCCGGCCTCGACGCCAGCGAAGGCGTGCACTGGGCGTCGAAAGGCGAGGGCGAATTTGAAATCGCCACCATCGACAAGCCAGACCGCGGTACTCGCATCGTGTTGCACCTCAAGTCCGGTGAAGAAGAATTCGCCGATGGCTGGCGCCTGCGCAATATCATCAAAAAGTACTCCGACCATATCGCACTGCCGATCGAGCTGCCTAAAGAACAAGCTGCCGCCGAAGGCGAAGAAGCCCCGGCCCAGGAATGGGAAGTGGTCAACCGCGCCAGCGCCCTGTGGACCCGTCCTCGCACCGAGATCAAGGACGAGGAGTACCAGGAGTTCTACAAGCACATAGCTCATGATTACGAAAACCCGCTGAGCTGGAGCCACAATAAGGTTGAAGGCAAGCTGGAATACAGCTCGCTGCTCTACGTACCGGCCCGCGCGCCGTTTGACCTGTACCAGCGTGAGGCGCCGAAAGGCCTGAAACTCTACGTACAGCGCGTATTCGTGATGGATCAGGCGGAATCCTTCCTGCCGTTGTACCTGCGCTTTATCAAAGGCGTGGTCGACTCCAACGACTTGTCGCTGAACGTGTCGCGGGAAATCCTGCAGAAAGACCCGATCATCGACTCCATGAAGTCGGCGCTGACCAAGCGCGTACTCGACATGCTGGAAAAACTGGCGAAGAACGAGCCTGAGCAATACAAAGGCTTCTGGAAAAACTTCGGCCAGGTCATGAAAGAAGGCCCGGCGGAAGATTTTGCCAACAAGGAAAAAATCGCTGGCCTGCTACGTTTTGCTTCGACTCAGGGCGAAGACGGCGAGCAAGTGGTGTCCCTGGCCGAGTACCTGGCACGCGCCAAGGAAGGGCAGGACAAGATCTACTACCTGACCGGCGAAACCTACGCTCAGGTCAAAAACAGCCCGCACCTGGAAGTCTTCCGTAAAAAAGGCATCGAAGTGCTGCTGCTGACCGATCGTATCGACGAGTGGCTGATGAGCTACCTCAGCGAGTTCGACGGTAAGTCGTTCGTCGACGTGGCCCGTGGCGACCTGGACCTGGGTAACCTGGATTCGGAAGAGGACAAAAAAGCCGCTGAAGAAGTGGCCAAGTCCAAAGAAGGCCTGGTTGAACGCATCAAGACCGCCCTGGGCGAAGCTGTCAGCGAAGTACGGGTTTCCCACCGTCTGACCGATTCCCCGGCGATCCTGGCCATCGGCGAGCAGGACCTGGGCATGCAAATGCGTCAGATCCTTGAGGCGAGCGGGCAGAAAGTGCCGGACTCCAAGCCGATCTTTGAATTCAACCCTGCGCATCCGTTGATCGAGAAGCTCGACGGCGAGCAGAACGAAGAGCGTTTTGGCGACCTGTCGCACATCCTCTTCGACCAGGCAGCCCTGGCCGCCGGCGACAGCTTGAAAGACCCGGCCGCCTATGTGCGCCGACTGAACAAGCTGTTGGTTGAACTGTCGGTTTAACAACGTTGTAGGAAAAACCCGCTTCGGCGGGTTTTTTCGTTCCAGTGCACCTTAATCGGAGTCAATGATGAGCCAAGTCACCGTGCGTTCCGTGGTCTATCAGATCGATGGCCAGCCGTATGAAAGCCGCCTGGCGTTCGACGCCAGCCAAAAAGGCCCGCTGCCGGGTCTGTTGATGGCGCCCAACTGGATGGGCGTCAGTGCCGGCGCCGAAGAAATTGCCAAGGCCGTTGCCGGCAAGGGCTATGTGGTGCTGATTGCTGACCTGTATGGGCAAACCGTGCGCCCGTCCAATGCCGATGAGGCCGGTGCGGCGATGATGCCGTTGAAGAATGATCGCCCGTTGCTCAACAAGCGCATGCAGGCTGCTCTCGACCAACTGCAGGCCCAGACCGAGGCGGCAGTGGATACCTCCCAGCTCGCTTCGTTCGGCTTCTGTTTCGGCGGATGCTGCACCCTTGAGCTGGCCCGTACCGGCGCGCCGTTGAGGGCTGCGGTGTCGTTCCACGGCACCCTCGACACACCAAACCCGTCGGATGCCAAGAACATCCAAGGTTCCGTCCTGGTGCTGCATGGCGCCTCGGACCCCTTGGTGCCCAAGGAGCAGTTGCCGGCGTTCGAGGATGAAATGAACGCCGCTGGTGTGGATTGGCAGTTGCTCAGCTACGGCGGTGCGGTGCATTCCTTCACCGACCCGCACGCCAATGTGCCGGGCAAGATGATGTACGACGCGAAGACTGCCGCGCGGGCCTTCCAGTCGATGCATAATTTGCTGGATGAGGTGTTCAAGGGCTGAGTTTTCAGCGCCTGTTCCGGCGTTATCGGGGGCGACCCCCCTCCAACACTTTGACGATCTGAATCCGATCATGTGTGGGAGGGGGCTCGCCCCCGATGGCTATCTCCCAGGCAACTCAATCCTTTCCGATTCCCCCGCAACCGTTGGCCAATCCCCAGCCGCCCAACGCTGCCTGGCTTGCTCGATCACCGCAGGATCACTCGCGACAAAATTCCAATTGATCCGCCTCGGTCCATCCAGCGGTGCGCCGCCCAACACCACCAGATGACAGTCGGATTCGGCAGACAACGTCATCGTCTCTCCCTTCGGCAATACCACTAGGCTATGCGTCTGCAACGGTTCGCCGTCGAGCTGCGCGTCACCTGCCAGCACATACACGGCGCGTTCCTCATACTCATCGGGAATCAGCAGCGTGGTGGCCGTTTGCATGTGCACATCGGCGTACAACGTGGGCGACAGTACGGGCACCGGTGACTTAAGGCAGAAGCCAGTGCCGGCAATCAAGCGAATCTGCACGCCCAGTGCGTCGCTGACTGGCAAACTCGCCGCCGGGTGATGGCTGTAATGGCCTGGCCCGGTTTCGTGGTCCCTGGGGGACGCCAGCCACACTTGCAGGCCATGCAGCGCAAAACCGCTGGCCTTGAGCGCCTCGGGTGTGCGCTCGACGTGGGCAATTGCGCTGCCGGCGGTCATCCAACTGACATCGCCCGGCTGCACCACTTGATCGGAGCCCAGGCTGTCTTTGTGCTGCAGTTCGCCCTCGAACAGGTAGGTAAGGGTAGAAAGCCCGATGTGCGGATGCTGGCGGATATCCATGCCGGTGCCGGGGGCATAGCGAGTCGGCAGCATATGATCGAAGAAAACGAATGGCCCGACGCTGCGGCAGTCTCGCGACGGTAGCGGGCGCAGAATCGGCTGGCCCTCTACATCTTCCTGGCGCGGGCGAATCACGGTGAGGGTGGTCATGGTGCATCCCTGTCTGAGCGGGTTGGAATGCGCTGAGCATAACCCGCTCGACAGGAGCTTGCCGCTATTGGCTGAAGGCGCCTTCGGAGAGGGTGGTCTCGATGTTGATGTCGGCGGTGGTCATCAGTTTGTGGACCGGGCAGCGATCGGCCACGTGGTGCAGCTCATCACGCTGAGCGTCGCTGAGCACGCCCTTGAGGGTCAGCTTGACGTTGAGCGTATAGCGGCCTTTTTGCTCTTGGGCGGCGTCGTGGGTCACTTCAACGGTGACACCGGTCAGCGGGATATCTTTTTTTTGCGCGTAGAGCCTGACCGTCAAGGCCTTGCACGAGGCCAGCGCGGCGTCGAAATAATCGTGGGGGGAGGGCGCAGAGTCGTCGCCACCCAGGTCTTTGGGCAGGTCGGTAAACAGCTCGTGGTGATTGATATTGACGCTGTGGCGATAGTTTTCGGTGTTCAGCGTATTGACGATAACAGACATGGCAAACCTCACAGGGATGGCAGGATGAAGGTCATGCAGTTATAGAGCATGCTGGCACTTAGGTGTTCCTGCTTTTTTTGGGATGAACCCGGCAAGGGAGGGCAGGGTCTACCTGTATCCCACGCCTATCGAGAGCTTACCGTGCCCTGGACCCGCTTGAGTCTTGCCCTGTTGGTCGCCTGCAGCAGCACCGCCTTGGAGGCGCGCGACTATGCCTACAGCGATGCGCACCTGCATTACGTGGATTTCTTTCAAGAAAGCGCGGGCATGGACAAACTGCTCAAGGCCATGACGGAAAATCGCGTCGAGCATGTGATGATTTCTGGCATACCCGTGGCCAAGAAATGGCATGAAGACGAACCCAAGCGCCCACGCTACTACGCTGGCGATGATGCTGATGCCTACTGGTACAGCGCCACCGATGTGATCGTGGCGGCCGCGGTGAACAAGCTGACCCCGGCCCAGCGCCGGCACTTTCACCCGTTTCTGTC
Organism: Pseudomonas sp. MD330_10; assembly: GCF_042610415.1. Lineage (NCBI taxonomy): Bacteria > Pseudomonadati > Pseudomonadota > Gammaproteobacteria > Pseudomonadales > Pseudomonadaceae > Pseudomonas > Pseudomonas sp. MD330_10. The sequence continues at coordinate 24,301 of NZ_JBHGZU010000017.1, forward strand.
TGGCTTCAACCCCAATGACAAAAACTCCGACGCGCATATCCAGCGCATGCTCGACCTCAATCCGGGGCTGTGGCAGGGCATCGGCGAGGTGTTCACCCGTCACGATGATCTGACGGCCCTGACATCCGGCGACACCCCGCGCGCTAACAACGAGGCCATGACCCGCATTTATCACCTGGCCGCCGAAAACGACCTGCCGGTGATGCTGCATTCCAACATCACCTCCAAGCGCGAGCGCAACCCGCTGTACCTGGCCGAAGTGGAAGAACCGCTGCGCAACCACCCGCACACCCGGTTTATCTGGGCGCATGCCGGTACCAGCAAAGAGATTCACCGGCATCAGGTGCAGATGGACTTTCTATTGCCCACCTTGAGCCGTCTGCTGGAGTCGTACCCCAACCTGTATGTGGATTTGTCTTGGAGCATGCTCACGCCTTATCTGCTGGACGAGGCGGGCAAGCCACGGCCTGAGTGGGTGGTCCTGGTGGAGCGTTTCCCGGAGCGCTTTATGCTGGGCTCTGACGTCGTCGGACGCTTCAATAAGCTGGGTAAGGAAATGCACCGCTTCGACCCCTTTCTTGACGCGCTGCCTGAAGCGGTGGCCCGTAAAGTGGCGCGGGATAACTTCCTGGCCGTGCTGCCTAAGAGCAATCAAGATGACGGCGCTCCTTGAGCCCCCGTACCTGCACCAGGATTTTCCGAAGCCCATAAAAAAGCCCCGAACCAGTCGGGGCTTTTTTATGGGAACAACCTACAGGGCTTACTTGCCCTGCCAGCGCTTCAGCACCAGGGTGGCGTTGGTGCCACCGAAGCCGAAGCTGTTGCTCATCACGGTGTCGATCTTGGCGTTCTCGACAGTCTTGGTCAGGATCGGCATATCGGCGACGACCGGGTCGATCTCTTCGATGTTGGCCGAGCCGGCCATGAAGTTGCCTTCCATCATCAGCAGGCAGTAGATCGCTTCGTGAACGCCGGCGGCGCCCAGGGAGTGACCGGATAGGCTCTTGGTGGAGCTGATTTTCGGAGCCTTGTCGCCGAATACCGCACGCACGCCTTCCATTTCCTTGGCATCGCCGACCGGGGTCGAAGTGCCGTGGGTGTTCAGGTAGTCGATAGGGGTATCCACGGTGGACATGGCCATCTGCATGCAGCGGATGGCGCCTTCGCCGCTTGGCGCAACCATGTCGTAGCCGTCGGAAGTGGCGCCGTAGCCGACGATTTCCGCGTAGATCTTGGCGCCACGGGCCAGAGCGTGTTCCAGCTCCTCGACCACCACCATGCCGCCACCGCCGGCGATGACGAAACCGTCACGCTTGGCGTCGTAGGCTCGGGAGGCTTTTTCCGGAGTTTCGTTGTACTGGGTGGACAGCGCGCCCATAGCGTCGAACAGGAACGACTGGCTCCAATGTTCTTCTTCACCGCCGCCGGCGAAGACGATGTCCTGTTTGCCCAGCTGGATCTGCTCGACCGCGGTACCGATGCAATGTGCACTGGTGGCGCAGGCGGAGGAGATCGAGTAGTTCACGCCCTTGATCTGGAACGGCGTGGCCAGGCAGGCCGAAACGGTGCTGCCCATTGTGCGGGTGACACGGTACGGGCCGACGCGCTTCACGCCTTTTTCGCGCAGGATATCCAGCGCTTCCATCTGGTTAAGGGTGGATGCACCGCCCGAGCCGGCGATCAGGCCGGTGCGCACGTTCGAAACCTGGTCGTCGCTCAGGCCGGAGTCGGCGATGGCGTCTTTCATGGCCAGATAGGCGTAGGCGGCGGCGTGGCCGACGAAGCGGTAGATCTTGCGATCGATCAGTTCTTCGAGGGGCAGGTCGATGGAGCCGGAAACCTGGCTACGCAGACCCATTTCGGCATATTCCGGGTTGAAGCGGATGCCAGGGCGACTTGCACGCAGGTTAGCGGTGACGGTCTCTTTGTCATTGCCCAGGCAAGAAACGATGCCCAGACCAGTGATAACGACGCGGCGCATGCGGATAACCCTTAAAAGTTGTCAGTGGAAGTGAATACGCCGACCCGAAGGCCTTCGGCAGTATAGATCTCGCGACCGTCGACGCTCACCGAACCATCGGCGATGGCCAGGTTCAGCTTGCCCTTGAGGACGCGCTTGATTTGAATGTTATAGGTGACTTTCTTGGCGGTCGGCAGGACCTGGCCGAAGAACTTCACTTCGCCCGAACCCAGGGCGCGGCCGCGGCCCGGCAGGCCTTGCCAGCCGAGGAAGAAACCGACCAGCTGCCACATGGCGTCAAGGCCCAGGCAGCCCGGCATGACAGGGTCGCCTTCGAAATGGCACGCGAAGAACCACAGGTCCGGGGTGATATCCAGCTCGGCGACCAATTCACCTTTGCCGTACTTGCCACCCTCTTCGCTGATATGGGTGATGCGATCCACCATCAGCATGTTAGGGGCGGGCAGTTGCGCGTTACCTGGGCCGAACAGCTCACCGCGACTGCAGCGCAGCAGGTCTTCCCGGGTAAAGGCGTTTTGTTTGGTCATGCGAGCTCCTCAATAATCCCATGCGGCAGGGTAGGGCAAATCTTCCCGAACCGACTGAAGCGTTCATGCCTCAGGCCGGCAGCCTACACATAGACTATTGCGTTGTAGTGAAAGTCACAGCGTCAAGGTACTGAATGTACACTTGTTCACTGAAATTTTAAACCGGGCCCGTTCAAGGGCCCGTTTGGGTGCCTAAGACTGCCGCACTTTCGCCTTTCACGCCAGTCGCAGTTGGCTGATAAGGCCGTATTACTGCACCCAACGCTGCAGGACATGCTGCAAATCCGTACGTTTGAACGGCTTGGCCAGGTAATCGTTCATTCCGGCCGCCAGACAGGCTTCACGGTCGCCCTGCAAGGCATTGGCGGTGAGCGCAATGATCGGCAAATCGGCGCAGCCGGGTAACTGGCGAATCTGTCGGGTGGCTTCGTAGCCGTCGATCAGCGGCAGTCGGCAGTCCATCAGGATCGCGGTGAAAATCAGGCTCTCGGCGCTGCGTATCGCCTCGGCGCCGTCGGTGGCCAGGCTCACCTCAAACCCCAGACTGCGCAGCATGGCCTCGACCACCGTGCGGTTGACCGGGTTGTCCTCCACCAACAGCACATGGCGCCCTTCGCCAGCGCTATTTTTACGTTCGGCATCCGGGGCGATGGACGGCAGGCTCTGCTGATCAATAGCCAGAGGGATTTCCAGGGTAAACACCGAGCCGCGACCTTCTTCGCTCTGGGCGCGCAGGGTGCCGCCCATGCGTTCGGCCAGTGTGCGGGCGATGGGCAGGCCGAGGCCGGTGCCGCCGTAACGTCTTGAAATGGAACTGTCGGCTTGCTGGAACGCGTCGAACATCAATTCCAGGCGTTCGGCGGAAATCCCGATGCCGCTGTCGCGCACCGTGCAGGTGAACCACACCAGTTCATGGTCGAGGGTCTGCCAGTGCGGCTCGACACTGACGCTGCCGTGTTCGGTGAACTTCAGCGCATTGCCGATCAGGTTCACTAGAATCTGGCGGATACGCGTAGGGTCGCCCCGCACCCGCAGTGCGTCCATACCCGGCGGGATTGGCAAGCGCAGCGCTAGCCCTCGTTGCTGGGCGCTATGTTGGAAGGCCTGGGCGCAACTGTTGATCAGGTCGGCGAGGTTGAACGGAATATGTTCAAGTTCCAGAGCTGCGCGCTCGATGCGCGAAAAATCGAGAATATCGTTGATCACCTTGAGCAGATGCTCGGTGGATTCGGAGGCCAGCGCCGCGTATTCGGTCTGCTCCTCAGTCATCTCGGTGGTTTCCAGCAATTGCAGCATGCCCAGTACACCGTTCATCGGCGTGCGCAATTCGTGGCTCATCATCGCCAGGAAATCCGACTTGGCATTGTTGGCGCGCTCGGCTTCTTCGCGGGTCTGGATCAACTGGGCCATGGCTTGCTGCTGTTCGCGGCTGGCCTGGTTGAGGCCTTCGGCCAGGTTGTTGATATGCCGCGACAGGTCACCCAGTTCCGAGTCGTCCACAATCGGCAGTGCCGTCTTGTACTGGCCTTGCTGAATGGCCTTCACGGCGTTGCCCATGGCGCTGATCGGCTGGGACAGGCTGGCGGCCAGGCGTCGGGCGAGCAAGAAGGTAAACAGCAGCGTGAACAGCGCGAGAATCCCGGCCTTGAACAGGATTTCCTGCTGGCGTTGGCTGAACGCATCGTTGGACATGCCGACAATGACCCGGCCCAGATAATCCGCGCGCGGGGCTTTGGGCTCGGTGAGGTTGTCCTGGAAAAAGTCATTGCCCAGTTGAATGTGCTGTAGACGGATCGGCGCCTGGAACACTTTTACCGACAGCGAGCGGTCATGTTTTTCCGAGGGCTGTTCGACATATACCAAGATATTTTCGGCGCTGTCCTGGATTTCCAGAAAACGCACATGGGGCGTTGCCAGGGTGGCGCGCAGCAGGCTTTCGAGCACATCGTTGTTGCCGGAAATCACTCCGTATTCGGTGGCCGGGGCCAGTTGGTTGGCGATTAATTGGCCGGTGTGATCCAGCTCCTGGCGCAAGTCCTGGATACGCACGAAGGTAAAGAAGCTGATCAACAGCAACGTCAGTAGCAACGCCGGCCCCAAGGTAATGAGCTGGGTGCGGGTGTTGATGCCCCAACGACGGCGCAGGCTCATGGGCGTTTTTCTCCTTCGGCCAGGCGGGCGGCGACGTTGGCTTCGTCGAACTGTTCGATGCCCAGTGAGCGCGCCACTTGCGGGTTGCCCACGACTTTGAAGTGGTCCGGATACAGCGAGCGCGGCCAGTTGGCCGGGGCGTGGTCGAGCAGGCGGTCCAGCACCGCCAGCCAATCGGCCTGGTCGCTGTAGGTACTGGCCAAGCTGCCGGCCCGCACGAATCCTGCATTTGGGCCCACCAATGGCAATTGTTGGGCATAACTGCTCAGTAACAGGTTTTTCGCGGTTTTCGGGTTGTACAGCTGCGGGTCATCCAGGCCGAGCAGTACGTCGCTATTCCTGAACAGGTTTTGCAGCGGGCGACTGTCACTGATGGTGTCCCAGCGCTGGGGCACGATGGTCATGTCCAGGGGCTCCGCATGCTGGCGCAGTTCCGGCAGCAGGAACTCGCTCTCGGTGCCGTAAAGCACACCGATGCGGCGGGCTCGCGGCAGGATGCTGGCAATCAGGCGCAATTGCCGTTCCAGAGGCGGATCGCTCCACAGCAAGCTCACGCGCGGATGCTGGGCGGCGCCCGGACGCTGGTGAGCCTGCAACCGGCTGATACGCAGCACCAGTGTCGGTGGGCCCAGGTTGTCTTGCAGGCGCCAATCGAGGCTGGCCAAGTCCAGCAGGATCAGGCGCGTGCTGGCAGGCACGCGACCGGGGGCGGGTAAGTCTTTGAGCGGGGTGAACGTTACGTGGTCTTCGGGACGTTGTTGGGCCAGGGCCTGGGTGAAAGCATGCACACCGTCACTGTCTTCGGCGGCGGTCAGCAGGATCTCGGCCGCCCACGTCGGCGACGCCAGCAGCAGGCACGCCAGCAGCGCACAATGGCGCCAGAGCTTATGGATAGAAAGGGAAGTCATCCGTGACGGGCCGGTCATGCTAGAACTCTAACTCTGCGCTGAAATACAGCACATGGCGCTGGTCGTAGGTGTTATCAGCCCAGGTGGTCGGCTGGTCGTCGAGGCGTTGTTGCAACATGCCGGCCAGCTCCACATTGGCTTTGCCCAACGCGATGCGCTTGGCCACCCGCAAGTCGACCCGTTCGAAGCGGTATTGGTTGAGCGCATCGTCGCCGTAGTAGAACAGCGCGCTGGACCAGCCATGCCCCCATTCACGCAGCCAGCCGGCCGAGCCACTGTTGCGCGCGGTTTGCGCTTTGTCCAACCGGTTGCTGGCGCTGGCATCGACATACGCATACGTCAGCCGCAGGCGGTCGGCGTTACTCACGCGCCAGTCGAACTGAGATTCGGCGCCGGTAAAGCGCGAGCTGTTGGCGTTGCTGGCGATGTATTGGTTATTGCGCAACGGCGAACTGATCATGTCGGTGATTTCGTCATAGAACAGTTTTACGTCCATGTTCAACCCGAGGTCGGCGAAGAAGCCGTTATAGCCCAGTTCCCGCGAGCGCATCCGCTCTTTGTCGAGGTTACCCGGCCCCCGGGTTTTGACGAAGTATTGCGCGGAGGTCTGGCCAAACGCCGGGGAACTCAGGTTGGTGACGCGGTAGCTCCAGTTGACGTTGTTCTCGAACATGTCCGGCGAGCGGATCGCCTCGGAGTACACGGCGCGCAGGCCATGGCGCGGGTTGATCAGATAGTTGACCGCCACCCGTGGTGTCAGTGAATTGCCGCTCAGGTGGGTGTCTTCATACATGGCGCCGCCCTGCAGCAGCCAATGTTCGCTGGCGCGCCATTCCAATTGGCCGAACAGGCGCCAGGTGGTGTCGTCCAGGGTGCCGTTGAAGTAGGTGTCGGAGTCGGCGCGGTCGTAGCGGTAGTTCATGCCGCTGACCAGGCGCAGGCTGTCGGACAGGCTCAGCGTGTCCTGCAGCTCCAGGTCGTAGCGGCTTTCGCGGGTGCTTTGGTCGATATCGCCGCAGACGCTCTGGTTGGCGCCGTTGCGCCATTGATCCAACACCTGATTGGCCAGCGCTTGTTCGGCGGCACTGCCCGGCGGTGCGCTGCCCTGGCTGTAGACCTCCATATGCCGGGCCAGTTTTTCCGCGTAGTTGGGGTTCAATTGCCACAGCTGGGTCAGCTCGGGGCTGAACGAGACCTTGGCGTCGCAGGCTTTCCAGATTTGCCGACGATCCCATTGCTGGGCCGACCCTTGGATGTACAGGCTGTGTTCGGGGTTGAAATCGACATTCCAGCGCAGGGAAGCGGCGTAGTCCTTGGCGGTAACGTCAGAATTATTACCGCCTTCGGTGATGCCGGCGAACACCGGGCTGTAGGTATATGGACGCTGATTGGTGCCTTCCTTGGCATCCAATTGCCAGTCGATGCTTTGCTGCGCATTCAGCGTCTGGCTGACCGCCAGGCTGAAGCGGTTGAGGCGTCGGCCGTCACGGCGGTCGGCGCCGGCGGCGTCGTTGTCGAAGCCGTCGTCCTGTTGCCCGGACAAAGACAGGCGCAGATCGCCGGTCTCCCAACCCACGCCCTGGCTGGCATAGAAGTCGTTGATGCCGCGCTCGCCGCGAATCACCTTGACCCGCGAACCGTGGCTGTTGGCCGGGGAGCGCGTGAGGATATTGACCACCGCCATCAGTGCATTGGCGCCATAGCTGACGGTGTTGGGGCCGCGGAACACCTCGATGCGCTCGATATCCTCCATGGCCACCGGGATGTCGCTCCAGTCCACGGTGGCCAGACCCGCGCGATACACCGAACGGCCGTCGATCAAGACCTGCATGCGCCGCGCGTCGCTGGCGCTGGTGCCGTGGTAGTTGACCGCCGCCTGATTGCCGGTGGTGTAGCCGACCATCATGCCCGGTACCAGACGCAGCAGTTCGCTGATGTCCCGCGCGCCGCTGGCCTTGATCAACTCGCTGTCGATCACCGTCATGCTGCCGGGTACGGCGGCGGCCGATTGCTTGAGGCGCGTGGCGGTCAATACCTGCGGCAGCGGCTGGCTGTCGAGGAACAGATCGTCGGCCAGCACGGCGTTGCTGCACAACAGCATCAGCAAGAGAGAGGAACGCGGAGGAGGGCCCAAATACACGGTGCGGCCTTGATAATGACGGATAGCCGCCCATGTTAACTGAGGCGCGGCCATTTGCCATTCGCCGCGCCCGTAATTACGTCACACCAGCATGGCATTTTCCGACAAACGCGCGAATTGACACGGGGGCTGGCCGCAAGCGGGTCGCTCCGTATAATGCCGCCATCGCCACTGGTATGGATTAACGGATTGCATATGACTGAACAGCGCCCTATTGCGGTCCTGGGAGGCGGAAGTTTCGGTACCGCCGTGGCTAACCTGCTGGCGGAGAACGGCCACCCGGTGCGCCAGTGGATGCGTGATCCCGAACAGGCCGAGGCCATCCGTGTACACCGGGAAAACCCGCGCTACCTTAAAGGCATCAAGATTCATCCGGCAGTCGAGCCGGTCACCGATCTGCTGACCACTCTTACAGACTGCGAGCTGTGTTTCGTCGCGCTGCCCTCCAGCGCCTTGCGCGCGGTGCTATCGCCCCATGCCGAACGCCTGGCGGGCAAGATGCTGGTCAGCCTGACCAAGGGCATCGAGGCGCAGACTTTCAAGCTGATGAGCGAAATCCTCGAAGAAATCGCGCCCCAGGCCCGCATCGGCGTGCTATCTGGGCCGAACCTGGCGCGGGAAGTGGCCGAGCACGCCTTGACCGCCACCGTGGTGGCCAGTGACGACGAAGCGCTGTGCGAGCGCGTCCAGGCGGTGTTGCATGGCCGCACGTTCCGGGTCTACGCCAGCAGCGACCGTTTTGGCGTGGAGCTGGGCGGCGCGTTGAAAAACGTCTACGCGATCATCGCCGGCATGGCGGTGGCACTGGGCATGGGCGAAAACACCAAGAGCATGCTGATCACCCGCGCCCTGGCGGAGATGACCCGCTTCGCGGTGAATCAGGGGGCCAATCCGATGACCTTCCTCGGGCTGGCCGGCGTGGGCGATTTGATCGTCACCTGCTCGTCGCCCAAGAGCCGCAACTACCAAGTGGGCTTCGCCCTCGGCCAGGGGTTGAGCCTGGATGAGGCCGTCACGCGCCTGGGCGAAGTGGCCGAAGGGGTCAACACGCTCAAAGTGCTCAAGGCCAAGGCCCAGGAGGCGGGTGTGTATATGCCGCTGGTCGCCGGGTTGCACGCGATCCTGTTCGAAGGGCGCACCTTGAACCAGGTCATCGAACTGCTGATGCGGGCCGAGCCCAAAACCGACGTCGACTTTATTTCCACCAGTGGTTTCAACTGAGGAACGCACCATGAACGATCCGAAAGCAGCCCCCAAGTATGAAGCCATCGGCCTGCGCATCCTGTGGATGCTGGTGTTTGCCCTGGTCTGGCAAGTGGCGCAGTTCCTCCTCGGTGTGCTGGTGGTGGTGCAATTGATTTATCGCCTGATCTACGGCGCGCCGAACCTCGGCTTGATGAATGTCGGCGACAGCCTCAGCCAGTTCCTGGCGCAGATCGGTCGTTTCGGCAGTTTCCATACCGAGCAAAAGCCTTGGCCGTTCGCTGATTGGCCGGCACCGCGCGTACCCGAAGGCGAAGCGGCTCACAGCGTGCCACCGGCGCCGCACCCGGTCCGCGACGAAGAGCCGAAACTGTGAAGCTGTGGATTCTGCGCCACGGCGAGGCCGAGGCCCATGCGCGCACCGACGCCGAACGCAACCTTACCGAGCGTGGCCGCGCTGAAGTATTGCGCAGCGCCGCGCACCTGATCGGTCAGCCCCTTGGCGCGATCATCGCCAGTCCCTACGTGCGGGCACAGCAGACCGCCCGACTGGTGCGCGAGGCGTTGGGTTTTGTGCCGGACATTCGCACGGTGCCGTGGTTGACACCCGAGGGCAGCCCAGAGCAAGTGCTGGCGCATCTGGAGGCTGAGGACAACGTACTGCTGGTCAGTCATCAACCGTTGGTGGGCAATCTGATCAGCTTTCTGCAACACGGCCATTCGCGCCAGCCGCAGCCGATGTACACCGCCAGCCTGGCGCAGCTGGAGGGCGAATTTGCGTTGGCGGGGCTGATGAGCCTGGTGAGCGTAAAAAATCCTTAAGGGATGGATCTTCTTTGTGGGTGCTCTATAGTCAGCCGAGCAAGTGCTTGGTTGGTTATAGTCGGACCACAGAGGAGCGCGTTCCATGCCTGTCGCTGTTCGTTTGCCGCTACCGGTGTTATTCGAGCGAGAAACCCGTCACCCACACAAGACGTTTCTGGTGCAGCCCTTGGGCGGCGGCGAGGTGCAGCGCCTTACCTGGGCGGACGCGGGCCAGCAGGCCCGCCGCGCCGCCCAATGGCTGCGTGAGCGGGCGTTGCCCCCCGGCTCGCACATTGCCCTGATTTCGAAAAACTGCGCCCACTGGATCATCGCCGATCTGGCGATCTGGATGGCCGGGCACGTTTCAGTGCCGCTGTACCCCAATCTCACCGCTGATTCCGTCGCCCATGTGCTGACCCATTCCGAGGCGGCGCTGGTGCTGGTCGGCAAGCTCGACGACTGGCCCGCCATGGCGCCTGGCGTGCCCCACGGCGTCCCGACCATTAGCCTGCCGTTGTGCCCGCCTGGCGTGTTCGATTTCAGTTGGGCCGATCTACAAGCCTGCGCACCGATTGAGGACGATCCGACGCCCGATGCCACGGCGCTTGCAACCATCATCTACACCTCCGGCACCACCGGCCTGCCTAAAGGCGTGATGCACAGCTTCGGCGCCTTGGGGTTTGCCGCCACCCGTGGCACGCAACTGTTCGGCCTGGGGGAGGGCGATCGGTTGCTGTCGTACCTACCGCTGTGCCATGTGGCAGAGCGGATGTTCGTGGAATTGGCGGCGATCTACACCGGGCAAACGGTATTTTTCGCCGAGAGCCTCGACACATTTTTAACCGACCTGCGCCGGGCGCGGCCCACCGCTTTGTTCGGCGTACCGCGGATCTGGAGCAAATTCCAACTGGGTGTCTACGCCAGGGTGCCGCCGCGCCGCCTGGATAGGCTATTGCGCCTGCCGTTTATCGGGCCGCGTATAGGCCGCAAGGTCCTTGCCGGCCTGGGGCTGGACGCGCTGCGCGTTGCGCTGTCCGGCGCGGCGCCAGTGCCCGAAGCTCTGCTGCACTGGTATCGGCGCCTCGGGCTGGATGTACTGGAGGTGTACGGGATGACCGAAAGTTGCGGCTATTCCCACGTATGCCGCCCCGGCCAGCAGACCATCGGCTGGATCGGCACCCCATGCCCCGACGTCGAGGTGCGCATCGACCCCGCCGGTGAAGTGCAAGTGCGCAGCGAGGCCACCATGCTCGGTTACTTCAAAGACCCGGATAAAACCCGCGAAACCCTCACCGCCGACGGTTTCCTGCGTACCGGTGACAAGGGCGAGCAGGATGCCGAGGGGCGCCTGCGCCTGACCGGACGGCTCAAGGAAATCTTCAAGACCAGCAAGGGCAAATACGTCGCGCCAGCGCCCATCGAAAACCGCCTGGCCGAGCATGCACGGATCGAGCAGGTGTGCGTGGTCGGCGATGGCCTGGCGGCGCCGATGGGCCTGTGCGTGTTGTCGCAAGCGGCCCCGAGCGAAGCGCGCGCGACTTTGCAAGGCAGCCTTGAGCGTTGGTTGCAACAGATCAACGCCACGCTGGATAAACATGAGCGCTTGAGCCGATTGGTGGTGGTCAGCGGCGTATGGGGCGTGGAAAACGGCTTTCTCACGCCCACCCTCAAAATCAAGCGCAACGTGATCGAAGCGACTTACGGCGCACATTTGCACGCTTGGAGCGAGCGCACCGAAGCGATTGTGTGGCAGGATTAGGGTCATCATAAAAACACCAAAGGACACCTGCATGAGCCTGTGGCGCACCCAACCAAATATCGAACACCTCAATGCCAGCCAGAAAAACACCATCGGTGAATTGTTGGATATCCGCTTCGAAAGCTTCGACGACGAGTCCCTGACCGCGAGCATGGTGGTCGATGCGCGCACGCACCAGCCGTTTGGCCTGCTGCATGGCGGCGCGTCGGTGGTGCTGGCCGAGAGTATCGGCTCGATGGCCGCGTACCTGTGCGTGGACACCAGCAAGTACTACTGCGTGGGCCTGGAAGTAAACGCCAACCACCTGCGCGGTGTGCGTAGCGGGCGGGTAACGGCGGTGGCCAGGGCCGTGCATATCGGCCGCAGCACGCAGGTATGGGATATCCGCTTGAGCAACGAAGAAGGCAAGCCCACCTGCATCTCGCGCCTGACCATGGCCGTGGTGCCGTTGGGCGAGAACCCGCCGGCCCGATAGGCATGGCGTGAGTGTCATCATTCCTGGCAGTTACAGTCATTGCCGTGCCTGCCGGGCATGCTGACAATCGAGTTCGGTTATTGCAGATGGATCCGGTATGTCGCAGCACGTGTTTTTCGCCCACGCCAATGGGTTCCCATCGGCCACCTACGGCAAGCTCTTTGCGGCCCTGGCCCCGGAATATACGGTGGCCCACCTGCCGCAGCACGGTCACGACCCGCGGTTTCCGGTGGATGATAACTGGCAGAACCTGGTGGATGAACTGATCCACCATCTGGAGCAGCAGCCGCAACCGGTGTGGGGTGTGGGTCATTCCCTGGGCGGCGTTTTGCACCTGCACGCCGCCCTGCGATGCCCGCAGCTGTATCGCGGCGTGGTGATGCTCGATTCCCCGGTACTGACCCGCGCCGACCGTTGGGTGATCCGTGCCGCGAAGCGCTTTGGGTTTATCGACCGGCTGACCCCGGCCGGGCGCACCCTCGGCCGGCGCGAGGAGTTCGCCGACCTGGATGCCGCGCGCAGCTACTTCGCCGGCAAGACCCTGTTTCGTGGCTTCGATCCGGATTGCTTCGACGCCTACCTGCAGCATGGCCTGCAAACGGTGGGCGATCGTCTGCGCCTGCGCTTCGACCCGGCTACCGAAATCAGCATCTACCGCGGCGTGCCCCACACCAGCCCTGGCCAAGTGCGCCAGATGAAGGTGCCGCTGGCGGTGGTGCGCGGTCGGCAGAGCCGCGTGGTAATGCGTCACCACGCCAGCGGCGTCGGGCGTTTGCCCATGGGCGAAATGCTCACCATGCCTGGCGGCCATATGTTCCCCCTCGAACGCCCGCAGGATACCGCGACCTTGATCAAGAACCTGTTCGCCCGTTGGGACGCCCGTGAGCGCAGCTGCGCATGAGCACATCAGTCGAAGAAGTGCGCCTGAGCCTGCCCCATATCGAGTTGGCCGCCCATTTGTTTGGGCCCGAGGACGGTTTGCCAGTGATCGCCTTGCATGGCTGGCTGGACAATGCCAACAGCTTCGCGCGCCTGGCGCCGAAGTTGACCGGGCTGCGCATTGTGGCCCTGGACATGGCCGGCCACGGGCACTCGGCGCACCGCCCTGTGGGCGCCGGCTATGCCTTGTGGGATTACGTGTTCGACGTGCTGCAAGTGGCCGAGCAACTGGGGTGGAAACGTTTTGCATTACTGGGGCATTCCCTCGGCGCCATTGTGTCCATGGTGCTGGCCGGGGCCTTACCCGAGCGTGTGACCCACCTGGGGTTGATTGACGGTGTGATCCCACCCACTGCGCCGGGCGAAAATGCGGCCGAGAGGCTAGGCATGGCATTGCAGGCGCAATTGAACCTGCAGGGCAAACGTAAACCGGTGTACGGCACGCTGGAGCGCGCGGTCGAGGCGCGCATGAAAGGCTTGGTAGCCGTCAGCCGCGAGGCCGCTGAACTGCTGGCCCAGCGCGGTTTGATGCCGGTGCCTGGCGGTTACACCTGGCGCACGGACAGTCGCTTGACCCTGGCTTCGCCGATGCGCCTGACCGATGAGCAGGCGATGGCCTTCATACGGCGAGTTGACTGCCCTACGCAGTTGGTGGTCGCTGCCGACGGCATGCTATCGAAACATCCCGAATTGCTTTCCCAGCTACCCTTTACGGTAACCACGCTGCCTGGTGGCCATCATTTACACCTGAATGATGAGCCTGGCGCGGTCCTTGTTGCAGACTGTTTCAATCGGTTCTTCTCCGCGCCTTGACTTGGCGCGGTCAACTGCCGAGGCTGGGCGGATTGAACGGGAGTCAACCATGCACATATTCAACACCGATCTTAATACCGCGACGCTTACCCTCGGTCAGGGCTCACCAATCCGATGAGCGTGCGCAACCGATCTATTCGTGCTCTGGGGTTATGCGTATTCAGCCCGTTGGTGTTCGCCGCCGACGTGCCGGGCAGCCAGGACCTGCCCGCCGTGGCCCGTCAGGTCGACGCGCAGATTGTCGATTATCGCCCCGCCGAAGAAAAAGAACGCATCTACCCCCTGGGCGCGATCCGCAAGATCAGCGGCCAACTGCGTTATGAAGGCCAGGCCCTCGCGCGGGGCCAGACTACCGCCATTACCTATGAACTGCCCCCCGAGCACAGCTCCAGTGCGGCGTTCACCGCCACACGCGAGGCGTTGCAGGCCCAGGGCGCGCAACTGCTGTTCTGGTGCAAGGCCCGGGACTGCGGCGAAAGTAGCCTGTGGGCCAACGAGGTTTTCGGCAACGCCAAGCTGGTGGGCGCCGATAGCCAGCAGGAATACCTGCTAGTGCGCCTGGCCGAGCCCCAGGCCAATTCGCTGGTCGCGCTGTACGGCATCACCCGCGGTAATCGTCGCGCCTACTTGCACGTCGAGCAATTGGACGCCGCGACACCGCTGGGCGACCTGTTGCCCACCTCGGCCACACTGTTGCGCGAGCTCAAAAGCACCGGCGAGCTGGACTTCCCCGCATTGAACGGTGAACTGGACGCCACGTGGCTGACCCTCATTTCCCGTGGCCTTAACCTGGATACCACCCTGCGCGTAAGCCTCAGCGGCCCGAATGCCGAAGCCTGGCGTCAGGCGCTGATCGAGCAGGGCGTGCGCGCGGCGCGCATGGAGAGCGGCAACGGTGAAACCCAAGGTCTGCACCTGCATCTGATACGCTGATCGCCACCTGGCGAATGGACCCGCGCCGTTCGCCTAATCTTTCTTCCTAAAGCCTCCTTTTTCAGAGATTCCCCATGCTCAATAACGATCGCCTGCTGGTGCAAATCCTGCTGCTGGTGCTGTTCGGTGCCAGTTTCTGGGTGTTGGCGCCGTTCTGGTCGGCGCTGTTCTGGGGCGCGGTGCTGGCATTTGCCAGTTGGCCGCTGATGGTGTTGCTCACGCGTTGGCTGGGTGGGCGCGAGTCCCTGGCTGCCGCGATCCTGACCTTGGGTTGGATGCTGCTGGTGGCGGTGCCGCTGGTATGGCTGGGGTTCAACCTGGCCGACCATGTGCGTGATGCCGTGGCATTGATCAAGGATATTCAGGTCGATGGCCTGCCCGAGGCGCCGACGTGGCTGGGCGCGATCCCGTTGGTAGGCGAGCGATTGGCGGCGATGTGGGACAGCATCGATCAGCAGGGCGCTGCGTTGATGGTCAGCCTCAAACCGTACCTGGGGCAGGTGGGCAACTGGCTGCTGGCGCGCAGCGCGCAGATCGGCGGGGGCATTCTGGAACTCACCCTGAGCCTGGTCTTCGTGTTCTTTTTCTACCGCGACGGGCCGCGTTTGGCGATGTTCGTCCATCGTTTGCTGGAACGCTTGATCGGCGACCGCGCCGGTTACTACATCGAACTGGTGGCCGGAACCGTGCAACGGGTGGTCAACGGCGTGATCGGCACGGCTGCGGCCCAGGCCGTGCTGGCGTTGGTGGGGTTCATTATTGCCGGCGTGCCTGGGGCGCTGGTGCTGGGCATCGTCACCTTTATGCTCAGCCTGATTCCCATGGGCCCGCCGCTGGTGTGGATCCCGGCCACCGCGTGGCTGGCCTGGAAGGGCGATTACACCTACGCGATATTCCTCGGCGTGTGGGGCACCTTCATCATCAGCGGCGTGGACAACGTGCTCAAACCCTACCTGATCAGCCGTGGCGGCAACCTGCCGCTGGTGATCGTGCTGCTGGGGGTGTTCGGCGGCTTGATTGCCTTTGGCTTTATCGGCTTGTTTATCGGTCCGACCTTGCTCGCAGTGGCCTATAGCCTGTTGATGGATTGGAGCGCAACTCACGCCCAGGGCCGTCGGGACGACCAGGCTCTTTAAGCCCTGGGCAAGCGCATCACCGCGGTCAAGCCGCCGCCCGGGGTTTCTTCCAGGCACAGGCGGCCGCCGAGGCGTTCCACGGCTTCCTTGGCAATCGTCATGCCCAGGCCGACACCGCCGGAGTTGCGGTTGCGTGAGCCCTCCAGTCGAAAAAACGGCTCGAACACCGCCTCGCGCTTGTCCGCCGCAATCCCGGGGCCGTGGTCGATTACCCGGATCACCAGCGCTTCACGGCTGTCGGTCAGTTCGATACGCGCCGTGCCGGCGTACCGCAGGGCGTTGTCGATCAGATTGTTCAGGCACGAACGCAAGGCCATGGGTTGCACCTGCAGCGGTGCGCAGGTGCCGGCAAACTGCACGTCGCAGCCTTGGTCCTGGGCGTTTTCGCTCAGGGATTCCACCAGCGCCTGCACGTCCAGCCAGTGTCGGGTCTCGCTGGTGCGTTGTTCGTGCAGGTAACTCAACGTCGCGTCCAG
This sequence comes from Pseudomonas sp. MD330_10, assembly GCF_042610415.1. NCBI lineage: Bacteria > Pseudomonadati > Pseudomonadota > Gammaproteobacteria > Pseudomonadales > Pseudomonadaceae > Pseudomonas > Pseudomonas sp. MD330_10. The sequence continues at coordinate 40,546 of NZ_JBHGZU010000017.1, forward strand.
CATGCCGATCATGTCGTCCAGGTCCTGGCGCATCTGGCCCTGGAGGCGGGTGTCTTCGATCTGCTCCAGGCGCAACTTGAGGCGCGACAACGGCGTGCGCAGGTCATGGGACACCGCGCCGAGCATGCGTGCGCGTTGGCTGACCTGCTCGCGGATGCGCCGTTGCATCAGGTTGAAGGTCGATGCGGCCTGTTGCGCTTCCAGCGGGCCGGATTCGTTGAGCGGCGGGCTGTCGAGGTCCAGGCTCAAGCGTTCGGCGGCTTCGCTCAGACGCTGTATCGGCCGGCTGAGCAGCTTGGCGCCATACCAGGCGGCAATGATCAGCGAAATAAATTGAAACGTCAGGGGCACCACCGGGCCGCCGAACCAGGGTCGCTGATGCTTGGGCAAGGGTTTCATCGTGCCGTCCGACTGCTCGATAAAGGTCTCCTCGGGCGGCGGCGGGGGCGGGCCGTAGTGGTGAAACCAGAAAAACGCCAGCCCATGGGCCAGCACAATGGCCACCAGCAACACGCCGAACAGCCGCCCAAACAGCGTGTTGAAGGTGCCGCGCATCAGCCGATGTCCCGTGCGTCGAACAGGTAGCCTTCGCCGCGCACGGTCTTGATCAACTGCGGTGCCTTGGGGTCATCCCCGAGTTTTTGCCGCAGGCGCGAGACCAGCAGGTCGATGCTGCGATCGAACGCTTCGATGGAACGCCCGCGCGCGGCATCCAGCAATTGCTCGCGGCTCAGCACCCGGCGCGGGCGTTCGATAAATACCCAAAGCAGGCGAAATTCGGCATTGGACAGCGGCACCACCAGGCCGTCGTCGGCCACCAGCTGGCGCAGCACGCTGTTCAGGCGCCAGGTGTCGAAGCGGATATTGGCGCGCTGCTCGCTGCGATCGTCGCGCACGCGGCGCAGGATGGTCTGGATGCGCGCCACCAGCTCGCGGGGCTCGAAGGGTTTGGACATGTAGTCATCGGCCCCCAGTTCCAGGCCGATGATGCGGTCGGTGGGTTCGCAGCGCGCGGTGAGCATCAGGATCGGAATATCCGACTCGGCCCGCAGCCAGCGGCACAGCGACAGGCCATCCTCGCCCGGCAACATCAGGTCGAGCACCACCACGTCGAAAGTCTCGGCGTGCATGGCCTGGCGCATCTCGGCGCCATCGTTGACACCGGTGGCCAGAATACTGAAGCGGGCCAGGTAGTCGATCAGCAGTTCGCGGATCGGCACATCGTCGTCGACCACCAGTGCGCGGGTCGTCCAGCGCTTATCGTCGGCGCTGGCCGGGTCTTTTTGCTCGTCGTTCACAGGGGCGCAAGGAGTTTGCATAGTGCGGTCATCTGCCAGGTGATTGCGGTCAGCATAGGCGCCCAGCCCCATGGCTGGTAGTGCTGGTCGGTGGGTCGTGCGAGCGAGGCTAGCGGCGGGGCGTGTTGGGGGCGTGTCGTGAATGTATCGGATTTGAAATATATGCGCGAAATGCCGGCCTGCGCACGCTTGGTCAGTATTTACCGATCATCGGATCCCGCAACGGCGTCGCTTGCGCTACAATCCGCGCCGATTTCGACTTGCCTGAGAGCCCATTCCAATGTCCGCCTGCCAGACTCCTATCATCGTCGCCCTGGATTACCCCACCCGTGACGCCGCACTGAAGCTGGCTGACCAGTTGGACCCAAGCCTCTGCCGGGTCAAGGTCGGCAAGGAACTGTTCACCAGCTGCGCCGCGGACATCGTCGGCACCCTGCGTGACAAAGGCTTCGAGGTGTTCCTCGACCTGAAATTCCACGATATCCCCAACACCACCGCCATGGCTGTCAAGGCGGCTGCGGAAATGGGCGTGTGGATGGTCAACGTGCATTGCTCCGGCGGCCTGCGCATGATGAGCGCTTGCCGTGAAGTGCTGGAACAGCGTAGCGGCCCCAAGCCGCTGTTGATCGGTGTGACCGTGCTGACCAGCATGGAGCGCGAAGACCTGGCCGCGATCGGCCTGGATATCGAGCCTCAGGAGCAGGTACTGCGCCTGGCGGCCCTGGCGCAGAAAGCCGGCCTCGACGGTCTGGTGTGCTCGGCCCTGGAGGCCCAGGCGCTGAAGGCCGCGCACCCGTCGCTGCAACTGGTCACCCCCGGCATTCGCCCGGCGGGCAGTGCTCAGGACGACCAGCGCCGCATCCTGACCCCGCGCCAGGCACTGGACGCCGGCTCCGACTACCTGGTGATCGGCCGTCCGATCAGCCAAGCGGCGGATCCGGCCAAGGCGCTGGCGGCAGTGGTTGCCGAGATCGCCTGATCACGTCAAGCGCGAGCCACTGACGAGAACGCCTGCACCCTGAACCGACGGGATGCAGGCGTTTTTTTTGGCCAGTGCGCTTAGACCTTCAACACCAACTTGCCAAAGTTCTCGCCGTTGAACAGTTTCATCAGGGTTTCCGGGAACGTCTCCAGCCCCTCGACGATATCTTCCTTGCTCTTGAGCTTACCTTGCGCCATCCAGCCGGCCATTTCCTGCCCGGCGGCGGCGAAGTTCGCGGCATGATCCATGACCACGAAGCCTTCCATCCGTGCGCGATTGACCAACAGTGACAGGTAATTGGCCGGGCCTTTGACCGCTTCCTTGTTGTTGTACTGGCTGATTGCGCCGCAAATCACGACCCGAGCCTTGAGGGCCAGGCGGCTGAGCACCGCGTCGAGAATATCGCCGCCAACGTTATCGAAATACACATCCACCCCTTTGGGGCATTCGCGCTTGAGGGCGGCGGGTACGTCTTCGTTCTTGTAATCGATGGCCGCATCGAAGCCCAGCTCATCCACCAGGAATGCACATTTGTCGGCTCCGCCGGCAATGCCCACCACGCGGCAGCCTTTGAGCTTGGCGATCTGACCGGCAATGCTGCCCACGGCGCCGGCGGCACCGGAGATCACCACCGTCTCACCGGCCTTCGGCGCGCCAGTCTCCAACAAGGCGAAGTAGGCGGTCATGCCGGTCATGCCCAGGGCGGACAGATAGCGCGGCAATGGTGCCAACGTTGGGTCGACCTTATAGAAACCCCGGGGCTCGCCGAGGAAATAATCCTGCACCCCCAGGGCGCCGTTCACGTAATCGCCGACGGCAAACTTGGGGTTGTTGGACGCAATCACTTTGCCTACGCCCAGCGCGCGCATTACTTCGCCGATGCCGACCGGTGGGATGTAGGACTTGCCCTCATTCATCCAGCCGCGCATGGCCGGGTCGAGGGACAGGTATTCGTTACGCACCAGTACTTCACCGTCCTTGGGGGTGCCCACTGGGACTTGCTGGTACGTGAAAGTATCCCGCGTAGCGGCGCCGACCGGGCGTTTGGCGAGCAGGAATTGGCGATTGGTCTGGGCGGTCATGGCAGGGACTCGTTAGAAATGAATGCTCAGTGATAGACCCTGGCGGGCCTGGGAGCAAGGTCGGCGAGAGGTGCGAATGCTCGTCGATAGGCCGCGCTGATGGTAGGCCCAGTCGCCTTATCACTGCCGCTCATGCAGCGCCAACCGGCCTTTTGATAGTGCTGACGTGCGCATCATGACCTTGGCTAGACTCCAGCCACGTATATTTCCTCCATAGGACATCCCTCCATGAGCATGACGTTTTCCGGCCAGGTCGCCCTGGTCACCGGCGCCGCTGCGGGTATCGGCCGCGCTACTGCCCTGGCGTTCGCCGCCGAAGGTTTGAAAGTGGTGGTGGCCGACCTGGATGTGGCCGGCGGCGAAGGGACGGTGACGCTGATCCGTCAGGCCGGTGGCGAGGCGTTGTTCGTGCGCTGCGACGTGACTCAGGAAGCCGAGGTGCAGCAATTGATGGCGCAGACCCTGGCGGCGTATGGGCGTCTGGACTACGCCTTCAATAACGCCGGTATCGAGATCGAAAAGGGCAAACTTGCCGACGGCAGCCTGGACGAGTTCGATGCCATCATGGGCGTCAATGTCAAAGGCGTGTGGCTGTGCATGAAGCACCAGTTGCCGCTGCTGCTGGCCCAGGGCGGCGGTGCCATCGTCAACACCGCTTCGGTGGCGGGCCTGGGGGCGGCGCCGAAGATGAGCATATATGCCGCGTCCAAGCATGCGGTGATCGGCCTCACCAAGTCGGCGGCCATCGAATATGCGAAAAAGAAAATCCGCGTCAATGCCGTATGCCCGGCGGTGATCGACACCGATATGTTCCGGCGCGCCTATGAAGCCGACCCGCGCAAGGCCGATTTCGCCGCCGCCATGCACCCGGTGGGGCGTATCGGCAAGGTCGAGGAAATCGCCAGCGCGGTGCTGTACCTGTGCAGCGATGGCGCGGCGTTCACCACCGGCCAGGCATTAGCGGTGGACGGTGGCGCAACAGCGATTTAGGACGCGGTGTGACGCCCCATTCGAAAAGGTCTGGGAGGGATGTGGGGCGTTTCCGGAGCTGGCTAAACGCCGCGATCGAATATGTATCACAAGGTAAATAACTCAATAAAATCAATACTTTAATAAATCTTGGCGACCGGTCATTACGCGCTTCTGTGCTTAACTCGTTGGGTTGAAAACAAACAGTTGAAGTGAGTGGCGCATGGATTTAGGGATCGATCGACAAGCCCTTGTACCGGTGGTGCAGCAAATCGTCAGTGCAGTGACGCAATGGATTCGCAAGAACGAGGTGAGCCCCGGCACTCGCTTGCCGTCCGTGCGGCGGTTGGCCCTCGATAACCTGCTTAGTCAGTCCAGCGTGATCGAAGCTTTAGAGCGCATGGTCGCCCAAGGATTGCTGGCCCACAGGCACGGCGCCGGCTTTATGGTGGCCGAGCCGCCTGTGGCCCATGAGTGCCAATGGTATGAAGGCGCCGAGCGCGACTGGGGCGATTTTGCCGATAGCCCCCTGGGCGAGTTGAAGCTAGGCTGCGGCTGGCTGCCGGAGGCCTGGCATGAAAGCGATGACATCAGTTACGCGATTCGCGAAGTCAGCCGTACCGACACCGCCGGGCTGTTCAATTACAGCACGCCATTGGGCTTGCCCGTGTTGCGTGAACAACTGCTTAAGCGCCTGACGCACCTTCATATCGACACTCGTCTTGATTGCATTCTCACCACCGGTGGCGCCAGTCATGCCGTGGATTTGCTGATCCGTGTGTTACTGCGCGCCGGTGACTGCGTGGTGGTGGAAACTCCGGGATACGGCAATCTTTACCGGCAGCTGGCGTTCCATGGTGTGCACCTGCTGGAAGTGCCGCGCACACCGGGCGGGCCGGACATCCCGGCGCTCGAAGCATTGTTGCAGCGCCATCGTCCAAAATGCTTGTTCACTCACAGCCTTTATCACAACCCGACTGGCTCCAGCCTGTGCCGTGTCGTGGCCGAGCGGCTACTGGAACTGGCCCGTCGCGATGACTTCCTGATCATTGAGGAGGATGTCTACGGCGACCTGCAGCACGCCACCTGCACCCGGCTCGCGGCGTTGCCCCATGAAGGGCGGGTGATTTACGTCGCCAGTTTTTCCAAGACCTTGAGCAGTGCTTTGCGCGTTGGCTACCTCAGCGCGGAGGCAAGTCTTATCGCCCGGCTGGCCATCCTCAAGACCTCTACCGGTTTCGGCACCTCGCGGTTTGCCGAAGCGGTGGTCAGCACGCTGCTGGCCAACGGTACCTATCGCAAATGGGTGCAGCGCTTGCGCAAGCGGCTGAGCACCGAGATGGCCGCTACCTTACAGGTGCTGGAAGACGAAGAGTGGGAGGTGTTTACCGTGCCCGCCGGCGGCATGTTCCTATGGGCGCGACCGGGGGCGAATGCCTTCTCGCGGGTGCAGGCGTTTGCCCGCCGGCTCGGTGTTTTGCTCTCGCCGGGCTCACTTTTCAACCCAACCGGCGAATACAGTGAGTGGCTGCGCATCAATGTAGCCTATGCTTCAGACCAACGGGCTCTGGCGCTGATGCGTGCCGTGGGGCCCGCTAGATCGACCTCGACCATTCTGAAAACGACGGGCGTGTAGCTTTTTGCCATTATTCCGGCGTCAGTGTCTTGTGTTGAGGCCCCTGTCGTTGCCAATCTGCTGCTTGTCTACCGGGCTTGATGGCATCTGCCATTGCAAGAGGATCAAGTGCAATGATTTCGGCCGTGCAACGACGTTTCGCCAACCTGGGTATGGCGAAAAAACTGGGCTTGGGTTTCACCCTGGTGCTGCTGTTGACAGCGGTAGTGGCGGCCATCGGCGTATGGTCCCTGCAAACCGTCGGGCAACGGTTCGAAGGGCTCAAGGCCATGTCCTCGCTCAACAGCGGTTTGCTCAAGGTGCGCTTGATCGAACAGGACTACGCTTTGCACGCCGACCCCAAGGCGGTCGACGCGCTGCATGAGGCCGTCGATGCCCTGGCCGCTGAGGCGGCCAGCCTCAAAACCCAATCCGCTGCCAATGTGCCAGCCATGACCGATGTCGAGCAGGCCCTTGCCGCCTATCGCAAGGCTTTCGATGAGTTTGTCGAACTGACCCAGACCAAGGACCTGGCCCTGGAAATGGCCAGTTGGTCAGTGTCCAGCGTGGCCAACAACCTTGATGTGTTGCAGGCCGGTCTGGCGGACGACGGTGCCTATGGGCTCAAGGAAAGCCAGGGCAAGGAGGGCGCCGAGTTTATCGAGCAGGCCGGTCAGGTTAGCCAGGTGTCGCGCTTGATGCTGCAAGCCATGAACGAAGCCCATGTGCGTCTGAATCAGAGCCGTAAGGTAGACGAAGACAATATCGAGCAAGGCAAGATCGAGCAGGCCGAACAGGCCCTGGCGCAGGTCGAGCAGTTGAAAACCTCAGTCAAGGATGCGGGCTACCAGACCGTACTTGGCGAGGTGTCGGGACATATTGCCGCCTTCGGCGAAAAACTCGGCGAATACACGGACCTGCTGGCTCAGGAAAAACTGGTTTACACACAATTGCATGATCGAGCGGAGCAGGTGGTCAGTCGGGTCAACCAGGCCTATAACGCCGAAGATCAGTCGATGCAGGCGCAATTGAAGAAAAGCGCGTTGCTGATAATCGGCTCGTCGGCACTGGCCCTGCTGGTGGGCTTGATTGCATCTTGGGTGATTACCCGCTTGATCGTTGCGCCCCTGCGCAGTGTGATCTCCGTGGCTCAGCGGATTGCCGATGGCGATTTAAGCGGTCGGATGGAGGTCAACCGGCGCGATGAAATCGGCCAGTTGATGCAGGCCATGCAGCAGATGGGTAATGGTTTAAGCCATATGGTCAGCGGGTTGCAGGCCGGTATCGAGCAATTGGCCAGCTCCGCGCATTCGCTGTCCAGCGTGACCGAGCAGACCAATGTCGAGGTGAGCAGCCAGAAGGAAGAGACCGAGCAGGTGGCCACCGCCATGAACCAGATGACCGCCACTGTGCACGATGTGGCGCGCAACGCCGAAGAAGCGGCGCAGGCGGCACAGACCGCCGACGAGAAAGTCGACAGCGGCCAGCAGGTGGTGCGTCAGAGTTTGCAGCGCATCGAGCTGTTGGCCACCTCCAGCACAGGCGCCAGTGCCAGCATCGAAAGCCTGAGTGCGGAAATCCAGCATATCGGTACGGTGTTGAGCGTGATCAAAAGTGTTGCCGAGCAGACCAACCTGCTGGCGCTGAACGCCGCCATTGAAGCCGCACGGGCGGGCGAACAGGGCCGCGGCTTTGCCGTCGTGGCCGATGAAGTGCGAGCGTTGGCCAAGCGTACGCAACAATCGACCGAAGAGATCGAACGGCTGGTCGGCACCTTGCGCAGCGCCGCACAAACGTCGGTGCAGCAGATTCAACAGAGTGGTGAACTGGTGAAGCTGGCGGTCAGCGATGCGCTGGAAACCGAAAGTGCTCTGGGCAGCATTGCGTCAGCGGTGTCGCTGATCCAGCAGATGAATCAGCAGATTGCCGCCGCCGCCGAGGAGCAAAGCTCGGTGGCCGAAGAGATCAACCGCAGTGTCACCAGTATTCGAGCCAGCGCCGATCAGTCGGCGTTGAGCATGCAGGAGAACGCCGCGTCGAGTATCGAGCTGGCGCAGTTGGGCGCCGAACTCAAGGGTATGGTGGGGCACTTCCGCCTCTGATTGCCGCGCTGACGGCGACCAAAGGCGCGGGCAATTAAGCGTGGTTGGCCAGAAACGTCAGCAGGGCTTCATTGACGAAGTCCGGGTTTTCCCGCGAAGAGATATGCCCCGCGTCCGGAATCGGGATCAGGCTGCAACCGATCAGCTCGGCCATTTCTGCCGATTCTGCCGGTGGCCGAGGCTTGTCCTGCTGGCCGCACATTACCAAGGTGGTGTCGCGGTCCAGGCGCGGCAGCTGCGCGAGCACATCCTTGCGACTGAAGATCAGCCGGCCCAGAGGCACAATGCTGTCCAGCAGGCGTTCCCGGGGGAAGTCTCGCAGGGACTGGCGAAAGTTCTGATACAACGCCGACTCGCGGTCAATTTCGGCGCGGAAGAAAATCGGTGCGATCACATCCAGCAGCGGCTCAGGGATAGCGCCGGCTTCTTCAATCATCTTGAACAGTGAGAAATAGTACTGAAGCGTGGCCTCGGGCTCGGCGCCCAGGTACGTGTCCATCAGTACCAGGCTGTTAACGCGTTCAGGCGCGAGCAGGGCAAGGCGCGCGCCCCACATGCCGCCGACCGACAGACCCACCAGGTTTACGCTGGGGATATCCAACTGGTCCAGCAGGGCCAGGGACTGGCGCGCCAGGTCGTCAAGAGATTGGGTGCGCGGGGGCAGTGGGCCCGATTCGCCGTGGCCCCATAGCTCGGGCACGATCACGCGGTACTTTTGCGACAGTGCCTCGACCTGCGGCGCCCACATAGTGCGGTCCCACAGGTAACTCGAGCCCAGCAGGACAGCCGGGCCGCAGCCCTGGTCGATGTAATGCAGCGGTTGTCCATCAATCACGGCGACAGGCATAGCAGGCCTCTTTCTTCACGGTGTGAGGGGCACTTTTTTACGCTAGTCGTAGGCGGGAGGATAGATGCAAAGTGATGGCATCTGGCGAACAAGGTTCGCCAGATAGGGAGGAGGGGATCAGTCGTAAATGACTTTCTTTTTCCACTCGGCGTCGGCGTCCACCACTTTCAAGCCTTCGGTCAATTCATTGACCTCGTCTTCGGCCGGCTTGCTGTTGGTCAGCACGGTGGAGTTGGCGCGGGCCAGCTGGGATTCGAGCATTTGCAGTTGGGCGCTGTAGAGCACCGGCTCCGGCTGCTTACGCAGGTACTGCACGCCACGCTCGAAAGCCAGGCGCGCCTGGCCCGGCTGGCCTTGTTGCAGCGCATGCTGGCCGAGATTGTTGAAAAACTCGATGTGCAGCAACACCAGAATGTGGCGAATTTCCCTGATCCAGTGCTTGGCTTCGTTGGCCGGCAGGAAACCATCCTGGGCGGCGCGGGTAACCTGGCCGTGCAGGGCTTCGAGGAGGAAGCGTACATCCTTGGCCTTAGCTTCGGTCTGGATCGGTGCGGGCGGGTTGTTAACCGGTATCGATTCGCCCTGGCCAACCAGCGCATTCAGCTCAGTAATTCGGGCCTTGAGCGCGGCGTTGGTCTTATTGAGGTTCAACAGGCGCTGATTGACGTTCAGTTCAAGGCGGGTCATCAGCAACTTGAGTGCAGGGGTCATGAGCTGGCCAGGAAACGTCTCGGTGATTTCACCGCAACGGCGCAGGCGATCGTTGAGTTCGATCTCGGTGCGCTGTTTTTCCAGCTTGTTGTTTTCCACCACATGGTTCATGTAGCCAATGGCGATCAGTATTGCGATCCCGGCTATTACCAGCAGGGTGATCATGAGTGGTGTCACCGGTGTGACCTCTTTATAGGGTTTACAGGAGAGTGTAGTGACTGGACCATCAGGCGGATAGGTCTGATCGACCAGATGCCGCGTCGTTCTTTCTTCTCAGGCTCCCTTGCTATCTATATAGGTGAGCGCTGAAATGGATGGCTTCATATTGCCATCACTCGTCAGGGTGGACTATAGCGTCTTGTCATGCGCCAGAATATAGGCGTCAAGGTGCGGGGGGGCAAAGTGCCCTCGCAGGCCCCAAAACGGGGGCGAAGTCATTGATTTAAATAAATTTATCCTTGGGGGTTGACGACCTTTCAATCCATCCATAGAATGCGCGCCACTTACAGCGTAAAGCACACAGCGAAACGCGGTAGGGAGTGAATGTTGTACGTGTGTCCCCTTCGTCTAGTGGCCTAGGACACCGCCCTTTCACGGCGGTAACAGGGGTTCGAGTCCCCTAGGGGACGCCAATGCGGGAATAGCTCAGTTGGTAGAGCACGACCTTGCCAAGGTCGGGGTCGCGAGTTCGAGTCTCGTTTCCCGCTCCAATTTTTAAGCAGTGTTGCTCTCGGGCGGCACTGAGTGAAACCAGGACCAAGTCTTCGGATGAGGCCTCTGGGCACTGAAATACACACCATGTGTTTCAGTAGCGTGTCCCCTTCGTCTAGTGGCCTAGGACACCGCCCTTTCACGGCGGTAACAGGGGTTCGAGTCCCCTAGGGGACGCCATTTGCGGGAATAGCTCAGTTGGTAGAGCACGACCTTGCCAAGGTCGGGGTCGCGAGTTCGAGTCTCGTTTCCCGCTCCATATTCAATGAAAACGCCGATCAGAGATGATCGGCGTTTTTGTGTGCGCTTGATTTTTATCAAGCTGGAGAAGCCCGCCAACACGGCGGGCTTTTTGCTATTACAGCTTTGGCAACTGCCCGACGCGCCCCATCATTTCAGTGACGATCTGCAAGTCCAGCAAGAACTGATCGACCGTCTTGAACTCATTGTCGGTATGCCCGGTGTACTTCACTTCCGGGCGAGCCAGGCCGAATTGCACGCCGTTGGGCAGTTCATGCACCGAGGTGGCGCCGGCCGAGGTGCCGAATTTATGTTCCATGCCCAGGTTTTCAGTGGCGACCGCCAGCAACGCTTTGACCCATTCGCCTTCCGGGTTGCGGTACATCGGCTCGGCAATCGAATAGGTGAAGTCCACCGCCACTTTGCTGTTTTTGTCCCAGGCGCTGAGTTTGTCGGCGATTTCTTTTTTGAGCGTTTCCGGCGACTTGCCCTTCGGCACGCGCAGGTTCACCGCCAGCTTGAAGGCTTTGTCGTCTTGGCCGACGAACGTCAGCGAGGTGGTCAGCGGGCCCATAAATTCGTCGGCAAAGCCCACGCCCAACTTGCCGCCCAGGTAATCCAGGCCCCAATTGTCCGACGCATAACGCGCGGCATCGGTGATGTGGTTGTGCTTGAGGGCAATCTTGCCGTCGACGCTGTGGATCAACTCCAGCATGCGCGCCACCGGGTTGACACCCGACTCCGGCTCGGACGAGTGTGCCGACACGCCGGTGACGGTCAGTTTCACATCCTTGCCCTCAACCTTGGCGGCCACTTCGAAATCACCACCGTTGCGCTTGGCATATTCCGCGCCGGCCTTTTGCAGGCTAGCCGCCAGTTCGGCCGGCTGATCGGTGACAAACGTGGTCACCGATGCCGATGGAATCTGGTTGGTGGCCATGCCGCCGGTCATCGCCACGATTTCCGCGCCGCTGCCTTCACCTTTGCGACGCGGGAAAGTGGCCATGACCGTGCCGTAGCCTTTCTCGGCAATCACCACCGGGTAACCGCCATCCAGTGCCAGGTTGTACTGCGGGGTCGGGTTGTGTTCGAAGTAATACGGGATGGCGTCGCCGGACGTTTCCTCGGTGGTGTCCACCAGCAGCTTGAACTGGCGCGCCAGCGGCAGCTTCTCTTCCTTGATCACCTTCATGGCATATATCGCCACTACGATGCCGTTTTTGTCGTCTTCGGTGCCGCGGCCGTACATGCGATCGCCGATCAGTGTGACTTTGAACGGGTCGAGCTTGGTGCCGTCCTTCAGCACCCAATTTTCCGGGGTCACCGGCACCACATCGGCGTGGGCATGGATGCCGACCACTTCATCGCCGCTGCCTTCCAGGGAAATTTCGTACACGCGGTTGTCGATGTTACGGAAGTTCAGGTTGAAAGCTTTGGCCAGGGCCTGGATCTTGTCGGCGATCTTGAGGAATTCCGGGTTCTGGTACTGCGGTACGCCGTCCACGTTGAAGGTCGGGATTTCCACCAGTTCCCGCAGCGTCTCCAGAGCGGCCTTGCCGTATTTGATCCGCGTGTAAATGCCCAGCAAACGGTTGATTTCGTTCTGCTGCTCGGCACTCAGGGTTTTGTTGTCGAGAAAGGCGTTGATCGCCGGGCCCACATCGGCGGTCTTGCCCAGATCGCCCTTGCCCAGGGTGGCGAGGAAACCGCGGAAATCGCTGACTGGCGTTTCACCAAATTGCTTGAGAATCGCTGTGCTTTGCTCGGCGGTGATGTTGGCGAAGGCCGGTGTTGTAATGGCCGTGAGGCTGGCCGCGAATAGGCTCGCAGCTACTAATTGTTTGAGTGGAAAGTGCATGGACAGTCGCATTCCTTTGCCAGTAGTGAGTAGGACGTTTCTGATCAAACTGTCAGAAACATTTCTACACACTACCACCACTCAGGTGTATCGGGTCAATGCTGGCCAGGGTGGGGCGCTGGATACTCATCGGTCACGTTCAGGGCTCTAGCGTAGGGGCCGTCCCACAACTGTCGGTGCAAATCCCCGACACGCTTGGCCATGGTTTCGCTGCGCATCACCACCTCCAGGTTGCGCGAATTATCCAGATAGCCGCCCAGCCAATTACTGGTGCCCACCCACGCGAGCTGACCATCGATCTCCATGGTCTTGCTGTGAATTACCCGCGCGTAGGGGATAAACCCCTGTTTGGCCTCGGGCAGGGTGACAATCTTGATCTGCACATTGGGCAGCACGGCCAGACTCTTGAGGTAAGGCAGTTCCAGTTTGTCGGTGTTCCAGTTGGACACCATCAGCTTGATCGACACACCGCGCGCGGCCGCGGCCCGCACGGCATTGTCGATCACTGCATAGTAGGGGCGCGTATTGTCCGGTCCATAGGACAGCGGTGCGTAGTCGAGCAATTGCACGCGGACTTCTTTTTTCGCTTCCGCCAACAAGCGGGGCAATTCCAGCTGTGAGTCGCCCACCCCCGGCGGGTTGTAACGCTGCGGGCTGGCCACCAGGTAATTGCCGGTGCGTACAGGCGCCTGGCCGGTCGCCGGCAATGGCACCGGTCGGTGCTCGGCCAGCGCCTGCTGGGCTTGCCAGTCCTGATCGAAAATCGCCTGTACCTGGCCCACCACCGTGGCATCGCTGATGCGCAACCCGGTTTCATGGATATGTTCCAGGGAGCGCCAGTCGAAATTCTGGCTGCCGACAAATGCCTGCCGAGCGTCCACAATCATGTATTTGGCGTGGATGATGCCGCCGCTGACTTGCCCGTAGGGCATCACGCGGAAGGTCAGATTGGGGATCGCACGCAAGCGTTCCAGGGTTGAACCCTCCGATAACTTGATGCCTTTTTCTTCCATCAAAAAGCGAATCTTCACACCGCGCTTGCCAGCGGCTTCCAGGTGGTCGATGACCTTGTCCATGACTGACCCGGGATGATCGGCCGCGTAGAACTGGCCGATATCAATGGTGTTTTTCGCCCCGTCGAACAGTTCGATCCAGACCGGGCCCGGCTGACGTAGATCGGCGGTGCCGAGGGCAGTGTCCACTGGTACGGTGTGTACCAATTCAAATCCTGGAATTGAAAAATCCGCTTGGGCAAGCGGACTGAGGAGCAAGCCGGCAAGGCCTGCGATACGCATTTTCAAGGAGACGGACATAAGGCTCTCTTTTAAATAGAAGCGGGCGCATTGCGCGCCCGCGCAAACGGTTATGCGGTGCGGCTGTGCAACGGCGTCGGCACCAGGTGTGGCGTTTCGCTCTGCACGCGCGCGCCGCTGGCGGCGCGGATCAGCAGGATTTTCAACTGATCGTTGATGCGCTCCAGGCTGTCTTGGAAGAAGTTATGGAACACCACGCAGAACAGCGCGATGGCAATCCCCAAGCCCGTGGCGAACAACGCCGTACCGATGCCGCCGGAAATCTGCCCAGGGTCCGACACCCCCGCCGTGGCCAACGCCTTGAAGGTGTCGATAATGCCGAGGATGGTGCCCAGCAAGCCCAACAAAGGCGCGGCGGTGGTGATGGTTTCGATGATCCACAGGCTGCGGGCCAACGGTGCGCGAGTGCTCAGGTACTGGGTTTCGATTACGTCATCCAGGTCTTTGCGCGAGCCGTGGGAGGCTTTTTGTGCCAGTACTGGCAAGACCATATCCAACGGCAGGCTATGGCGACGGGCCAACTCCTGAGGCAAGTCGCGTTCGCTGTGCACATTGGCGCCAAGCACTTTGTTAAGGGCGCGGGCCTGGCGGCGCACATAGGCGAAGTAGATGCCGCGCTCGATGGTGATAAAGATGGCAATCGCCATCGCGGCGTACATCACATAGAAGGTGATGTCGTGGAGCAAATTCATGTCCATGTTCACTGACCTCGCAAGTTAGAAATTGGCTTCCAGGGAAACCGTCACGGTACGTTCCAGGCCTACGATGTACGCCGGGTCGCCGTCGCGAAAACCGCTGTAGCTGGCGGAGTTGGTCTTGGTGGTGTAGACGCCGTCCAGGTACTTCTTGTCGAACAGGTTGTCGACGTTCAGGCGCAGGGTCGCGTCCTTCACCACTTTCTTGTCCACCGGCAGGTAGATACCGGCACCGGCGTTGAATACGGTGCGGCCGGAGATGGCTTCGTCGTTGGTCAGGTCGCCGTAGAGCTTGCTGGTGTATTTGCCGCCGAAGGTGCCGTAGTAGTGGCCATCGTCATAACCGATGTTGGCCGCCAGCATGTTCTTCGGCACGTTGGCGAACTGCTTGCCGCTGGTGGGCAACAGGATGGCTTTGCCGGCGTTATAAACGGTGAGGTCGTCTTGCTGCTCGGCCTTGGTGTAGGTGTAGGAGGTGTAGTAGTTGAAGTGGTGGGGCAGCAGGCCGCTCCATTCCAGTTCCAGGCCACTGTTGTTGACGGAGCCGGCGTTGATATCGGCGAAGTCGCCGTTGATGTCCTTGGAGGAGACCTGGCGATCCTTGAACTGCATGTAGAACAGCGTGGCGGCCACGGTCATGTCGTCATCGGTGTAGCGCCAGCCCAGCTCGTGGTTCCAGCTGGTTTCCGGTTTGGCGTCGATGGAGCCGGCGCCCTTGTCGTACAGCACGTAGTTCTGCGGGATGCGCATGTTGCGCGAGAGGCTATAGAACAACTGGTCCCGCTCATCCAACTGGTATTTGAGGCCGGCGTTGGGCAGCAGTTTGTTGTAGGTCTGGTTACGTTTTTCGGCTTGCTCGGTGAGGCTGCCGTGGTTGGTGCCGTCACGCTTGACGTTCATGTAGGCAAGGCCGGCCACCAGGGTCCAGTCCGGGTTGATGTACCAGGTGTCCTGGGCCCAGACCTTCTGCGCCGGGGTCACGGTAAAGCGGTCGCGACCCTGTACGGTGTTGCCGTTGGCATCGACCACGGCATCGCCATCCGGCCAGGTGTCGCTGGGCTTGCCGCTGTTTTTCAGGGCAATGAACGGCTGGGTCTGGCTTTGGCGTGCGCGCTCATACCAGTAACCGAATTGCAGGCTGTGCTCTTCCAGGTCCCAGTTCAGCTTGGTGGTGATGCCGGGGCGCCAGGTCTGCGTGCGTGAAGGACGGTAGTAAACGCCGGTGGTGGACGAACCGTCGGCGTTGTACTGCGCGGCGGTCGGCAAATTGCTCAGGTCGAACACCCCGCCGACGTTGGAGCCGCGGTTGAGTGCATAGCTGGACGAACCGACCCCGCTGCCGTTGCCCCAGTAGTAATACGGGATCACCGACAGGGCCAGGTTGTCGGCCAGTTTGAATTGGGTGTTGAGCACGCCGGTAAAAGTCTGGAACGGGTTCTGTGCCAGGGCGTAATAGCTGTTGACCTTGCCGTTGCTGCCCACCGATGGGGTGGCGGGGTAGGGGTCGAACTTGCGGCCGTTCTGTTGGAACTGGCTCTTGGTCAACTGGCTGTAACTGTTGTTGTCCTGCTCGTGGTACTTGAGGATCAGGTTGGCGGTGTTGCCATCGCCGGCGTCGAAAAAGCTGTTCCACTCGACTTTATCCGCGCGCACGGCGCCGGAACCACGCCACATGTCCCCTTCGGTATGCGAAGCCGACAGCCAGTTGCTCAGGCCGTTGATCTCTCCGGTATTTAGCCGCGCGAAGGTCTTGCGCGTGGCGTTGCTGCCCATGATCTGTTTGACGAATGCGCCGGTTTCTTTGGTTGGGCGAACGGTCACGATCCCGATGTTGCCGCCGCTGGAGCCGATGTGCGGGCCGTCGGCCTCCGCTGAGCCTTGGGTGACGAAGATCTGCTCGATGTTTTCCGGGTCGCCCAGCAGGTTGGAATACAGCGCGTAGTTGCCCGAGTCGTTGATCGGCATGCCATCCACCGACATCCCCACCTGGTCGGAGTTGAGGCCGCGCATGGTGAAGCGAAAGCCCGACAGCCCGGTGTTGTCTTCGCTGGAGATGTTCAGGCCCGGGGTGTATTTGAGCTTGTCCACGGCGTTGCCGGTGGCGGTCTGTTTATCCAGCGCTTCCTTGGTCACCGTGGAGCGGCCCTTGATGCTTTCTTCCTGCACCATATAGCCGCCACCCGCCGTGGCCTTGCCTTGCACGCCAATGGTGCCGACATCGCTGTCGTTGGTGTCGGCCATGACCATGCCATGCCCCATGCTCGCGGCAACGAGTGCCAGATGAATCCGTGTGAACCTCATCAGTGTCGTCCTGGTGTCGGGTGCTTATTGCACGCTGTAGTTAAAGGTGGCGGTGAAGCGCTGCTCATTGCGGCCCCCGAAGGCTTGCTCGGGGAACGGCTTGACTTGCTTGATACAACGCAAGCTGTTGGTGGCGGCCCGGTTGAGCAACATGCTCGACGCCTGGGTCTGTAGGCCGGAATCCAGCACGCGGCCCTGGCGATCCACCAACAACCAAACCACCACCTCGCCGCTCGGGCGTTCGAGGGATGCCTGACGGCCGGTGGGATACTGCTTGTACGTGTCCAACTCGTTGCGCAGGCCCTTGAGATAGCCACCCTCCAAGGCTTGGCCGTCGACTTTCGGCGGCGCGGGCGGTGCCGGCGCAGGTGCCGCTGGGGCGGTTACGGCTGGTACCGGTTTGGCGGCGGCAACCGGGGGCGGAGTAGGCGCGGCTTTCGCCACTACCGGTTTGGGCAGCGGTTTGGGCTTGGGCTTGGGTTCGGGTTTTGGCAACGGTTTAGGCGGTGGAGGCGGCGGCGCCGGCTCGGCGTCGGCTTCCTCGATCACCGGTGGTGGCGGCTCAACCACCGGTTCCGGGATGACTGGCGGCTCTGGCTCCGGATCGACCAGGGCCAGCTCGACCGCCGACTCGTCATACACCGGCTCGACCTTCAATGTCTGGGACTGGATCCCCATGGCAATCAGCACCAGGGCGATCACGGCCGGGACACTGCCCAGCAGTTGGCGCACACGAAACAGAACGTACATGGTCAGGACTTACGCGTGGCAATGGACACGGAGGTGAAGCCACCCAGGCGCAGGGTGTCCATCACTTCCACCAGGCGCGAAACCTCCACGCCCTTGTCGCTGTTGACGATGATCGTCGACTTGGTATCGGGCTTCTCTGCGGCTTTGAGCGCCGGTACCAGGGCGTCGACGGTGAGGTCCTTGCCGTCGAGTTGCAACTGGCCTTCCACGCCCAGGGTCAGGATGAATTTGTTCTGCGGCTTGAGCTGCTGCGAGCTGCTGGCGCTGGGCAGTTGCGTCTTCATGCCGAGGGCCGGAATCACGTTCAGGCTCACGAGTACGAAAAACACCAGAAGGAACATCATCACGTCGATCATCGGGATCAATTCGATGTGCGCCTTGCGTTTTTTCGGTTCGTCCCAGGTTCTCATTCCCTTACCCCGTTATTGAATTAGGGGCGACACGCTAACAAGCAAAAATGACCGATTGGTTAACTTTAGTTGACGTTTTTAGGGCTCTAGGACGGGTCTTACAGAAGACTCTAGGGTCATTTTTCCGGCGTAACAGAATTGAAATCCAAGGCGCGCATTCTCAAAAAATTTACATTGAGGGCCCTTAGGAATGAGTTGCCAATTGCCGTATCTGTCGACCCCGCGCCTGCTGCTGCACGCACTGGAACCGCACCAGGCCGAGCGGTTATGCGCCCTGGCCAACGGGCCGAAGATCGCCGATAACACGGCCAGCATTCCGTCGCCCTACACGCTGCAAACCGCGCAGGATTTTATCGAGGGGATGCAGGAAAAGTTTCGCGCCACGGGGTTGCTGAGCCTGGGTATGCACCGGCGCGACGATGATGAATTGATCGGCGTCGTCAGTCTGCGCATCAACGCGGCGCACAGGTATGGGCACTTGGGCGGCTGGGTGGCGGCGTCTGAGCGCAACCAAGGGTTTGCGGCTGAGGCCGCCACTGCCTTGATGGCCTATGGGTTTGAGGCGTTGGGGCTGCACCGCGTGGGCAGTCAGTGCTTCAGCCGTAATAAAGAATCGGCGCGGGTCATGGAAAAAATCGGTCTGCACTACGAGGGGTGTCTGCGCGGGGCGTTTCTTAAGAACGGTGTGCATGAAGACATGCTGGTGTTCGCCGCCCTGCGTTCTGAGTGGGAGCACCGCGTATGAACGGCCCGGTCGATCAGGGGCGACGTCGGGTGCTGGCCGGGCTGGCGGTGGCTACCACGTTTTCGATCCTCAGTCCGTTCGCCCGCAGTGCCGGGGTGGACTATCCGTTCACCCTCGGGGTGGCCTCGGGGGATCCGCTGCCGGATGGCTTTGTGATCTGGACGCGGCTTGCGTCGCGGTTCAATGCCGTAGACGGGCGCGGTGGCTTGAGCCGCGCGGTGCCGGTGCGTTGGCGGGTGGCCAGCGATGCGGCGATGACGCGCATCGTGCGCCAGGGGGAGGTCATGGCCAGCGAGCGCTGGGCGCATTCGGTGCATGTGGAGGTGGCAGGGCTGCAGGCGGGGCGGCCGTATTGGTATCAGTTTGAAGGGCTGGGCGCGCAGAGCCCGGTGGGGCAATCACGTACGGCGCCGCCGTTGCAGGCAATGACATCGGCGCGTGTGGGATTTGTCTCGTGCTCCCATTGGGAGCGTGGCTATTTCAGTGCGTATCGCCACTTGGCCGCCGAGCAGCCGGACCTGGTGTTTTTCCTGGGCGACTATATCTACGACAGTTCCTACGCGCCGGAGTCAGGCAAGGTATTTCGCGCCCATGGCAGTGGCAACGCGGTGAGCCTCAGCGATTACCGCAACCGCTATGCACTGTATAAAACCGATCCGGATTTGCAGGCCCTGCACGCTGCCGCCCCCAGCGTGGCGACCTGGGACGACCACGAAGTGCAGAACGACTACGCCAACCGTTGGTCCCAGGACCCGAGAACCCCGATGGCGCCATTTCTCCAGCAGAGGGCGGCGGCTTATCAGGCGTATTACGAACATATGCCGCTGCGCGCCAGCAGCCAGCCCAAAGGCGCCGATATGCGCATTTACCGGCGCCTGGACTACGGACGACTCGCCCGTTTTCATGTACTCGATGGACGACAATACCGCTCCGAGCAACCCTGCGTTTTGGCCAATGGCAGTCATCAGGGGCATGTGGTGACTAACCCGTGCAGCGAGTTGCGCGATCCTGGCCGCACGATGCTGGGGTGGCAGCAAGAGGCTTGGCTGGATCAGGGCTTTGCCCACTCCAGGGCGCAGTGGAATGTGATCGCTCAAGACTTATTGGTGGCGCCGCTGGTGCAACGGGACCTGACCAACCACAAGCCGGGCCGCTGGACCGACGGTTGGGATGGCTACATGGCCAATCGTTCAAGGATGCTGGCGTCTATTCAGCGCAACCGGGTGAACAACCCGGTGTTCTGGGGCGGTGATATCCACTCGTTTTGGGCCAACGACCTACACGTCGATGGCAATGACCCGGATTCGCCGGTGATCGCCACCGAATTCGTCGGTACCTCGGTGACGTCCGATGGGCCGCCGTTCGAGGCGTTCAGCAAAATCCTGCCCATGAACCCCCATGTGAAGTTTTTCGACAGCCGCCAGCGCGGCTACGTTTCGGTGGAGATGCAGGAGCGGCAGATGCTTACGCACCTGCGTGTCATCAGCGACCCGCAGGACCCTGCGGCGACGGTGTCGACCCTCAAATCGTTCGCGGTGGAGCCGGGGAGGGCAGGGGCGGTCGCGATTTGAGGGCGTAATGGGTGAACGCTCAACACACGCTTCAATCCAGGGTATAGCGCACCGACAGCGCGCCCTTTTTCTCGGACAGGGCCTGGATGGTGACTTGGCCCAATTCGCTCAATGTCTGCACATGCGTACCGCCGCAGGCGTAGGCGGGCAGTTCGCCGAAGCCGACTTCGCGAGTGCCGTTGTCCACGGCCATATGACGGGGATAGTCGGCGGCGATCCATTCGTTGAGCTGCTGTTGAATCGCCTCGGCCTGCATGGCTTGCGCCGCTTCGCCTCGGATAAACGTCACTTTGGCTTCGCCCGGCCAGTGGTGGGCTTTGATCGGCATCCAGCCGAGGGTTTCGCCGACGTTGCCGATCAAGTGACCGGCCGAATGCAGGCGCGTGTGCAGGGCGCGGCGCTGTTCATCGACCCTTGCGGTGATCGGACCGGGTTCTACAGGGCGGTCGACATAATGCACCACGCGGTCGGCCTCCTGGGTGACACGCAGCACCTGGCTTTCGCCCAGCCAGCCGGTGTCGAACGGCTGCCCGCCGCCTTGAGGGTGGAAGAGGGTCGATTGCAGGATTACCGCGAAGTGATCGTCGTGGGGCGTGCAACTCAGCACTTCAAGCTCGGCGGTCAGGTGGTCGTGGGTAAAAAACAGGCGTTCGGTCATCATCTGCATCCGCATCAGGGTTCTACGGGCAGTATAAATACTGCTCGAATGGGTGATAATCCGTTCAATTATCAATGGACCTGTGCGTCATGAGCATTAATCTTCCGTTGCCCCTGTTGGGGGAAATGGCGATGTTCGTCAAAGTGGTAGAGGCCGGCAGCTCTTCCGAAGCGGCGCGCCAACTGAGCGTTTCGCCTTCGGCGGTGAGTCGCAGTATTTCGCGTCTTGAGCGGGCGCTGGCGACCCGCTTGCTGCAACGCACCACGCGCAAACTGCGCCTTAGCGAGGGCGGTGAAGAGGTGTTCAAGCGCTGCCAGGAAATGGTCAACGCGGCGCGTTCGGTGATGGAGATCAGTGGCCAGTTCACCCATGAAGCCGAGGGGCTGGTGCGGGTCAGCGTGCCCAAGGCGGTGGGGCGGTTTGTCGTACATCCGCACATGCCGGAATTCCTGCGACGCTATCCCCAGGTGGATGTGCAGCTGATCCTTGAGGATCGCCATGTGGACCTGATCGACGACAACGTCGACCTGAGTATCCGCATCACCGACAGCCCGCCGCCGGGGCTGGTGGGCCGGCAGTTGTTGCCGATCGAACATTTGCTCTGTGCGACACCGCAGTACCTGGCCGAGCACGGTACGCCGGGCCATCCCCATGATCTGGCGGCGCACAGCTGCATTTATCTTGGCGAGACACCGGCGGATTCACGCTGGAAGTTTCGTCAGGGCACCAAGGCCGTGACCGTCGCGGTACGCGGGCGTTATGCCGCGAACCATACCGGCGTGCGTCTGGATGCGGTGTTGCAGCATGTGGGTATTGGCAGCCTGCCGTATTTCACGGCGCGCCATGCCTTGGAGGAGGGGCGCTTGGTGCAGGTGTTGCCGGCTTGGGACTTTATTGCGTCGTACCACGGCGAGGCGTGGCTGCTGCATTCGCCGACACGCTATTTGCCGCCGAAGCTACGGGTATTTATCGATTACCTGGTGGCGTGCATGGCCAAGGAGCCGACGCTGAGAAAACGTTAGGAGCGAGCAGGCTCGCTCCTGGCAGATCAGTGCTTGCTCTGGTCGTCCGGCATGGCCAGCAGCTGCTTTTCTTGGTTCCAGTCGAACGGTTCGTCGTTCTGTTCGGCTTCGTAGCGACGTTCTTCCAGGGCCTGGTACAGGTCCAGTTCTTCATCGGGCATGAAGTGCAGGCAGTCGCCGCCAAAGAACCACAGCAGATCGCGCGGTACAAGGTGGGCAATTTGCGGGTACCGCAGGATGACCTGACTCATCAGGTCTTGGCCCAGGTACTGGCTTTCGATTGGGTCGATGGGCAACAGGGCGCGCAGTTCGTCGAAGCGCTCCAGGAACAGGGCGTGACTTTCCTCGGGCACCTGTTCGGCTTCGCCGACGGCTACCAGGATGCTG
Organism: Pseudomonas sp. MD330_10; assembly: GCF_042610415.1. Lineage (NCBI taxonomy): Bacteria > Pseudomonadati > Pseudomonadota > Gammaproteobacteria > Pseudomonadales > Pseudomonadaceae > Pseudomonas > Pseudomonas sp. MD330_10. The sequence continues at coordinate 62,813 of NZ_JBHGZU010000017.1, forward strand.
CGCAGGTGGTCGAGCAAGACGAGATGATCGGCAACGACGTTGGACACGAGATAAGTCCTCAAAGCAAAAACGGGCGCGAGAGTATATAGCTCACGCGCCCGTAATTATATGACCGCTCGTATCAGCGGACTTTGCCCTCAGCCTGGGCCAGTTCTTCCTTGCTGAAATCATCCACGTCGATCACCTTGCGGCGTGCAGCTTCGGCGTCGCGCAGTGTCTGCGCTTCAGCCGCCTGCAACACGCCGGCGTTGAGTGCCGCGTCGATGGCGTGCTCGCCGGCAGCCGGTTTGAGCTGGCCGCTTTTGAGCGCGGTGTGCAGTTTCTTTTGCAGCGGGTGGCTGGCGTTCAGCAGATCGTAGGCATGTTGCAGGGCGCCCACCGGATCTTCCGCCGATTGCGGGCGATAGCAGCCGGCCAGCAATTCTTCCAGGGTCGGGTCGCCTTTCGCACGACCGATCACTGCGGCCACTTCGGCATCCAGCGCATCCGACGGACCAGTATGGCGACGCCCAAACGGGAATACGATTACCCGCATCAGGCAGCCAAGCACCTTGTTCGGGAAGTTGCTCAGCAGTTCATCCAATGCACGCTCCGACTCACCGAGGCTTTCCTCCATGGCCCAGACGAACAAGGGTTCCAAGTGATCCGGCGAATCCAGGTCGTGGTAGCGCTTGAGTGCCGCCGATGCCAGGTACATGTGGCTCAGTACATCCCCCAGACGCGCCGAGAGGCGTTCGCGACGTTTCAATTCGCCGCCCAGCAACATCATGCTCAGGTCGGCGAGCAGCGCAAACGCCGCTGCCTGGCGGTTCAATGCACGGAAGTAGCCCTGGCTCAGGCGGTTGCCCGGCGCTTTCTCAAAGTGGCCGATGCCCAGGTTCAGCACCAGCGTGCTGGCAGCATTACTGACAGCGAAGCCGATGTGCTGCATCAGCAGGCTGTCGAATTCCTTGAGTGCCTGGTCCTTATCTTCACGCCCGGCCAGCGCCATTTCCTTGAGCACGAAGGGATGGCAACGGATTGCACCCTGGCCAAAGATCATCAGGTTGCGCGACAGGATGTTCGCGCCTTCCACGGTGATGAAGATCGGCGCGCCTTGCCAACTGCGGCCCAGGTAGTTGTTCGGGCCCATGATGATGCCCTTGCCGCCATGCACGTCCATGGCGTGGCCGATACATTCGCGGCCCCGCTCGGTGAGGTGGTACTTGAGAATCGCCGACAGCACCGAAGGTTTTTCGCCCTGGTCGACGGCATTGGCGGTGAGCATCCGCGCGCTGTCCATCAGCCAGGCGTTACCGCCGATACGGGCCAGGGCTTCCTGGATGCCTTCGAAGGCCGATAGCGGCACGTTGAACTGTTCACGTACCTGGGCGTACTGGCCGGTCACCAGGCTGGTGAACTTCGCGGCGCCGGTGCCCACCGCCGGCAGGGAAATCGAACGGCCTACCGACAGGCAGTTCATCAGCATCATCCAGCCCTTGCCGAGCATTTCCTGGCCGCCGATCAGGTAGCTCAGGGGGATAAAGACGTCCTTGCCGGAGTTGGGGCCATTCATAAAGGCCGCGCCCAAAGGCAGATGGCGACGGCCGATTTCAACACCGGGGGTGTCGGTGGGAATCAAGGCCAGGCTGATACCCAGGTCTTCTTCCTCGCCCAACAGGTGGTCGGGGTCGTAGGCCTTGAACGCCAGCCCCAGCAGGGTCGCGACCGGGCCAAGGGTGATGTAGCGTTTTTCCCAGTTCAAACGCAGACCGATGGTTTCCTGGCCTTGCCATTCACCTTTGCAGATCACGCCGGTATCGGGCATGGCGCCGGCGTCGGAACCGGCCAGCGGACCTGTCAGGGCGAAGCAGGGGATATCGTCGCCACGCGCCAGGCGCGGCAGGTAGTGGTTGCGTTGTTCGTCGGTGCCGTAATGCAGCAGCAATTCGGCTGGGCCGAGGGAGTTGGGCACCATTACGGTGGAAGCCAGGTCACCGCTGCGGGTTGCGAGCTTCATCGCAACCTGTGAGTGGGCGTAGGCCGAAAAGCCCTTGCCACCGTATTCCTTGGGAATGATCAGGGCGAAGAAACCGTGGGTCTTGATGTGCTCCCAGGCGGCTGGAGGCAGGTCCATGGCCTGGCCGATTTCCCAGTCGCTGACCATCGCACAGAGTTCTTCGGTGGGGCCGTCGATGAAGGCTTGTTCTTCTTCAGTCAACTGCACCTTGGGGTAGGCGAGCAATTTGTCCCAGTCGGGACGCCCGCTGAACAGTTCGCCGTCCCACCACACCGTACCGGCGTCAATGGCGTCGCGCTCGGTTTCGGACATCGGCGGCAGGACTTTCTGGAACCAGCTGAACAGCGGCTTGGTGAAATATTGGCGACGCAGGTCCGGCAGCAGCAGCGGCGCCGCGACGACGGCCAGCAGCACCCAAAGGATCACCAACAACCAGCCCGGTGCGTGGCTCCAGGCGCCCATCGCCAACAGGTAAACGGCGACCACTCCCAGGGCGGGCAGGGGCGCGGTGCGGCGGTGTGCCAGGTAGGCAATGCCGACCACCAGAACCAGTATCCACAACAACAGCATATTCAATCCTCCGTGAAACCAAGGGCGAAACCACCAAGGAGCTTAGTCGGCATCCGAGAAAACGCGGTGGTCAGGGTGTAACCAGTTGTGCTGACAGCCCCCTGCAGCGGGCGCCGACATTTGGCCGAATCGTCGTTATCCGTGGTGTGAGCCTGTGGTTAAACTCCAGGCTTGCCACGGAGATGAAACATCATGAATGCGTACTTGAGTCCCAGCCGCTTCATCGATAGTGACCACCCTGCGGTGGTGGAGTTCGCGGTAAAACATCGCGGAACCAGCGCGGATTTAAGTGACCAGGCGGTCAGTCTTTACTATGCCGTGCGTGAGGCGATTCGCTATAACCCCTACACCTTCAGTCGCGATCCGCGCACCCTCAGTGCCAGTTTCGCCCTGGCCAGCCGTGAGAGTTACTGCGTGCCCAAGGCCACTTTGCTCGCCGCCTGCGCCCGGCATTGCGGCATCCCCGCGCGCATCGGCCTGGCGGACGTGCGCAACCACCTGTCGACCCCACGCCTGATCGCATTGCTCAAGAGTGATGTGTTCGCCATGCATGGGTACACCGAACTGTATCTGCACGGTCGCTGGGTCAAGGCCACGCCGGCGTTCAATGCCCAGCTGTGTGAACTTTTCGATGTGCCGCCCTTGGCGTTCGACGGTATCAACGATAGCGTTTTCCACCCCTTCAATCGCCAAGGCCAGCGCTCGATGGAATACGTGGTGGACCATGGGCAATTTACCGATGTGCCGGAGGCTTTTTTCTTTTCCCACCTGCAGAAATGTTACCCGCACCTGTTTGACGATGGGCTGCCTCCCTTGCTCGGCGACTTGCAGACGGATTTAAGCCGCTCGTGAACCGGCGTATGCTGCTGCGTCCACCCAACCACTAAGGCGCGGTCATGCTGAAAATCTGGGGTCGTAAAAATTCATCGAATGTCAGGAAGGCACTGTGGTGCGCCGAGGAGCTCGGCCTGGACTATGAGGCCATCGATGCGGGCGGTGCTTTTGGGGTGGTCGACACGCCGCAGTACCGTGCGTTGAACCCCAATGGTCGGGTGCCGATGATCGAAGACGGCGACTTCGTGTTGTGGGAATCCAATACCATCGTGCGCTACCTGTGCGCCAAGCACGGGGCGAGCTGGTATCCGACCGACCTCAAGGCCCGCGCCAACGCGGAAAAGTGGATGGACTGGACCACCTCGACCCTCGCCGAGCCATTCAAAGCAGTGTTCTGGGGCATCGTGCGCACCCCAGCGGAGCAACGGAACTGGGATGCCATCAATGCCGGGCGCAACGCCTGCATTGACGCGCTCGGTATGGTGGACAAGGCGCTGGCCGAACAACCCTACCTGTCCGGCGACGCCATCGGCATGGGCGATATTCCCCTGGGCAGCTTTATCTACGCGTGGTTTGAAATGCCCATCGAACGGCCGGCCATGCCGCATCTGGAGGCGTGGTACCAGCGTTTGCAGCAACGCCCGGCCTACCGAAAAGCCGTCATGACCGCGTTGACTTAATACCTACTATTAATACGGGTGACTGTACTTGTGCGGCGCGGCCAAGCACCATGCCTGTCCTGCGCTGTCGTTGAACTAAGGGCGGTGCGCCCTCATCTACTCTTTCTATTCCCTTCTCTGGTGCGTAATCCGATATGAGTTCCGCTCTGTCCATCCGGCAGCTAACCAAAACCTACGGCAACGGTTTCCAGGCCCTGAGTGGTATCGATCTGGACGTTGCTGAGGGTGACTTCTTCGCCTTGCTCGGCCCCAACGGTGCCGGCAAATCCACCACCATCGGCATCTTGTCGACCCTGGTCAACAAAACCAGCGGCACGGTGAATATTTTCGGTAATGACCTGGACCAGTCCCCGGCGGCGCTCAAGCGTTGCATCGGTGTGGTGCCCCAGGAATTCAACTTCAACCAGTTCGAAAAGACTTTCGACATCGTCGTGACCCAGGCGGGCTACTACGGCATCCCGGCGAAAATCGCCAAGGAGCGCGCCGAGCAGTACCTCACCCAATTGGGCCTGTGGGACAAGCGCGACGTGCCTTCGCGTTCGCTGTCCGGCGGCATGAAGCGACGTTTGATGATCGCCCGCGCCTTGGTGCATGAGCCGCGCCTGCTGATCCTCGATGAGCCCACCGCCGGCGTGGACATTGAGCTGCGGCGTTCGATGTGGACCTTTCTCACCGAGCTGAACGAGAAGGGCATCACCATCATCCTCACCACCCACTACCTGGAAGAGGCTGAGCAGCTTTGCCGCAATATCGGCATCATCGACCACGGCACCATCGTCGAGAACACCAGCATGCGTAACCTGCTGAGCCAGTTGCATGTGGAAACGTTCCTGCTGGACTTGAAGAACAATCTGACCGTCGCACCGCAACTGCTCGGCTACCCCTGCCGCCTGGTGGATAGCCATACCCTGGAAGTCCAGGTGGACAAAGCCATGGGCATCACCGCGCTGTTCACCCAATTGGCGACCCAGAACATCGAAGTGCTGAGCCTGCGTAATAAAACCAATCGCCTTGAGGAGTTGTTCGTGTCCCTGGTGGAGAAAAATCTGGCGAAGGTGGCGGTATGAGTTCCGAACTGCAACCCAACCTCGTCGCCCTGCAGACCATCGTCTATCGCGAAGTGAAGCGCTTTACCCGGATCTGGCCGCAGACGTTGCTGCCGCCGGCAATCACCATGGTCTTGTACTTTGTAATCTTCGGGAACCTGATCGGTCGGCAGATCGGCGACATGGGTGGCTTCACCTACATGGAGTACATCGTGCCGGGCCTGATCATGATGTCGGTGATCACCAACTCCTACGGCAACGTGGTCTCCAGCTTCTTTGGCAGCAAGTTTCAGCGCTCCATCGAAGAACTGATGGTGTCGCCGGTGTCGCCCCACACGATCCTTATCGGTTACACCCTGGGTGGTGTGCTGCGCGGTTTGATGGTGGGCGTGATCGTGACGCTGTTGTCGCTGTTCTTCACCCATCTGCAGGTGCATCACCTGGGGGTGACGATTCTGGTGGTGGTGCTAACGGCGACGATTTTCTCGCTGCTGGGCTTTATCAACGCGGTGTTTGCGCGCAATTTCGATGACATCTCGATCATCCCGACTTTCGTGCTGACACCGCTGACGTACCTGGGCGGGGTGTTCTACTCCATCAGCCTGCTGCCGCCTTTCTGGCAGACCGTATCGTTGGCAAACCCTGTCCTGCACATGGTCAATGCCTTCCGTTACGGCATCCTCGGCGTATCGGATATCAAGATCAGCGTGGCGATCACTTTTATGATCGTGGCCACTGTGGTGCTTTACATCGGGTGTGCACGGTTGCTGGTCAGTGGGCGCGGGATGCGCACCTAAGCTGATCAGAACGCAGTGAAATGTGGGAGGGCCAAGCGCTCTCCCACCTATGGTTTTGCATCAGGTCTTCAGTGCCAGCTCGATCAGCTCGTGCAGTTCTTCAACTGCCAACGGCGCGCTCGAGAACAGAATACGAAACACTGTCGGCGCCGCCAGCAGGTTGATCAAGCGGTCCACGCTTGGCGCTGTTTCGCCGGGGTAGCGATCGACAATTGTCTGCAACTGCCCGCTCAGAATGCTAACGCAGTAGCCTGGCGTTGGGCTGCATTGCACGTCGCGCATCATCATGCGCCCCGGTTCCGAACTCATCTCATCCAGGTACTGCTCGGCCCAGGCTCGCAGGTCGCCGCGCAGGCTGCCGGTATCGGCCGGCTCGCTGTCCGGGCGCATGCGTGCAACGGCCACATCGGCGAGCAGGGCGGAGAGGTCCCCCCAGCGTCGGTAGATGGTCGACGGCGTCACCCCGGCGCGCGCGGCAATCATCGGCACAGTCACGCTGGATCGCTCGTGGGCTTCCAACAGTTCACGCACGGCGCAATGTACCGATGCTTGTACCCGGGCACTGCGGCCTCCCGGGCGAAGGCCTTCTTTAATCACCATGGACGCGACCTTAACACAAAGAATTTGCTTTAAGCGTCGGCGAGTCGCACACTGCGCAAAAGCAAAATATTAGCTTTAGCGGAGCGTGCCCATGTCCAGTCTCACTTCCCATCGCCCCAGCCTGGTGTTCCTGGCGATCACCTTGCTGACGTTTCTCGCCGCCTCCAGCGCGCCGACGCCGTTGTATCACCTGTATCAGCAGCACTTGGACTTTTCCGCAGGCATGCTCACGCTGATCTTTGGTGTGTACGCCCTGAGCTTGTTAGCGGCGCTGCTGACCGTGGGCTCGCTGTCGGATTACCTGGGGCGCAAGGCGGTGATCTTCGCCGCACTGATCCTTGAGATGCTGGCGATGCTGCTTTTTATCAATGAAAGCAGTGTGGCCTGGCTGATCGTCGCGCGCACATTACAGGGCTTCGCCACCGGTATGGCCACCGCAGTGCTGGGCGCAGCGCTGCTGGATACCGATCACGAACAGGGCCCACTGATCAACAGCCTTGCGCCGTTGCTGGGCATGGCCTGCGGAGCGATGGGCTGCAGCCTGCTGGTGGAGTTCGCGCCATTTCCGACCCAGTTGATTTACTGGGTGCTGTTCGGCGCGATGCTGCTACAAGCCTTGCTTGTGTTGCGCCTGCCGGAAACCGTCAGTCCCATCGCCGGGGCGTTGGCGTCGTTGTGGCCTACGTTGCATGTGCCTGCCCAGGCGCGCCGCGCATTGTGGATTGCATTGCCGGTGGATATCGCGGTGTGGGCCATGGGCGGTTTCTATTTATCCCTGGCGCCTTCTCTGGTGCGGGCGGCGACCGGGTCGACATCGAACCTGATCGGCGGTGGATTGGTGGCGGTGCTGACCGTCAGCGGAGCGCTGATGATTTACGGCCTGCGCCACCGTGCGGCTGACAAAGTCCTGCGTCTGGGCGCCATGCTGTTGGCGCTGGGCGTGGCGCTGATCCTCGGCGCCGTACACACAGCCAGCCTGCCGCTGTTCTTCGTCGCCACCCTGATCGCCGGCAGCGGGTTCGGCGCCGGGTTTCTGGGCGCTGTGCGCAGCGTCGTGCCATTGGCTCAGCCCCACGAGCGCGCAGGCTTGATGTCGGCGTTTTACGTCCTGAGCTACTTGGCGTTCTGCATACCCTCGTTGTTGGCGGGCACCCTGACGCGCGCGTTCGGCCTGATCGCCACCACCGACGGCTATGGCGCCTCGTTGATCGTGTTGGCCCTCAGTGCCTTGATGGCGTTGCTGCTCCAGGACTGCACCAGGAGCCGCGCGACATCCAGTCGGTGATCCGGTCATAATCCGCGACTTCAACAGCCGAAGGGTTCGACGATGAAGATTATCCGCAGCAAAGACTTCACCGGCAGCCGTGCCTGGGAGGCGCTGGATATCGCCACTATGAACGGCATTACCACCCGTTTGCACTGGACCGATCAACCATACCGCTGGCACATCAACGACGGCGAAGAAGTATTTGTCGTGCTCGACGGACGGGTGCTGATGCACTACCGCGATAACGGCTTTGAACAGGTAGCTGAGTTGGCGGTGGGGGACATCTTTTATGCCAGCGTCGGTACCGAGCATGTCGCCCATCCCCAAGGTCCGGCACGCGTCCTGGTGATCGAAAGTGAAGGCAGTGTCTGATACTTATCGGTTGAATAGATAACAGTTAGAGAAATTACCCGTTATATAGATATGTGATCAGGTTCTATCATGAAATCAACCTCATAAGAGGAAGAGGACTGACACGATGACCTGCTCCACAACGCTTAGATATAAACCTTTCAGTCACCTGACCCGGCCTCGGGAAGTGATTCGCCAGTTCACACCCAATTGGTTCGCCGCGACCATGGGCACCGGCGTGCTCGCGCTGGCCTTGGCCCAATTGCCGGTGGCGCTGCCGGGCCTGCATGTTTTGGCCGAAGCGCTGTGGCTGTTCACCATCGTCTTGTTCATGCTGTTCAGTGGGCTGTATGCCGCGCGTTGGGTGATGTTCTTCCATGAAGCGCGACGGATCTTCGGGCACTCCACGGTTTCGATGTTCTTCGGCACCATCCCCATGGGCCTGGCCACGATTCTCAACGGCTTGCTGCTGTTCGGTCTGCCGCGCTGGGGCAGTGCCGTGGTGCCGTTGGCCGAGGTGCTGTGGTGGCTGGATGTGGCTATGGCCTTGGCCTGCGGCGTGCTGATCCCGTTCATGATGTTCACGCGCCAGGAGCACAGCATCGACCAGATGACCGCCGTGTGGTTGTTGCCCGTGGTCGCCGCCGAGGTCGCTGCTGCCAGTGGTGGGCTGTTGGCGCCGCACCTGGCCGATGCCCATTCGCAACTGGTGATGTTGGTGACCAGCTACGTGCTGTGGGCGTTTTCCCTGCCGGTGGCATTCAGCATCCTGACCATTCTGATGCTGCGCATGGCCTTGCACAAACTGCCCCACGCCAACATGGCCGCATCCAGCTGGCTGGCCTTAGGTCCCATCGGCACCGGCGCCCTCGGCATGTTGCTGCTGGGGGGCGATGCACCGGCGATCTTCGCCGCCAACGGCTTGCCAGGCATCGGTGACATCGCCAACGGCCTCGGCATGGTGGCCGGTATTACGCTGTGGGGCTTCGGTTTGTGGTGGATGCTGATCGCCGTGTTGATCACGCTGCGTTACCTGCGCGCCGAAATCCCCTTCAACCTGGGCTGGTGGGGCTTTACCTTCCCTCTGGGGGTGTACGCATTGACCACTCTGAAACTGGCGAACGTGTTGCACTTGGCGTTCTTCAATGTAGTGGGCAGCGTGCTGGTGGCGGCGTTGGCATGGATGTGGTTGATCGTGACCAAGCGCACCGTGGTGGGGGCCTATAAAGGTGAGCTTTTTGTTTCACCGTGTATTGCAGGATTAGGGAATAAGTAACCAGGATTAGGTAAAGTCGTGGCCTGATAATCGATAAGCCTTCAGGCCACGCAGGAACACGGACGACGATGAGCCATCCTTCCCAATTCACCTTGCTGCGCACACGGCGATTTTTGCCGTTTTTCATCACCCAGTTGTTGGGTGCGTTCAACGACAACATCTTCAAGCAATCGCTGATCCTGGCGATCCTCTACAAACTCGCAATCGACGGCGATCGCGCCATTTGGGTCAACCTGTGCGCGCTGCTGTTTATTCTGCCGTTCTTCCTGTTCTCGGCGCTGGCCGGGCAGTTCGGCGAAAAATTCAATAAGGACGCGCTGATTCGGGTGATCAAGATCGCCGAGATCGTGATCATGGCCGTGGGCGCCACCGGTTTTCTGTTCAACCACCTGGAATTGATGCTGCTTGCGTTGTTCGCCATGGGCACGCACTCGGCGCTGTTCGGCCCGGTGAAGTATTCGATCATGCCCCAGGCATTGCGCGACGACGAGTTGGTCGGCGGTAACGGCCTGGTGGAAATGGGCACCTTCCTGGCGATCCTGGCGGGCACTATCGGCGCTGGGATCATGATGTCGTCCACCCATTACGCCAAGGTGGTGTCGGTGGCGATTGTCGGCGTGGCGGTGCTGGGTTACCTGGCCAGCCGCAGCATCCCGCGCGCGGCGGCCTCCACGCCGCAATTGCGCCTGAACTGGAATATCTTCAGCCAATCGTGGGCCACCTTGCGCATGGGCCTGGGGCAAACGCCGGCGGTGTCGCGCTCGATTGTCGGCAACTCGTGGTTCTGGTTTGTCGGCGCGATCTACCTGACGCAAATCCCGGCCTATGCCAAGGAGTGGCTGTACGGCGACGAAACCGTGGTGACGCTGATTCTTACCGTGTTTTCGGTGGGCATCGCCCTGGGTTCGATGCTGTGCGAAAAGCTCTCCGGCCGTAAGGTGGAAATTGGTCTGGTGCCGTTCGGATCATTCGGCCTGACGGTGTTCGGCCTGTTGCTGTGGTGGCATTCCGGCGGCTTCCCGCAGAACGTCCAGGCCAACGATTGGCTGGCGGTGCTCAGCTACGGGCAGGCCTGGTGGGTACTGGCGGATATTCTCGGCCTGGGTGTGTTCGGCGGTTTCTATATCGTGCCGCTGTATGCGTTGATCCAGTCGCGCACGGTTGAACATGAGCGCGCACGGGTGATCGCCGCCAACAACATCCTCAATGCGCTGTTCATGGTGGTGTCGGCGCTGGTGTCGATTCTGCTGTTGAGCGTGGCCAAGCTGTCGATTCCGCAGCTGTTCCTGGTGGTGTCGCTGCTCAATATCGCGGTCAATACCTACATCTTCCGAATCGTCCCCGAGTTCACCATGCGCTTCATGATCTGGCTGCTCAGCCATTCCATGTACCGCGTGGAGCACCGCAACCTGCAGGCCATCCCGGACGAAGGCGCGGCGTTACTGGTGTGCAATCATGTGTCGTTTGTCGATGCGCTGCTGATCGGTGGCGCGGTGCGTCGGCCGATTCGTTTTGTCATGTACTACAAGATCTACCGTTTGCCGGTGCTCAACTTTATCTTCCGCACCGCCGGGGCGATTCCGATTGCCGGGCGCAACGAAGATATCCAGATCTATGAGCAAGCCTTCAAGCGGATTGCCGAGTACCTGAAAGAAGGGGAGTTGGTGTGTATCTTTCCGGAGGGCAAGCTGACCGCCGATGGTGAGATGAATGAGTTTCGCGGTGGTGTGACGCGCATTCTGGAAGAGACGGCGGTGCCGGTGATTCCCATGGCGTTGCAGGGGTTATGGGGCAGTTTCTTCAGTCGCGATCCGAATAAAGGCTTCTTCCATCGCATCTGGTCGCGGGTGGTGCTGGTGGCCGGCGAGCCGGTTGCGGTGGAGGCGGCTACACCTGCGCAGTTGCAGGAAGTGGTAGCGGGACTGCGCGGCACGGTCCGTTAGATTTGTACGGCTAATCAGCGCTTACCGCGTTCGGGTTTGCCCACGGTAAGCGCTGGCGACCTAGGTGCTGAGCTTGAGACCAATCAACCCGAAGATGATCAATGCCACGCTGGCCAGCCGGAACAACGCCATGGATTCGCCAAACAGGATAATCCCGGCGATGACCGTCCCGACGGCACCCACGCCCGTCCATACGGCATAGGCAGTACCCAGCGGCAGCTCTTTCACGGCCAGCCCCAGCAGGCCAAGGCTCACAGCCATGGCGGCAAGGGTCAGCACGGTGGGCAGTGGCTTACTGAAACCATCGGTGTACTTCAAGCCGACGGCCCAGCCCACTTCGAACAACCCGGCAAAAAACAGAATGATCCAAGACATGGGTAACCCCTTCTGTGGATGGGGTCGTCCCCGGAATTGGCGCTTGGAAGCGTCGCGGGGTCGTCCCCGCGAAGGGCGTTAGAGTGCCGAACATCGATCACGCGATCAAGTTGGCGGGGTGCTCTCCAGTGGGAGACGGTCTTGCGCTTCGCTCATCCGGCGGAAGTAAGTCGACAGCAATGCCCCGGAAATATTGTGCCAGACGCTGAACAGCGCGCTCGGCACCGCCGCCAATGGCGAGAAGTGCGCGCTGGCCAGCGCGGCGCCCAGCCCGGAGTTTTGCATGCCCACCTCCAGCGCCAGGGATTTGCGTTGTGCCAAGGGCAGTTTGAACAGGCGACCGGTGAAGTAACCCAGCAAGTAGCCGAAGCTGTTATGCAGCATCACCACCGCCATGATCAACAGGCCCGACTCGGCAATCTTGGCCTGGCTCGCCGCAACCACCGCCGCGACGATCGTCACGATGCTGATCACCGACACCAGCGGCAATACCTCCACCGCATGGCGCACGCGCTCACCAAGCACGCGTTGCGCCACCACGCCGAGCACGATCGGCAGCAGCACCACTTGCAGGATCGACCAGAACAGCTCCATGAACGACACCGGCAACCAGGCTGACGCCAGTAACCAGATCAGCGCCGGCGTCAGCAGCGGGGCGAGGAGGGTGGTGACGGCGGCGATGGCCACCGACAATGCCAGATCGCCACGGGCCAGCCAGGTCATGACGTTGGACGAGGTACCGCTTGGGCAGCAGCCCACCAGGATCACACCGACGGCAATCTCCGGCGGCAGATGAAACACCTGGCACAACAACCAGGCCACGCCGGGCATGATCACAAAGTGCGCCACCACGCCCAGCGCCACGCGCCATGGGTGCCGGGCGACTTCAGCGAAGTCATCCAACTTCAGGGTCAGCCCCATACCGAACATCACCAGCCCCAGTAACGGCACGATGGCACTTTTCAGGCCAATGAACCAGGACGGTTCGAAGAACGCCACAACGGCGAAAATCAACACCCAATAGGCGAAGGTATTGCCGACGAAGCGGCTCAGGCTGGCGAGGGCGCGCATGGGAATGTCCTTTTTCGTTGGTCTTTTTTTGAGGGGTTGATACGGTCAAAATGTGGCAGGGGGCTTGCCCGTGATCGCACTGTGTCAGCCAATGAATAAGTTGACCGACACAGCGCAATCCCGAACACGCGCCTCTAACGCCTCCCGATCCTCACACGGCTTAGATGCCCTGCGGGGTCTCTTCTCCGCCCAGCGCTTCGATCAGCGCCGGCAGGAAGTCGCCGAAGGTCAGCATCATCAGGGTAAAGCTGGCATCCAACTGGCCCAGGGCTTCGTCGCCGCCGTCCTGTTCCGCCTGGTCCTGCAGCAGGTCTTCGAACTTCAGGCGCTTGACGGTCATTTTGTCGTCGAGCATGAAGGACAGTTTGTCTTGCCAGGCCAGGGCCAACTGAGTCACGACTTTGCCGGTGGTCAGGTGCAGCTGGATTTCTTCGCTGGTCAGGTCCTGACGCTTGCAACGTACGATGCCGCCATCTTCGTGAGTGTCGCGCAGCTCGCACTCGTCGAGGACGAAGAAGTCATCGGCCGGTTTCTGGGTGGTGACCCAGTCGGTCATGATGGCGGTCGGTGCGGTTTTCACCGTCAGCGGACGTACCGGCAGGGTGCCGATCACTTCACGCAGGGTGGAGAGCAGATCTTCGGCGCGCTTGGGGCTGGCCGAGTTCACCAGGATCAGACCCTGTTTCGGCGCGATGGCGGCAAAGGTCGACGAGCGACGAATAAATGCGCGGGGCAGGAAGGCCTGGATGATCTCATCCTTGATCTGGTCGCGTTCTTTCTTATAGACCTTGCGCATCTGCTCGGCCTCGATCTCTTCGACTTTCTCCTTGAGTGCGTCACGCACCACGCTGCCCGGCAGAATGCGTTCTTCCTTGCGCGCGGCGATCAGCAGGAAGTCACCGCTGACGTGCACCAGGGGCGCATCTTCACCTTTGCCGAACGGGGCGACAAAACCGTAAGTGGTCAACTCCTGGCTTGCACATGGGCGCGCCAGCTTGGTGGCCATGGCCGCTTCCAACGCCTCGGCATCAACAGGCAGATCTTGGGTCAGGCGATAGATAAGCAGGTTCTTGAACCACATGGGGTGAGTCTCTCCTTTATACAAAGGGGGGCATTATTCTCTTCATATCGCCGCAGGCCAACCCTGCCTAAGCCATTGGAAGCTATCAAAAAAAAGATTTAAGAAAGTGCTTGCCAGACTTGGGGGCGCTCCGTAGAATGCGCGCCACACCGAAACGAAGGGTGATTAGCTCAGCTGGGAGAGCATCTGCCTTACAAGCAGAGGGTCGGCGGTTCGATCCCGTCATCACCCACCATTCGCTTCAAGTGTTACGCGCAGCGGTAGTTCAGTCGGTTAGAATACCGGCCTGTCACGCCGGGGGTCGCGGGTTCGAGTCCCGTCCGCTGCGCCATATTCGGTAACCTGGAACACTGAACGCCAGGTCACCACAGAAAGCCCGCTCATTGAGCGGGCTTTTTGCTGTCTGGACTTTGCATAAACTGAAAAACGCCGCCGATCAGGTTTGATCAGCGGCGTTTTTTATTGGGGCTCTAGAAATCCCAGCGCGTGGTCACCATAAAGTTGCGCGGCTCGCCGTAAGCGGCGGAGTTATAGAAGCCGATATTGGTGTAGTAGTGCTTGTCGAACAGGTTGTTGACGTTCAGTGTGGCCGACAGATTCTTAGTGACCTGGTACTTGGTCATCACATCCACCAGCCAATAAGCGTCCTGGGAGAACTCTTCGTATTGCTTATGCGGGTTGTTGTAGATGTCCTGCCAGCCAACGCTCTGCCAGCGTACGCCACCGCCGACGGTCAACTTGTCCAATTGGCCCTTGAGTTGGTAGGTGGTGTACAGCTTGACCTGATCTTCAGGCTCGAAGGTGGAGATTTTTTCGTCCTTGTCGTCGCGCACTATCTTGTGGGTGTAGCCGGCCTGAAGTTGCCAGCCAGGAGCAATCTCGCCGGACATCTCCAACTCATAACCTTTGGTAACGGCCTTGCTGCTTTTGTAAGCGTAGTTGTTCGGGATTGGCGTTTGGTTGTTGTACTCGTCATCCGAAAGCGCGCGATTGGATTCATGGATTTCAAAGTAGGCTGCACTGGCGTTCACGCGACCGTCGAGGAAGTCGGCTTTCAGACCCAGCTCCCAGTTCTGGCCTTCGTCGGGCTCAAGCAGCTTGTTGTCGCGGTCGCGGTTGTAATTCTCCTGCGGCATGAAGATATCGGTGTAGCTGGCGTACACCGAGTAAGTGTCGTTAAGGTCGTACACGGCACCGACGTAAGGCACGAAACGTCCAGACTCACGGTAATTGGGGTTGTAGCCTGTGACCTGGTAGTTGACCACGCGTCCGCCCAGCAGCAGCTTGAGGTCGTCGGCAAGGTTCAGGCGCGTGGTGACATAAGCGCCTGTCTGGCGCACGGTGTCATCGGTCAGCGATTGTGCCTGACCCCAATCCGGTATGGCGGCGTGGCCGTGCCAGTTATTGAAATCGACGATATTCGGCGAGAGATTCCAGTAGCCTTTACCTTTCCATTCGGAGGCGCTGATGGAGCCGCCCAGCACCAGTTCATGTTCTCGACCTCCCAGGCTGAACGGGCCGCTCACGTATAGGTCGGCGGAATCGCTGACAGTTTCCCCGGTGTACTTGCCCGACGTGAGTTGTGCGGTGCCATCCGGTTGAGGCTGGTCGCCTTGGATCGAACCCATCAACGCGTGGTAGCCGTTGATCTTGTGATCCAATTGCAGCTTGGTCACCCATCCATCGCCCAGATCGTGCTCAAGCACGGCAAATACGGTGCGTGTGTATTGCTCCCAACTGCTCCAATCGGCGGCGTTGTTGAACGAGCGCTTGACGCTATTGCGATCGCCTTTGGCGTTGATCAGCGGAAAACTGCCCGACCATGAAGAACCCTTTGGCAGCGTGTCCTGATAGTCGCCGCCTACGGTCAGCAGGGTGTCGGGTGACAGATCGAACTCCATGATGCCGTAGTACGTGGGACTCTGGCGCGAGTAGTGATCCATGAACGAATGCTTGTCCTGGTACGCCGCCACGGCTCTGCCGCGCACGTTGCCACTTTCGGTCAGCGGACCGCTGACATCCAGCTCGCTGCGGTAGTTGTCCCAGGAACCGGCGCCGAGGGTGGCGTGTCCTTGAAAGTCTGCGGTAGGTTTCTTACGCACCAGGTTGATTGTCGCCCCCAGCGAGCCTGCGCCAGTTAGCAGGCCGGTGGCACCCTTGAGCACTTCGACGCGGTCGTAGATCGCCATGTCGCTCAGGGTGTTGCCCGCTGAGTAAGCGACATTGCGCGCCGTGGACGGAATGCCGTCGTACTGGAAGTTGTTGATGGAAAAACCCCGGGCATAGTAGTTGGTACGCTCGGTGTCGAAGGCTGACACAGTGATGCCGGGTGTATGGCGCATCACATCGTCGACGTTGTTCAGGCCGAAATCATCCATGTGCTGGCGGGTGACTACCGAGACCGATTGCGGCGTTTCCTTGGGCGTCAGCACCAGCCTTGTCGAGGTCGCGATTGTGCCGGGCGTGTAGGATCCGGTGCCCTCGGTGACGTTACCGAGCTGGTTACCGCTGACTTGGGTCGGGCTCAGCTCCATGGTGTCGCCGCCGCTGACGGGCGCGGGTTCCAGCGCATAGACCTGATCGCCTTTTACCGCACGGTAGCCGCTGCCTTGCAGCAAACTATCGAAACCGTCCTGGATGCCGTAGGAGCCTTTCAGACCTTGCCCTTGAAGGCCTTCCAGTTCGTGGGACTGGAACACGATGGCGACGCCCGCCTGCTGGGCAAACCGATTGAGCGAGCTGCCTAGCGGCCCGGCTGGAATGTCGTACGTCCGAGTGGTGATGCTGGCGACGTCTGCATGGGCCAGACTCATATTTAATGTGATGGTGGTGATCAGCGCCAGCGACAGTGGCGCGCTTTTCAGGAGTCGAAAACGTCTGCCCGCGGGGGAGGGGGTAGGCATGGTGAAGGTAGTCCTTTATGTGCTGAATTACCTTCCTTGACGGGCAGCTTCATAAAAACCGGAAGCAAATGCGAATAATTATTCATTGGGCGGCATTTCGGGTGTGACGACGATCAGCCAAGGGGTGAAAGCCTGGGCCCGTATCGGCAGTGTTTGCGCCAACAGTTGCAAGGCATGGTCGCTGTCATCCAGCGGTATGACGGCCGACACTCGTATGCCTTGGAGCGCATGGCGATCGAATTGGACACGGCCGGCGCGATGCCGGGCGATTTCGTCCAGCACCTCGGGCAATGGCCGATTCTCGACCACCAATTGATGACGGCGCCACGCCTCGTTGATGCTGGCCGGGTCGACCGTGCCGCTTAGGCGGACATCATTCGAGCGCATCAGGGCCCGCGAGCCTGCGTCGACCTCCAGCGTCTGCTCGCCATCGGCACTGTGTGCGGCTACGCGGGATTCGAGCATGCTCAGTACGGTGACATCACCGTCTCGCTTGACCACGAACCGTGTGCCCCGCGCGCGCAATGTGCCTTGGGGTGTCTGCACGACAAACGGCCGCGTGCTGTCGTGGGCCACTTCCACCAGTATTTCGCCTTGCAGCAAATCGATACGGCGCTGCTTGCCATCGAAATGCAGGTTCACCGCGCTGACGCCGTTGAAGGCCAGCGTCGAGCCATCTGCCAATTGCAGGGTTTGCCATTGGCCCGGACCGTTGCGCACATCGGCCATCCATTGCTGGGGGTAAAGGCTGACAAGCAATGCGGCGGTTGGAATCGCCAGGCTGCACGCCAATACCAATGCGCGCACGGCGTTCTTGCTACGGCGGTTTCTAGGCTGCGCGAAAGCCGCGTTCAGCGCCGCCTTTGCTAGGTTTTTTTTGCCGCGCAGGGCCTGCATGCGGACAATGACTGCTTCCATTCGAGCGGCGGCCGCAGCGTGATGCGGGCCTTGCTGTTTCCAGCGTTCGAACGCCTGGCGCTGGGGCTCGTTCAGTTCGCCTTCATGCAGGTGCAGGAGCCATTCGGCGGCTTGCTCTTCGATCTCTGGGTGGCTATCCGACATGCTTTATCAAGTGTCCATGCTATGGCCGCAGTGCATGAGCGCCTGGATCAGATATTTGCGTACAGTGCGTTCCGACAATTTGAGCTGGCGGGCGATTTGCTGCTGGGTCATTTCTTCCAAGTAATACAGCACGAATGCCTGGCGCGCGTATTCGTGCATGCCTTCCAGGATAAACGCGATCTGTTCAAGGGCTTCAAGGGTGGTGTGGATCTGCTCCGGGGACTGAAACCCCTCCAATGCGTCCACCGTGAGGGCCAATTCCTGCAGGTAGGCTTGTTCAATCTGTCGGCGCCGCGTCTGGTCAATGATCAGGCGCCGGGCTGTGGTGCTCAGATAAGCCCGGGGTTCGCGAATGCCGGCCACGGACTCGCGCGCGTTCAGGATGCGTGCAAACGTATCCTGGGCCAGGTCGGCCGCATGATGCCGGCAGCGCAGTTTGCGTCGCAGCCAAGTGAGCAGCCAGCCATGATGCTCGCTGTAGAGCTGGGAAATTTCCCGTTGGAATGGCGGTTCACCCACAGACATAGGTGTGACTCAGGCGTTATTGAGAATGGTTTTTAATTGTGCGGCCAAGCAACAGGTAAACGCAATAGACTCGCGTTTGAAGGGGAGTGGAGCCTGTTTTTACGGGCCTTTTCCGGTCATCAGAAAAATTTTTAAATAAAGTGCATTTAAATCAAGACATTGCGAAATTTTGCTGTATGATGCCGCCCACACCGAAAGTGAAGGGTGATTAGCTCAGCTGGGAGAGCATCTGCCTTACAAGCAGAGGGTCGGCGGTTCGATCCCGTCATCACCCACCATTCGCTTCAAGTGTTACGCGCAGCGGTAGTTCAGTCGGTTAGAATACCGGCCTGTCACGCCGGGGGTCGCGGGTTCGAGTCCCGTCCGCTGCGCCATATTCGGTAACCTGGACCACTGAACGCCAGGTCACCACAAGAAGCCCGCTCATTGAGCGGGCTTTTTTGTGCCTGGGATTTGGTTAGTCGGCTTTTCCTTGCGCGGCTGACGGATAGCCAGGTGCTCGAAGCAAAACGAGGCCGTGCCGAACACCGCGATAAGGGTCAGTACGATCATGCCGAGGGTTGAGCTTTCCACAGTGAATTCCTAAATGATGGGGTAGGAAATCACGCTAAGTGCATGGCGAAAACACCTCAATAGACCCGACGCAATCCTTACAGCGTCGGGCCCTTTGTTACGTACTCTTTACGGCGCGTTGCGGCTATGGCGGTAGTCGCTGACTGCTTCATACACCGCCTTGCGCAGGCGGTTGATACCGCCGATGGGGCGGTGCTCCGCGACGCCAAACCAGGGGTTGAACGATTGGTTGTCGCACGCCAGGTTTTGCGCCGGGGTGTCGAAGTCCTGAGCCGGAATCCGGACGGTGGCTACGGTTTCATAGGGCGCGTCGCTCTCTTTCCACTCGATGCTGGTGTCTTCGATGGGCATGAACTTCTGCGGATTCTGCCGCTGGATCTGCAATACGAAGCACGCCGGTACACGATCTGTCGACAGCTGCTGGCTCAAGGCACTGCGCAAGAAGTTCGGCAGGTCCTGGTTCTGTTTGGGCAGCACGTACTCCGGGCAGTTCTGTGGGGCGGGCGCTACGCGGAATTTGGCATTGGCCGCGCCGAACTTGTAGGGCGATACCGAAAAGTAGGTGGTCTGCGTCGGGCTGGCCGGTGCCGGCGCCAGAGTTGCCAGGGCGATAAACAGATGGCGCACTTGCCATGTGCGTGGGTCGATCTTGGGAAAGAACGCCAGCACTTTCTTGCCGTCCGCCTGGGCGCCGATGTTCTGGGCGTACTCCGCGACGTCGCTGACGAAAAAGTTGGGATGGCTGAACATCACAAAGTCTTGTTCGGTACGGCTTTGCTGGTCCGCCAGCAGTTGTTTGCCCGGTACGTCGAGTAACTTGAGCGCCATGCCCCGCGCGTCGCGGATGCTGTCGAACTGTGGGTAGGCATTGCCGTTTGACAGCCGCATGCTGGCCTGCCAGGTCTTACCGGGTTCGGCGAACACGCCCTGGCGCAGCGCAGGGTCCAGATCGCTCAATACACTGACTTCGGCCTTCACGCAGCCATGTGCTTTGGCGTGGGCGTCGCGCAGGTAGCGCGTGCCTTCGCGATGCTGATCGACGATGCGTACCGCCGTCTGGATGATGCCTTGGGTCATCGCTGCTTCACCCGGCGGCACTTGCTCATCTGCCGACACCGGGCCGCTATGTTGCCATGCATACCAGGCCGTGGTCGCCAGCCAGCCAATCAGGCCCAGCGTTACCAGCCAGAGCAACGTCTTGCCAAGAAAGCGGCCAACCCACAACCAGAGGCGTGCAAGCAGGGAAGGGCGGTCATATTGAGATCGAATCATCATGGCAGTTGTTGCTCCAAAGGGCCGCCCAGTACTTTGAGGTATTCCAACAGCGCCCAGCGTTCCTGCGGCAGCAGGCCACGGCCAATCACGCCGTTGCCTCGCTGGCCGGCACGGAATTCGTGGCCGCTGTTATGGTTACCCGTCACCCGGGTGTCGAACAGGAAGGCATTCTTGAACGCCGCGGTCTCAAAGCCCAAATGGCGCGGATCGTACTCGAAGGTGCCCTTATAAAAGGTGGTGCTGCGCTCATCCTGGGGCGAGAGCAGTTGGTAAATAGTCGGCACCGAGCCATTGTGCAGGAACGGTGGCGTGGCCCACACGCCGGCCAGTGGGCGCGCCTTGTAGGCACGCAACTCGCGCACGCCGATCGGCAGGCCATAGCCATCCAGGCGTGGGCGCTCGGCCGGAGTCACGCCGGCGGCGCGGTAGGCGTGGTCTTCGACGAAGGCTGTGACGTAGGCCAGGCCCTTGGCCACCGACATTTTCTTCAGGTCCAACGGTTCGGTCGGGGTGGGGTGCAGTTCGACATTCAGTCGGGCCAGTTCGGCCGGGTCCCATTGCAGGGCGCTGAGGTCGTAACGTTGATCGGCGATATTACTGGCGGTACCGGGGTCGGTGCCGATGTATTCAGCCGGCAGCATTTTCAAGTGCTGCACTGGCCGACCATTTTCCTCGGTCACATTCGGTACGTGGCAGCCTGCGCAGTTTTCGGCGAACAGCGCGCGACCTTGGGCGGCCAGAGGCTTGTCGATGGCGCCGAACAGGTCTTCCGGCCAGGTGGGCGGTTTGAGGCGTTGCAGGGTTTCTTCAATCAGGTTGAGGTCGCGCACCCGTACGCTGGAAGGGTAGCGCGCCTCGCCTTGCAGGGGTTGGCCGGCGCTGTCGAAGAAGGTCAGGGTCGCGCCGACGCCCAGGGCTTCGCCGATGTTGCGTGCCATGGGTTGTTGCGCCGAGCCGTTCCATTGCACCCAGTCGAAGGTCCAGATGTCCCACAGCTGCGGGTAGTCCACGGGGGCATTGGCGACGCGGTAGTTGTCCGGCGAAATCCCATCGCCGAAGCTGGCGTTGGCGATGCGCCCAAAGGCGTCGGTGCGACCGGGGCCCTCTTCGGTGGGATAGAGGCTGCGGTGGGTATCGTTCCAGGCCACTTTGAGAAATTGATTCAGCGACTGTTTGAAGTCCTGACGCAGTTGGCTGCGGTCGGTTTCATATCGATCCCCCAGCACCTGACGGGCGAAGCGCTCGAATTTCCAGGGGTTGTAGTAGGTCGCCGCCAGGCTGGCGACGAGGGCCTGCCCGAAGCTGCCGCCGCGCAGGGTGGGTACGCTTGATGGCAAAACGTGCTGGGCCGAGCCGCCGTCGATACGCAGCGCCTGGCCTTGGAAATGCAACTCGCCGGTATGGCACGCGGCGCAGGTGATATCCAGGTATTCAACGTTGCTGTCGGCGTTTTTGTGGCGGGCGAACCCTACAGGCAGATTGCCGGGGTTTTGCGCGCTGGGCACCTGCTTGGGGTCGACCAGAAAGCCGAAGCGCGCCAGGTATTCTGGTGTGGCAAAGAGTCGCTCGGAGAACGGCAATTCCAGGGCGGTGAACCAATCGTAATGCAGGCCTTTTACCTGGGTGCCCTGAGGCGTGAAGTAGTAGGTCAGGCGGTCGGCGGCGCTCCATTGGTCCTGGTAATGCACCTGCTTCACCGGCACAGAGTCCGGCAGCTTGGGGTTGACGATGTAATAGATCACCACCGTCAGAATCAGGCCCAGCACGAGCCCGATCAGCAGCAAAATACGGGAAAAAATGCGCAAGATAACTATCCTTGTCGAGGGGTTGCGTTGTTATGCCACTAGGCCAGAGGTGCGGCAAGTGGCCATGAGCCTGGATGAAGGCGGTCCCGCGGTCCGTCGCGGGCCCTCATAATGAATGAAAATGCTTTTAAACACGTGAACTTATCGGAAGTTTCCTGCTCACATGCCGGTAGCCATTGGTCGTGGCCGCCTGATAAGCTCGCGACTTTATTCAAATGCCCTATTGGCGCATGAACAAGGAAATAGCATGAAACAGCATCGGTTGGCGGCGGCGGTGGCCCTGGTTAGCCTGGTACTTGCGGGTTGTGATTCGCAGACCAGCGTAGAGCTGAAAACCCCGGCGCAAAAAGCTTCCTATGGCATCGGCCTGAACATGGGCAAAAGCCTTGCCCAGGAAGGCATGGATGACCTGGATTCCAAAGCAGTGGCCCAAGGCATCGAAGATGCCGTCGGCAAGAAAGAGCAGAAGCTCAAAGACGACGAACTGGTTGAAGCGTTCGCCGCACTGCAAAAACGTGCTGAAGAACGCATGGCCAAAATGAGCGAAGAGTCGGCAGCCGCCGGCAAGAAATTCCTCGAAGACAATGCCAAGAAAGACGGCGTCGTCACCACTGCTTCCGGTCTGCAGTACAAGATCACCAAGAAAGCCGATGGCCCGCAGCCTAAGCCTACTGACGTGGTCACTGTTCACTACACCGGTAAGCTGACTAACGGCACTACCTTTGACAGTTCCGTGGATCGCGGCAGCCCGATTGACCTGCCGGTCAGCGGCGTGATTCCAGGTTGGGTCGAAGGTCTGCAATTGATGCACGTTGGCGAAAAGGTCGAACTGTATATCCCGTCCGACCTGGCCTACGGTGCTCAGAGCCCGAGCCCGGCGATTCCAGCCAATTCCGTGCTGGTATTTGACCTGGAGCTGCTGGGCATCAAGGACCCAGCCAAGGCTGAAGCTCCTGCCGCACCGGCCGCCAAGAAGTAATAGGCGCCTGAACACACAACGCCCCGTCTCGACGGGGCGTTGTTGTTTCTGCGGTTCGCGTACATCCAAACGAACGTCCGCAACCTGTAACAGTCTGATATAACACTCGAGCACGGGTAACCGCACAGCAACGCCAAGTCAATGAAATCTTGGGTTTTTTTGAGGTGCGCAAAAAACGCCCGATCTGACTGTAAGCCTTGTAACCCGTGGCTTTCAGGCCGCAAAACAGGCTCTGTTCACAAGGTTATCCACAATTTGTGTGGATAACCTTGTGTGTCGACTGGAACTGGAGTGACCGATGAAACCACCCTTCAATTTCACCCGCTTTCTGCCCATGGCGGCACGTTTGTTGGGGCGTGGACGTTTGCCGACCTTGTTGTTCGCCGTCGCCGCCAAAGGTTCCAGCCAGGGCAGCCGCCTCGGCAAGCTCAAGGACGACCTCAAGCTGCTTCAAGCCCTTTGCCTGGCTTACTGGCGCGGCGAATATCGCGCCATCAGCCCCAAGGCACTGATCTCGATCGTGGCGGGGCTGATGTACTTTCTGAGCCCTATCGACGCGATCCCGGACTTTATCCCGATGTTTGGTATGTTCGATGATATCGCCGTACTAGCATGGATCATGAAGACGCTGGACGGCGAACTTAACGCCTTCCGTGCTTGGCGTGAGGCACAGCGCCCGGAGAAGCTCGCCGTGGTCGAGCGCCTGCCTGCCACGCCTGCGCTGTTGGCCCAGGAAAACCCGCAAAAAAACTGATTGCATCGCTATCCCCCTGCGACCTATACGGCTGTTAGGATTACACTCCTAAGGAAAGTGCTTACGTTGTAAGTGTTGTTATCCTACGGGGCAGTCATGGATATTCAGATAATTTCACGCAACGGCGCACCCGAATACGCGGTGTTGCCATGGGAGCAGTACCAGGCGCTGCTTAAAGCGGCCGGTCAGCAACAGCCTCCATCTCCTTCTTACTCCTCCGCCCAGGCCGCGTCCGATCAGGACCTGCGCCCTCTCGCCGACCTGCGCGGCCTGCGTGAGACCAAGGGCCTTGCCATTGAAGCGCTGGCCCGCACGGTGGGTATCAGCCCTTCTTATCTTGGATTGATCGAAAGTGGTGAGCGTCAGCCGGATGCTGCGATCCGCCGCAGCCTGGCCTGGGAATTGGGCGTTGCAGGTTGGAGGGATGAATCTTGAGCCTACGTATCAGTCGTCAACACTGGGATGGGTTGCTCAATGAACTGGATCAGGCGCGCCGCCAGCGCCATCTACTGACGTATCGGGCGCTGCTGGAGCGTTTGCAGTTTCCCTCGCCGGCCATGCAGACCTTGGCCGCCGCCTTGGAGCACCTGGCGGCCTTGGATGCCAAGGCCGATCAGCCGCTGCGTAGCTCCTTGGTGATCAGCCAGGGCGCCAGCCGCCTGCCGCGTACTGGTTTTTTTGAATGCGTGGAGCGTCTTGGGCGTTTCAGCGGACCGTCTGACGGTGTGGCCGCTGCCTCCTGGCATGCTTCGGAAGTGGTACGGGTATTCGAATACGAGTATCCGGAGTCCGCCGAGGCTTAAAGCGTTGGCGAGAGCATGTCCATGCTGTTGATCACATGGACGCTATAGCCCTCCATGTCCTTGGCATGATGCTTGGCCTGCGACGCCAGCTCTGCCAACTGGCTGGCGTCGAGCTGTTCACAGGCCTGTGGATGTAGATGGACAACGCCGATCGACAGCGAAAGCAGGGCAAACTCCTGGCGCACACCCTGGCGGTTCAATGCGACGAAGCAGCCGGCATCCAGGTGTTCGGCGCGGTAGAAGCGCCGGCATTGGGTGTGAAAATCATCCAGCAACTGGTTGAGCCGTCTGCGCCAATCCTGCGGCCCCAGTACCAGCAAAAAATCATCGCCACCGATATGCCCGACGAAGTCGCGGCTGGGGTCGACCCGGTCGTTCAGGCACTGCGCCAGGCACAGCAACACCTCATCCCCCCGTCCGTAGCCATAGATATCGTTGAAGGGCTTGAAGCTGTCGATGTCCACGTAGCAGATCACGGATTCCCGTTGCTGCTGTAACAGGCGCGTGAGGCACTGCTGAATCGGCACGTTGCCCGGCAGCAACGTCAGTGGATTGGCGTAGCGCGCCTGTTGGATTTTCAGCTCGGTGATCAGCTTCAGCACGTCGATCACCCGACCCAGGCCTAGGTAGTCACCATTGAGTGTGATGATGAAATCTTCTTCAATCCGTTGCCGCGCGCGGCTGGTCAGCAGGCGGCTGACCTGTTGCAGCGACTGGCTTAGCTCCACTGCCAGGAAGTCACTGCTCATCAGGCGGCTGATGGGCTTGCGCGCGAAAAGATCGGTGGCGAACGGCTTGAGCAGTGCGTCGGACAGCGAATGCCGGTGCACGATGCCCACAGGGTGACCGCGGCCATCGAGCACTGCCAGGGAGTTGAGATTGGCCTGGCGGCGAAAGGCCTCCAAGACTTGGGCGGTGGCGGTGTCTTGATCCACCGCCGGTTGTTCGTTCAGCAGGGCGCTGAGGTCGCTGCCTTCTTCGTTGAGGGACATGTTGGCGCTGTCGGGTTTGGGCAGCATCAACCGCGCTTCCTGCGGTGGCTGTTCCTGTGGCCGACAGAGCAAATAGCCCTGGACCAGGTCGACGCCCATTTCCATCAATACCGCCAGCTCTTCCGGCAACTCGATACCTTCGGCGATCACTTGCGCGCGCGATGCCTTGGCGATTTGCAGGATCGAGCCGACAAACTCGCGCTTGAGCGCATCTTGGTGGATGCCGTCGATAAAGTGCCGGTCGATTTTGACGTAGTCGGGACGTAGCTCTGACCACAGGCGCAAGCTCGAATACCCGGCGCCCAGATCGTCCAAGGCGATGGAAAATCCCATGTTGCGATAGTGGTGCAGGGCGGTCTGCAGTAGATCGAAATCGTCAGTGGGGGTTTGTTCGGTGAGTTCGATCACCACTTGGCTGGGCGGGATGCCGAAGTCGTGCAGCAGTTGCAGAGTGCGGCCCGGCTGGTGTGCCGTTTCCATCAAGGATTCCGGCGAGCTGTTGAGAAACAGCTTGCCCGGCAGTTGCTGTTCGCTGAAGCGTCGACAGGCACTCTCGCGACATGCCATTTCCAAATCGCTCAGGCGTCCGGCCTGGCTGGCCACGGCGAACAGCGCGACGGGGGAGTGCAGGGGGCTGTTGGAGGGGCCGCGGCTGAGCGCTTCGTAGCCCAGAATACGTCGTTCGGATAAGCACAGGATCGGCTGGAACAGGCTGTGCAAACTGCCTTGAGCCAGGATTGAGCCCAATGCGTTCAGCTGTTCGGTCATGGTCATGGCGATCTCGATCGAAAAAAAAGGACCCCAGGCATAATGCCTGGGGTCCTTTATTTCACGACAGAATGATGTCTATTTGATGACACTCCGGAGAGCGTTCACATTAAATCGCCATCATTTACTGCTTGGCTACCTGCTTGCTGACCTTCAGGTAGTCCAGCAGAATTCGGCCCGTCTCGGCCAAGTAGGCGTCGTCTTCCGGCTTGGTTTTATCCGCCTCGGTTGGCAACGCGTCTTCGTCTTCTTTCTTAAGCTCCTTGAGCGGGTCTTCACCCTTCGCCTTGCGGCGGATGTTTTCCAGGGCCAGTTGCTTGTTTTCGATATCGCTATGCTGCGCACGGCGGTCCGCTTCATTGAGGCTGACGGTTTTTTCTTCCATCAACTTCTTGGCCAGGGCCAGCTTGTCGCGGATGAACACGAATTCGGCGTCCTTGGCGGAGCGGGTGTCGTGGTCAGCTTTGAGCTGTGCGAGGAATGGCTTGAACGGGTCGGATGCCGGCTTGATAGCGGGACGGATGGTGTCCCACGGCATGGCTTCCGGCAAAGCGCTTTCGCCGATTTCCTTGGTGTCGATGACCGACGGAAAATCGATATCCGGCAGCACGCCCTGGTGCTGGGTGCTCTGTCCGGACACCCGGTAGAACTTGGCAAGTGTCAGCTTCAGCTCGCCATGGTTGAGCGGCTGGATAGTCTGCACGGTGCCTTTGCCGAAGGTCTGGCCGCCGATGATCAGCGCGCGGTGATAGTCCTGCATGGCACCGGCGAAAATCTCCGAAGCCGACGCCGAGAGGCGGTTGACCAACAGCGCCATCGGCCCTTTGTAGAACGCGCCCGGGTTTTCGTCTTCCAGCACGTCGACACGGCCGTCGGCGTTGCGTACCAACACGGTCGGGCCTTTGTCGATAAACAGGCTGGTCAGCTCGGTGGCTTCTTGCAGCGAGCCGCCGCCGTTGTTGCGCAGGTCGATGACCACGCCGTCGACTTTTTCCTTCTGCAGTTCTGTCAGGATTTTCTTAACGTCGCGGGTGGTGCTCTTGTAGTTCGGGTCGCCAGCACGGAAGGCTTTGAAGTCCAGGTAGAAGGCCGGGATCTCAATGACGCCCAGTTTGTAATCCTTGCCATCCTGTTTGAGGTTAAGGACTTTCTTCTGCACGGCCTGGTCTTCGAGCTTCACCGCTTCACGGGTGATCGACACAATCTTGCTGGTCTGGTCGTTGGGGGCATTGGTGTGCGGAATCACTTCCAGGCGTACCACGCTGCCTTTTGGACCACGGATCAGCTTGACCACTTCGTCCAGGCGCCAGCCGACGACATCGACCATCTCTTTGTCTGCCTGGGCCACGCCGATGATCTTGTCGGCCGGTGCGACCTGCTTGGTCTTGTCGGCCGGACCTGCTGGCACCAGACGCACGATCTTGACTTGGTCGTTGTCGCTTTGCAGGACGGCACCGATGCCTTCCAACGACAGACTCATATTGATATCGAAATTTTCCGCGTTATCTGGCGACAGATAATTTGTGTGCGGGTCGTAGGACATCGCGAAGGTGTTGATGTACGCCTGGAAGATATCTTCGGCGCGGGTCTGATCCAGACGCGCCAGCTGATTCTTGTAACGCTTGGTCAACAGCTCTTGGATGGCCTTGGGCTCTTTGCCGGCAATCTTCAGGCGCAGCACTTCGTCTTTGACGCGTTTGCGCCACAGATCGTCGAGGGCAGCGGTGCTGGTCAGCCAAGGGGCGTCCTTGCGGTCCACCAGAAGAGTTTCTTTCTGGGTGAAGTCAAGTTTGTCGACGCCTTTGTCCAGTTCAGCCAGCGCGAAGTCCAGACGCGCTTTGACGCGGTCCAGGTAGCGCTTGTAGATGGTGAAACCGGGTTGCAGGTCGCCGCTCTTGAGGAAGTCGTCGAACTGGGTCTTCCACTTGTCGAACTCAGCGATGTCGCTGGCCAGGAAGTAGCTGCGCGACGGATCCAGCAGCTTGAGGTAGCTGTCGTAGATGATCACCGAGCGCGCGTCGTCCAGCGGCGGCTTGCTGTAGTGATGGCGCTTGAGCAACTCGACGACGTTTAGGCTGGCGATCACCTCATCGCGATCCGGCTGAAGGTTGTCCCAGCTGTTGGCTGCGAACGTATGGGTCGACATCGACGCAAAGCCGAGACCAATGAAAAGAGCGAGGGCGGTGCTGGGGAACAGATGCTTCATGCTGGTTCGACGCGGGGGCAATTGATAACGCATATTAGGCCGTCTTTGAAGTCGCCGGTTCCGTGTGGGCCGGTCGCATAATGCAAAAAGCCCGGCGCTACTGCTACGGGCTCAGTCCAGACTCACTATGGAGGCACTGTGAAAGCATTGCAAGGCGTTGAAGGTCATGTGATGCGCTTGGCGCCCCGAGTCCTACATAGGATGTAGGCTCATTTCACATTCTAATGACGACTTCTGGCCTTGATCGCGTCGATTTATAGCAGCCTCCAGGGCGGCATCAAACCCAGTGATGAATCGGCCAGCCCGCCTGCTCGGCATGTGCCCGCAATACCGGATCCGGGTTCACCACCTGGGGATGATCGACCTTCAGCAGCAGTGGCAAGTCATTGCGCGAATCCGAATAGAAGTACGCACCGTCCAGGTTTTCATCTTCCTGCGCCAGCCAGTCCAGCAAACGCTTGATCTTGCCTTCCCGGTAAGTCAGTACGCCCACCGTTTTACCGCTGTAAACGCCATGGCTGACCTCCAGCTCGATGCCCAGCACTTCGTCGATGCCGATACGCGCAGCAATCGGCTTGACCAAATGCGTGCCCGACGCGGAGATCACCAGAATCCGGTCGCCCTGCGCTCGGTGGCGGGCAATGGTTTTGGTGGCGTCGCTGTAGATCAGCGGTTCGATCACGTCTTCGACCCACGGCTCCACCAAGTGCTCGATTTCCTCCGGCGTGCGGCCGATCATCGGCTCCAGGCTGAAGTCCATAAACTCTTCCATCGCCAGTTTGCCTTGGCTGTAGGCGTCCATCAGTTCGTTGTTCCTGCGCATGAACGACTCGGGGTCGACCCAGCCCAGACGGCCCATCTGCTCGCTCCATAAGGTGGCGCAGTCGCCGTGGATCAGGGTGTCGTCCAAATCAAAAATTACCAATGCCATCCGTTACGCTCTCTCAATAAATCACTGCTCAGGCTACTTCACATAGCGCGCTGGGGTCGATGGAAAGTGCCAGGCGCTGGCCGTCAGGGTGCAGATCCTGCGCCGAACGGTTGAGCACATCCACCACCAGCTCTACGCCGCGGGCTTCGATACGATAGCGGATCACGTTGCCCAGCAGACTGTGGCTGCGCACTAGTGCGTCAAGTTCGCCGCTGCGGCTCAGTTCGATGGATTCCGGGCGAATCGCGATGCGGCCGCTGATCGGGCGTTGCAGCAAGCGACTAGCCGTGTCGGAGTCCAGCAGGTTGTAGTTGCCGATAAAACCGGCGGCGAATACGTCCACCGGCGCCGTATAGAGCGTCTCCGCATCGCCGCTCTGCACGATCTTGCCCTGGTTCATCAGGAAGATGCGGTCGGACATGGTCAGCGCTTCCTCCTGGTCATGGGTCACGAAAATCGTGGTCAGCCCCAGCTCGCGCTGAATCTCGCGGATCTGTTCGCGCAGGTGCTTGCGAATCCGGGCATCAAGCGCCGACAGCGGTTCATCCAGCAGCAACAGGCGTGGGCGGGTCACCAGAGAGCGGGCCAGGGCGACACGCTGGCACTGGCCGCCGGACATCTGGTGCGGATAACGGCCTGCCAGGTCTTTGAGTTCCACCAGTTGCAGTACTTCCTGCACGCGCTTGTGGCTGTCAGCGGCGTTGACCTTTTGCATGCGCAGGCCAAACGCGACGTTTTGCTCGACGGTCATGTTGGGGAACAGCGCATAGCTCTGGAACACCATGCCGATGTGGCGCTTCTGTGGGCTCAGCGGAACGATGTCCTGGCCATCCAGCAGGATTTGCCCACTGTCCACGGCTGTCAGGCCGGCGATGCAGCGCAGCAGGGTCGATTTGCCGCAACCGGACGGGCCGAGCAGGGTGACGAATTCACCCTTGGCGATTTCGCAATTGATGTCGCTGAACACCGGCGTGCCGGCGTAGCTTTTCTGCAGATGTTGCACGCTGACGAAGCTCATTGGCTTTTGTCCTTGTTCAAGAAGGTGGCGACCCAGGTCAATACCAGTACAAAGAAGAAGTAGGAAATGACCACGGCGCTGGTGAAGTGGCCGCTGCTGTTGCGCATATTGTTGAGGTACACCTGCAGGGTTTCGTAGCGGGTGCCCACCAGGATGTTGGCGAACACGAACTCACCGAACAGGAACGAGAACGACAGTAACAGTGCCACCATCAGGCCTTTGCGCAGATTGGGCAGCACCACCAGGATTGCGGCTTGCCAGGTGCTGGCGCCGAGCAGTTGCGAGGCGTCCATCAGGTCGCGCAGGTTGATGGCCTGCAGGTTGTTGGTGATCGCCCGATACATAAACGGCAGCGCGACCGTGAAGTAGCAGCCGATCAGGATCCACGGCGTGCCCACCATCGCCATCGGCCCGGAGCCGTAAAGCTGCAGCAAGCCTACCGACGACACCACCGGCGGCACCGCAAACGGCAGCAGGATCAGGATATTCATCAGCGCGTCGAGTTTGGGAAAGTGGTAATGCACCACGAACAGCAGCGGCAGGATCAGCACCACCGACAGGATCAGCGCGCCCACGCACACTACCAATGATTGACCGAAGGCCATCAGAAAGCGCGGGTCGCTCCACAGCTGCACATACCATTTCAGGGTAAAACCGGCCGGCAGAATGGTCGCCGACCAGCTGCTGGCAATCGAATAGACAAACGTGCCCACCAACGGCAGTACCAGAATGGCAAACAGCAGGTACACCATCACGCGATGGTAGAGGGAGGCCGGGCCGGCTTCAGCGCGAGACATGGTAGCTCCTCTTGAGCAGCAATTGATGGACCACGGTGATCACGGTCATCAACGCCACCAGGACCACGGCGAGGGCGCTGGCCATGTTCGGGTCCAGGGAGATATCCCCGGACACCATCGCGGCGATGCGGATCGGCAAGACGTTGAAATTGCCGGTGGTCAATGCGTACACCGTGGCATAGGCGCCCAAGGCATTGGCCAGCAGGATCACGAAGGTGCCGAGCAGCGCGGGCGTGAGCACTGGCAGGCCAATGTGTCGCCAGAACTGCCAGCCACTGGCGCCCAGCAGCGCTGCCGACTCACGCCAGTCCTCGCGCAAGGCATCGAAGGCCGGGTAAAGCAGCAACACGCCGAGAGGAATCTGGAAATAGGTATAGAGGATGATCAACCCGGTTTTCGAGTACAGGTTGAAGTCTTCGATGATGCCCGCCTGCTTGAGCATGATCGTGATACTGCCGTTGAACCCCAACAGAATGATGAAGGCGAAGGCCAGGGGGACGCCGGCGAAGTTGCTGGTCATGTTGGCGAAGGCGGTGACGAAGTTGCGCAGGGGCGAGTCCACCCGGCGCAGCGAGTAGCTGCCCAGCACGGAAATGATGATCCCGAACACACTGGAGTAGAAACTGATCTCCAGACTGTACTGGATGGCCTGCAGGTAGAACTTGGAGCTGAAGATCCGCGTGAAGTTGTCTACGCCCCAGCCGGACTCTTCGGTTTGCAGGCTGTTGATCAGCACCCATGCCAACGGCGCGATTTCGAACACGATAAAGAACAGGGCAAAAGGCATCAGGCACAGCAGGGCCAGCCATTTGCCGCGGGTCATGGCATTCACTTGAGCAACTCCCGGCAGACAGGTTTGTCGTGGGGCACGCCCAATAGTTCGCAGACAGTGCCGCACAGCTCGGTTTGTTTCGGCGCTGCGCCGGCATCCAGGCTGAAGGCATCGCCCAGCACAAACAGTGGTACTTCGCGCTCTTCCGGCAGCAGGCCGTTGTGGGAGCGGTCGTTGTTCATGCCGTGGTCGGCGGTCACCAGCACCTGGTAGCCGGCATCGAGCCAGCCTTGCAGGTAATCGGCCAGGATGATGTCGGCCGAGCGGGCGCTGTTGCGATATTGCGCGGTGTCGAGGCCATGTTTGTGGCCGGCGTCGTCGATGTTCATCGGGTGCACCAGCAGAAAGTTCGGCGTGTGCTTGAGCCGCAAGCTTTCGGCATCGGCGAACAGGTGGGAGTCCGGGTAGTGGTCATTCCAGTAGAAATGCCCGTGTTGGATCGCCAGCGCCGGGTCGTGGGTATGACGGTCCCGCGCAGGCATGAACGGCGTGCGGTTGTACAGCTCGCTGACCCAGTGATAAGCCGCCGCTGCGGTACTAAGGCCGGCGGCGGTGGCGTAATGGAATAGGCTGCGCTGGTTGGACAGGCGCGAGACGTTGTTGTGGACGATACCGCTCTGGATCGGCGGTACGCCGGTGAGGATGCATTCGTACAACGGGCGGGACAGCGCGGGCAGTTCACAATCCAGTTTGTAGAGGGCTGCGCGTCCTGCGCTGACATACGCTTGCAAATGTCCCATGGCGTGCCTTGCAACCTCGAAGTTCAGGCCGTCGAGCACGACAAGGATGACGTTGTGCTTCATGGGGGAGAGCGCTCCGCAGCAATAGACTTGACTCAATTCCTCAGGAGGAAAGAGGTCAAAAGTATGGGAGGGGGCTAGCCCCCTCCCATATTGGATCTCCAGTGGATTTCCAATGTGGGCGACAGGCTTATTTCATCTCTACGATGACCTGCTCGTTCCACAGCTGAGGCAACTTCTTGGACGTTTTTTCCCAGGCATCGGCGTCCTTGATCGGCTGTGGGTTGGCCTTGGTGTACTGCTCGCCCGGGATCAGGTTCTTGGCGATATCGGCCGGCAGTTTCAGGTCGGTTTCGGCACGGATGGGGCGTGCATTGCCCCGGGCCAGGTTGAGCTGGCCGGCATCGCTGAAGATGTACTCGCGGGTCAACTTGGCCGCATTCGGGTGCTTGGCGTATTTGTTGATGATGGTGGTGTAGCCGGATTTCACCGAGCCGTCCGATGGGATCAGCACCACGTAGTCATCCGGGTTGGCCATTTTGGCTTTGTAGCTCAGGCCGTTGAAGTCCCAGACGATGCCCACTTCGACTTCGCCTTTTTCCATGGTGGCGATGGTCGGGTTGGACAGTGAGAGGCGCCCTTGCTGGGCGATCTTGGTGAAAAACTGCAGCCCAGGGGCAATGTTCTTCTCGTCGCCTTTGTTGGCGATAGCTGCTGCCAATACGCCGTTGGCCGCCTGTGCCGCTGTGCTGACGTCACCCACGGACACCTTGTACTTGCCGGTTTGCAGGTCGGCCCAGCTGTGGGGGACTTCAGAGCCGTGCAGCAGCTTTTTGTTGACGATAAACGCGATAGTGCCGGTGTACGCCAGCGCCCAGTGGCCGTCCTTGTCTTTTGCCCAATCCGGCACCTGTGCCCAGGTGGACGGTTTGTAAGGCTGGGTCACTTCCTGCTTCACCGCAATCGGGCCGAAGGCGGCGCCGACGTCGCCGATATCGGCGCTGGCATTGTCCTTTTCGGCTTTGAACTTGGCAATTTCCTGGGCGGAACTCATGTCGGTGTCGATGTGCTTGAGGCCGTAGGTCTTGGCCAGATCGTCCCAGGTGCCTTTCCAGTTGGCCCAGTCATCGGGCATGCCGACGCTGTTGACGGCGCCTTCCGCTTTCGCGGCGGCTTCCAGGGTTTTTAGATCGGTATCGGCAGCCATGGCCGCGGTGCACATGGCAATGGTCGAGCCTAACAGTGATGCCAGGAAAAGCTGTTTCATCCGAAGCTCCTATGGGCGTTAACAACGCTGCGTTTTTACGAACGATTGCGGTGGTTTGGTCTAGGTCAGCAATACCTGAGCCAATCTAGGCTCGATGGATGACAGTTTCATGTCGATGTCGTTTTTAAAGCGTTGATGTCGGTCAGCGCAAACTTAGCGTAGACCATGCCCCAGGGCCCGCATTGACTGGACTTGGCCGATGTATTGCAGAGTGTGGTATGCCACCCCGGCAGGTGCTGTCATCTCTCGGTCATTTGTAATGCCTAGGCTGACACGCAGTAACAAGGGCCCATTTATCGAGCGCTTTATGCACCTGAACGGTGCTGGTCTAGTCCAGATAGGTAACGTTGATGCGTGATGAAGCAATCAAGGCGGTGACTTCCATCGGCCTGGCGCTGCAGGAGCAGATCGATCACGGTCTATTGCCCCCCGGCCACAAATTGCCTGCCGAACGCAAGCTTAGCGAGTTGTTTGGTACCACTCGCATAACCGTGCGGGAAGCCTTGTTACAACTGGAGGCTCAAGGGCAGATCTATCGCGAGGAACGCCGTGGCTGGTTTGTATCGCCGCCGCGACTGGCCTACAACCTGATGCAGCGCAGCCACTTTCACGCGATGGTCAGTGATCAGGGCCGGGTGGCGTCCACCGAAGTACTCAGCGCACGCTTGCAACCGGCCTCGGCGGCGGTGTGCGCCTGGCTGCAGTTGCCGGCGTTGTCCAGCGTGATTCAGATCTGCCGGGGCCGGCGGATCGATGGGCGCTTGGTGTTGTATGTAGAGCACTACCTGAACCCGCTGTATTTTCCCGGAATCCTGGCGTGTGATTTGACCCAGTCGATGACTGAGCTGTACGCAAGCAAGTACGACGTGCATTACGGGCGGGTGCGTTTCGAGATCGTCCCGACCTCACTGCCCGTGGAGGCGGCCGCTGCGTTGCGCGTCTCGGTGGGCAGCCCCGGCCTGCGCATTGCCCGGGTCAACTATGACCAGCACCAGCGCCTGATCGACTGCGATCTGGAGTTTTGGCGGCATGACGCGATTCACGTGGGGGTGGATGTCGTCTGAGTGAACAGCGGCCAATCCAAGTCCCCCTTAAGACCGCTGTCATTTAGCCGCGCGGCGTAAGGCTTTTGATCACCTGATCCACATTGTTTTCCAACTCCGTCACCGGCTCCGCGCCGTCGACGTTGAGTACCAGAAGCTGCGCGCCACCTGCTGTCACTGCGGCTTTTACCGCCTCACTCGGCTGACGATGATGCAGCACCACTCCGACGTCATTGTCCTTCAGATCAGCGGTGAGTTTGCGCAATGCGTCGGGCGTCCACTCGGCGTCGGGGCGGGCGTCCGTGCTGAGCGCTTCCAGGTTCAGGCTGCTGATCAGGTAGGCGAAATGATCGCTCAGGCTGACCACGCTCAGGTTGTCCGCCTTGGCCAGGCGTGCCTCGCTGTCGGCGCTGAATTTAAGCAGGCGTTGCTTGAGGGCGGCGAGATTGGCGTCGATCTTCGTTTTGGCCCCCGGCGCCAGACGGCTCAGGTCGGCGGCCATTACATCGGCCATGCGGCCCAGGTTGTTACTCGATTGCCAGGGCTGGCTATTCAAACCGTCGGAGGCGCCGGGTTGCACGGCGATCCCCGGCAAACCCCCGTCCACCGGACGCGCGGCATCCACTTCGACGATACGGATATTGCTGCGTCGCGCCACCGGGTACAGCGCG
This sequence comes from Pseudomonas sp. MD330_10, assembly GCF_042610415.1. Lineage (NCBI taxonomy): Bacteria > Pseudomonadati > Pseudomonadota > Gammaproteobacteria > Pseudomonadales > Pseudomonadaceae > Pseudomonas > Pseudomonas sp. MD330_10. The sequence continues at coordinate 98,647 of NZ_JBHGZU010000017.1, forward strand.
TCATCCGGCCATAGCGAGCGCAAACCGATGGCGGCGTCGGCGTCTTGGGCCAATGTGCTGAGCGCCGATGCGCCACGCCCCGTGAAATACGATACCTGTCGCGTGCCGGGTAGGTTGGCCGGCGCGGCACGTTCCAGCTGCACGTCGGTGCCTTTGAGCAACACGTCCGCCAGGCCATAAGTGATGGGCAACGAGGCTAGCACTTTCACAGGTTTGGCGGCGTGCACCGCCGGTTTCACCGATTCGGTCGCCATCAGCGGTGTGGCGATCAGGCAGGCGAAGGCCAGAGTCAGAGGGTGTAGAACGAAGCGCATTATCCAAGGTTCCCTTTCAGGCTGGGGACGACGCCCCGCGCGATGGCCGCGCAGGCGAAGGCGATACCGGCGACGAGGATGATCGCGGCGCCGGAGGGTATGGGCAGGTCAAATATGATCGGTAGCAGAATGCCACAGAGGGTGCTGACGGTGGCGATCACCACCGAGACCCAGAAAAACCCTTTGAGCGACTGGCTCAACAGCCGCGCCGCCGCCGCCGGAATCACCAGCAGCGCGCCCACCAGGATCGCGCCGATGACCTTGACCGCCGCCACGGTGATCAGTGTCACCAGGATCACGAACAGATAATCCAAAGTCTTCACTGCCACGCCACGCACGGCCGCCAGTTGGGGATTGAAGCTGGCGAGCATGATGCGGTTGTACAGCGGCAATGCCAGGGCCATCACCAGGGAACCGACAATCGCCAGCACCAGCAGATCGTTGCCGTTAACCGTCAGTACCGAACCGAACAACACGTTTTCCAGGATGTGTACATTGATCTTGCCCGCCAGGATCAACAGCAGGCTCGCGCCCAATGCCAGGGAAACCGACAGGAACACGCCGATCAAGGTGTCCGGCGCCAGCCCGGTGCGGTTGCGCAAGTAGTTGAGCAGGATGCCGAACAACAGGCAGTAGCCGAACAGGCTGCCGTACGGCCCGGTGTAGGGCTCGCCGAGCAGAATGCCCACGGCTACGCCGGTCAGCGCGGCGTGGCCGACCGCTTCGGAGAAGAACGCAAAGCGTTTGACTACCACCAGCGTGCCCAGTCCACCCAATACCGGGCCGATCAACAGGCCCGCGAGCAATGCGTTGACTACAAAGCCGTAGGCCAAGGCTTCCGGCAGGTAACCCGAAGAAGCCCAGCCCTGGACCATCAGGCGAAATGCTTCATAACTCATGGCGCCGTGCTCCGAGGGTGAGTAGAGAACAGGGTCAGCAGGCGGTCAGGCGTCAGCGCTTCTTTGGGCGTGGCATCGAACAGCACGCGGCGGTTCAGACCAGTTACCCGATCTGCCAGGCGGCCAACCGCTTCCAGATCGTGTTCGATCCACAGGACGGTGATGCCAGCCAGGCGCCAGTCGTTGAGCAGGCGTTCGAACACCTGGATGCCGGCCTCATCGAGGGCCGACATCGGTTCATCCAACACCAGCAATTGGGGGGCCGGGATCAGGCCCTGGGCCAGCAGCACGCGCTGGCGTTCGCCGCCGGATAACGCGCCCATGCGGCGCTTGCGCTTATCCTGCATGCCCACCCGCTCCAGCGCCTCGCCGATGGCGGCCGCGTAATGCCGGGACAGGCCAAGAAACGCCGGGCGCCGCTGGCACATTGCAGCCATGAAATCGTCGACGGTCATCGGCAAACCTCGGTCGAACTCCAAGGCCTGGGGGACATAGCCGATGGTGCCGGGCGAGGACGGCCACGCCAGACTCAAGCGGCCCTGGTGCGGTGTCTGCCCCAGCAATGTCTTGATCAGCGAGCTTTTCCCGCCGCCGTTTGGTCCCACCAGCGCGTGGATGCTGCCCGGCTGGACCTGAAAACTCACCTCGGCCAGGATCGCGGTACGGCCCAGGGTCAGCGACACCTTGTCGAAGTCGAGGGTCGGCCCGATGCTGGCGACGTTCAGCTGTTCGGCGGCGGTCATGCGCCTGACTCCTGAATGGCACGGACCACGGTGTTGAGGTTGCCGGTCATTTCCACTTCATACTTTTCAGCGCTGTATTCGCCGTAGGAAATATGCGAGAGCGGGTACAGCTTGACCCCGGATTCGCGCTGGATGGTATCGACGTAGGTGGACGGGAAATCCATCTCCGAGAAAATCACCTTCACATCCAAGGCGCGCAGTTCATCGATGGTTTTCTTCAACTGGCTTGGGCTGGGTTCTATACCGTGGGCTGGCTCGACCACTGCGGTGACTTCCAGGCCAAACTCGCGCAGCAGGTAGTCGTAGGCCGCGTGCACCGTGGCGACACGCAGGTCTGGGTTGGGCGCGCTGGTGAGCTTGGCCAGGGCGTCGGCGCGCATCTGGCGCAGGCGCTTGCCGTAGGCGCGGGCGTTCTGGGTGTAGGTCTTGGCGTTGTCGGGGTCGAGCTTGCCCAGTTCGCGGGCGATGTTGTTGACCTGGGCAATCGACGCGCTGATCGACAGGAAGGTATGTGGGTTGACCACTTTGCCCGCGCCGCGCGCGGCGTTGCCGGTGGCGGCCAGCAACGGCACATTGGCGTTGGCCTCGATCACCGGGATGTCGGGGCGTTCGCTGGTGGCGATCATGCGGTCGGCGAAATCGTCATGGCCGACACCATTGAGCACGATCACGTCCAGCGTGCCGATGCGCTTGATGTCCTCGGCGCGCGGCTCGTAGGCGTGGGGGTTGAACCCGGCCGGGATCAGCGGCACCACCTCGGCCTTGTCGCCGACGACATTGGCCACGTAACTGTAATAAGGGTGCAGCGTGATGCCGATGCGCAGGCGCTTGGCCGCTTCGGCGTTGGCGAAAGGGGTGAGCATCAGGCTGAGCAGGCCAACCAGCAGTAGGCGCAACAGGGGAGATGAAATAGACATGGGCAATCGGTCTTCTCGTTCAGTGACGGTGCTGGCGGGTCACGCCGGCATCGAATTGCGTGACCACCTGTTGCCAGCCGGCTGCGATCAGCGCCTGGTCAGTGAGGTCGGAAGGGGCGGCGATGTCGTTGGATCGGTTGAGCCAGATATCCGGTTCGCTGCCCTGCACGCGCATCAGCAATGAGCCGCTCACCCCAGGTGCCTGGCTCATTCCCAGATAAGCCGACGGTGTCAGCAACTGCCAGCGGTGATCGCCACGGCTGACCGAGCTGGCATCTTGAGCGAACGGCGCGAAGCCTTCCTCGGCCAGTTGCTCGGGCGTCGGCAGGGCGCTCTGCTCTTGTTGCAACAGATGGATTTCATCCAGGGTCACGCGCAGGTCGGCGTAGATGCCTTGCTCGGCGGCGCTCAGGTCGCGCCGCGCGTCCAATTGATGGCTGGGCAGAGTCGCAACCTGCTGGGACTCGCCGTGAAGGGCCACCACCGTCCCGGCGACCGCCAGGATGATCAGGCACACCAGCAGAACGTAGAGGGTTTCGTGGCCGGCACCAGCGGGGCGTACAACCTGGGTAGTACTCATTGGGGCTGGATATCCGCTTGATCGATTTCCACCACATGGCCAGGGCCGGCATCGAACAACACGTAGAACTCGGCCGAAGGTTTCTTGAACGTGAGGGTCGAATCCTCGCCGAGTTTGCCGGGCATCAGGATGGTTTCGTCGTAGCCGATCACGTCCAGGGTCACGCCGGGTGCACCGCTGCCATCGGAGAATCCACCTTTGCACTGGATTTGCTCGCCGGGTATTTCCTTGCATTCGCACATGGGATTGTGGGCCACGGCGGTGGCGCTGAAGCCTACACACAGCAGCGCGATGATATAGGTGCGCAGGATCGAGGTCATGGTTTTACTCCTTGCTTGTTCAGCCAGGCAATGGTGGCAGGGGAGGCCTGGCTCAGCGGGATGGAACCCTGGTGCATCGTGCCGTCCCAGCCTTCCATGGTGACCCACAGTTCGGCGTCTACCGGCGTGCGCTCCGGCACCGGCAGACCGGCCCCCATGCGATACGGCGTGCCAAAGAAGATCACGCCGGCGGCGCGTAGGCTGCGGGGTTTGCCGATACGCAGATAAGTGGCCTTGACCTGATCGGCGCAGACGTCACACAGGGCAGCATTGAAAAATTTCATCGGGCCCGCCGGGTCGGGGCGCGGGCCCTCGTTACGGAACTCGGCGAGGGTCAGGCTCCAGGGGCCGACCTGCACTTCACCGGCTACCCGTTCGCCGATACCGGTGTCCCCGCGAAACAGTGCGGCGTCGGCGAAGTACTTGGGCATAAAGCCCAACGGCACCAGCACGAGGAGGATGTTGATATGGAAACGCCATTTCAGCCAGAACGCCCGCAGCGGCGACGGCGGTGCAGCGGCAGCGACTTTGCTCATCGGTTGGTCTCCGGGGTTTCAGCCTGCATGGCCGGGATGGACGCGGCCTGGCGCGGCGCTTTGTGGCTGCGTTTGAGGGCATTGGCGGTGGCCAGGGCGGTGCGTTTGGTCCAGATCAGCAGGCCACTCAATACCATCATGCTCAGCACCAGACCGAAGAACGCCCAGATCAGCTTGATCCACAGGCCACCGAAGTCTCCGGTGTGCAGCGGGCGCATGGATTCGGTGACGAACTCCAGGGCAGTGCGGTCGGACAACAGGTGCGAAACGGCGATATCGCCGTCATAAGGGTTCAGTTGCGCGGTCTGGAACATCAGCGGGTACCAGCCGCGGCCACCGATCTGCAGATGGCTGTAAGCGTTGAGCGGCAGGAATACGAAGCTGGCTTCCAGCCCTGGAATGCGCTGGGTGGCGATCTTGATGGCATCGTCCAAGGGAATCATCGGTGCCGGTACGCCAGGGGCGGATGTCGGTACTTTCTCCCGGGCGATTACCGGCACGATGGGTTCGCTGGAAATGGAGATCTGGTTGTCCCCCAGGAACGCCTGGATCAAGAACCAGGTGCCGGTGATGGAAATAACCGCAATGAACCAGATCGACCAGATTCCGCTCAGGCGGTGGAAGTCGCCCCAGAAGATCCGCGCACCATGGCGGATACGCAAGGTCGGGCGCAGGAAACCTTTCCAGAAGCGCTTGTACACCACCAGGCCGGTGATCAGTGACGCCAGCAACGGCAAGCCGAGCAATGAAACCAGGTACCAGCCCCAACTGTAGCCGTTGGTAAAAGGCACCAGCCACCAGCCGTGCAGCGCGCGGGTGAATTGCTGGAAATCGAAAGCAGGGCTGATGCCCTGGATCGCGCCGGTATAAGGGTTGGCATACGCCTCCACCGAACGTCCGTCGGGATAGCTCAGGCCCACACTCAAGGCGAAGTGCGATTCATCGGGGCGAATGATGGAGCGCACGATGACGTGCGGATCGTCGCGCTTGATGGCGGCGATCACTTGGTCAAAGCTCAGCGGTTCGGCATCGTCGGACGGTTTGCTCGCGCGGATGTCAGGGTTGGCCAGCCAGACGATTTCCTGGCTGACCACCGCCAGGGTGCCGGTGACGCAGACGATCAGTACAAAAAACCAGATGGGCAACGCCAGCCAGCTGTGTACGAGAAACCAGAGTTTGGAGCGCGACTTCTTCGACATGTGAATGAGGGTCTTGATCGGAGGGGCAATGCGGGCCCGGAAAAGGCCAGTCGTAGCTTTTGCTGACGCGACAGGCTGTATCTAAGTTAAGACGGATGAGAATGAGAAATCCCTAAGGCACAAATGAAAGAAAATGTTTCAAGCTTTCATCCGTGCCTTATCGCTTGCTTGATATCGCCCAACAAACGGGGGGTGGGGCTTGCTCTGGTCAGGTCGGCGACGTCTATGGCCGAACGGGCTTCCATGGCGAGCAAGCCTGGTGCTACACAGCTCGAAGGTCTCAGCTTTGCTGGAACAACGCCTTCGCGCGCTGTTTAATTTGATCTTCAGACAAAGACTCTTTTTGCGTCGCCACGAACCACACATGGCCGAAAGGATCGCGCAGTGTGCCGGAACGATCGCCGTAGAATTGGTCGCTTGGTCTGGAGATGATTTTAGCGCCGGCGTCGATGGCTTTTTGATACTGCGCATCGACGTCCTCTACATATAAATGCAGGCCAACACTGGTATGACCGTTGTTTGGGCTGTGTAGAGCGCTTTCTTCGCAGGGCGAGCCCAGCATGAATGCCGAATCGCCGATGCGCAGCTCGGCGTGACCGACCCTGCCGTCGGGCATGTCCAAGCGCATGATTTGCTGGGCGCCGAAGGCTGTCTTGTAAAACTCGATGGCCTCAGCGGCTTCGTTGATTCCCAGATACGGCGTGATGCGGTGATAGCCTTCCGGGATAGGTTTGACGCTCATATCGCTCTCCTTGATCAGGTGGATTGGAAGACGCCGGTGTTTACCGACCACTTCACTATAGGTCACGCCAATCAGGGAGGCGGCGATGTGGGCCAGGACAGTCAATCCGGTTCGAGCAAGTGCGCGCCTGGCCCGCGCTCGCCGAGCTGATCACCCTGATTGCGTAACGGGCACGCCTCCAATGACAGGCATCCGCACCCAATGCAGCCGTTGAGCTTGTCGCGCAGCAATTGCAGTTTATGGATGCGTTCATCCAAGTCTTCGCGCCATTGCGCCGACAAGCGCTCCCAATCCTGCGCCGTAGGAGTACGGCCATCCGGCAAGGCCTGCAACGCCTCGCCGATCGTCGCCAACGGAATCCCCAGGCGTTGCGCGATTTTGATCACCACCACGCGGCGCAATACGTCCCGCGGGTAGCGCCGTTGATTGCCGGCGTTGCGATGACTTTTGATAAGCCCTTTGGTTTCGTAAAAGTGCAGGGCTGTAACGGCTACACCACTGCGCGCAGCCAATTGGCCGACGGTCAGTTCTTTATTGAGCATGAAAACTCCGAATCAGTGCTTGACCTTGACTTAACTCGAGGTTTTACCCTGCGTGGCATCTAATCGCAAGATTCTGCCTACATAGAAAGGAGACAGTCCATGCGGGTAATAGAGAAAAGTCGCAGCTTCACTCAACTGATCGAATTCCACGTCGAGCCCCCGCAACAATTGGCACTGGTGGCGGCCTTGTCTACCCAGAGTGAGCGCCTGGCCCAGAGCCAGGAGGGTTTTCTGAGCGCCAGCGTCCAGATCAGTGCTGACGGGCGACGCGTGCTCAATTACCTGCAATGGCAATCGCGTGAGGAGGGCGAGGCGGCGTTCCAGCGTTTCGAGCAGGGCGATGAGGACTTCTGGACGCTGATTCGCGCCCATCGCGCCACTGCGGTTACCTTCGGTTCTTTCCAAGTGTTGCAGAGTTTCGAACGTGGCCCCGACAACGCATTGCACTGTCGTTTAAACGGATAGGTGCAGCATCCGCCCACCTTGAAGGGTTTCCCCTGGCCGACGTTTGTTCACCGCCAGTTCACCGATTTTGATCAGACGGCTACGGGCCACATTCCGGCTCAGGCCCAGCAGGTTGGCGGTGTGTACCTGGTTGTAATGGCTGAATCGGTAGGCGGCGCGCAGCAGGGCGTCTTCAACCTTTTCATGCAGAGCACCGGCCTGCTCTTCGAACAGCTTCTGAAATGCGCGCTCCAGCAGGGCCTCGGCGCTGTTGTCGAGGGCGTGCGCGGAGTCGTCCTGGCGATCAATGCGCAGATTCGACAGGCGCAAATCCTCGCGCTCGATCACGCCATTACGGCAGATCAGCAGGGTGTGATGGATAACGTTTTCCAGCTCGCGGATATTGCCCGGCCAGCTGTAACTTTTCAGCTTGAGCTGCGCCTCGTGGTTGATAGTCACCGATCCGTAGCCCAGGCGCTGGCTGTAGGTTTGGATAAAGTGGCGCACCAACGGCAGGATATCGCCGGGCCGTTCACGCAATGGGCTGAGTTCTAGGCTGACTACATCCAGACGGTAATAGAGGTCCTCGCGGAAATGTCCGGCGTTGATGGCTTTCTCTAACTGAACATTAGTAGCAGCCACTACGCGCACATCAATCGGAATGCTCTTACGCGAACCGAGGCGCACCACTTCTCGCTCCTGCAGTACCCGCAACAATTTGACTTGGATCGCCATGGGCAAATCGCCTATTTCATCCAGAAACAGCGTGCCGCCATCGGCCTCCTCAAACCAGCCGGCCTTGGCAGTGAGGGCGCCGGTGAAGGCGCCTTTTTCATGCCCGAACAATTCGGCTTCCACCAGTGATTCAGAGAAAGCCCCGCAGTTCACTGCCACGAACGGTCGGTGACGCCGTGCGCTGAGGTTATGGATGTGGCGCGCCACCAGCTCTTTGCCAGTACCGGTTTCACCGATAATCAGCACGCTGGCTTCGCTGGGCGCTACTTGCTGGATATGGGCGAGCAGGGCCTGAGACTTCGGGTCCTCGAAAACCTGGGCCGTGGCGCGGATAGAGGTCGCCAGGGCTGGGGAGGAGGGTAAGGTCAGAAGCTGCATGGATACCTCTCTTGTCAGTGCGCGTCAGGACTGGTTTATGTCGTCGATGGGGGGAGCGCGGGCACATGTTGTGGCTTGTTATAGAGGGTTGTTGTTATTCCGTAAATTAATCAATTTCCATATTGATAGATCAATTTAGAATATTTGACGATGTAGCTATCGAAGGTGCCTGAGCGGTTGATAGCAACTATCGAAGACGGTGATTTTTCACTGTGAATAGGCGGGAGTAGCCTGTGTTCATTGACTTGGGCCCCACCAACAGGACTGTCGCCATGAACCGATTTCTCGCTGTTTCTTTATTACTTGTAGCTTCTGTGTTGGGCGGTTGTGCGAACCATCCTTCGCCCGAATTGCGTCCCTATACGGCGGAAGAAACCAAGCAGTTGGCGCTGGAAACCCTCAGTCGTCGCGGGCTGTCCTTTGATGAGTACCAACGCCAGCGCGCCGCTTTGATGGGGCAGCCACAGCAACCGTTCGGCTTTGATCACCAGGGTGAAATGAACGCCGAGCGTAGCGTCACGCTGCACGGTCGTCCCAGTTGAGCCTGCGTCCAGTAGCAAAAAGCCCGAGGTTTCCTTTAAGGACCTCGGGCTTTTTGTTTGCCTTGGCGCCGTCCGAGCCTGTTAAGCTCAATTTCAGGAGCGTTCCTACGCACATTTAAATAACGTGGTCCTTTTTCAATGGCATCCGATTGGGTAAACCTGACGACCTCTTGTTCTGGTCGATGCCCCTGAGACGCTGTTCTCGGGAACCTGCTCTGCGAGTGTTTGAACGTTATGACGAAACGTCCGTTGTATTTCGACTACGCCGCCACCACGCCGGTGGATGAGCGGGTCATCCAGGTGATGGTCGAATGCCTGGGCTTTAATGCCAATTTCGGTAACCCTGCGTCCAGCTCCCATGCGTTCGGCCAAGCGGCCAGGCAGGCGGTGGAGCAGGCGCGCGAGCAGGTCGCCGCGTTGGTGGGCGCACGGCCCGAACAGATCGTCTGGACATCCGGCGCTACGGAATCTAACAACCTGGCGATCAAGGGCGTGACCCAGGCGCGGGGAGTGGCTGGTGGGCATATCATCACCAGCCAGATTGAGCACAAGGCCACTCTGGATACCGCGCGGCAATTGCAGGAGTCCGGCGTGGCCGTGACTTACTTGGTTCCGGACGCCGACGGGTTGATCAGCGCCGATGCGGTGAGTGAGGCGCTGCGTGAAGACACCTTCCTGGTGTCGCTGATGCTGGTGAATAACGAACTGGGCACCCTCAATGACATCCCCACCATCGGCGCGCGCGTGCGCAAGCATGGCGCATTGCTGCACGTTGACGCGGCGCAGGGTGCAGGCAAGGTGGCGATTGACCTGGCAAAGTGGCCAGTGGATCTGATGTCGTTTTCCGCGCACAAGTTGTATGGGCCCAAGGGCATCGGCGCGTTGTACGTCGGCCCACGTGCGCAGCAGAAGGTATTGGCGCAGATCCACGGCGGTGGGCATGAAGGCGGCTTGCGTTCCGGCACCCTGGCAACCCATCAGATTGCCGGCATGGGGATGGCGTTTGCCCTGGCCGCCGAATCGTTCGCCGAAGAACAGGTTAAGATCGCGGCCTTGCGTCAACGCTTGTTGGATCAGTTGGACAGTGTTCCTGGGATGCGCCTCAATGGCAGCCCAACCCAACGTATTCCCCATACTCTGAGCCTTACGTTTGGCGAAGGTGAATTCAATTCGGCTGCGCTGAGTGCGGACATTGCGTTTTCCGCGACTTCGGCGTGTAACTCGGCCAGTAATACGCCTTCTCATGTGCTTCTTGCATTGGGCCATGATGCCCGTAGCGCCGGTCGCACGATTCGCTTGAGCCTGGGACGGTTTACCACTGAGCAGGACATCGATCGGGCGGCACAGTTGATCAAGGCCGCACTCGCCAGTGCGCCGGCCTTCTGGGCCATCTGAGTATTTATTCGCAACGCATAACAATTATTTGTGGTTAGCAGGAGACACAATGAGCATGCAGCCTTTGACCCATGGAACGGTTCCCCAGCGCCTGGCGCATACCCGTGAACTGATGAGCCGCGAGGGGATCGATGCCTTGCTGGTGCCGTCGGCCGACCCGCATCTATCCGAATACCTGCCGGGTTACTGGCAGGGCCGCCAATGGCTGTCTGGTTTTTATGGGTCCGTGGGAACGTTGATCGTTACGGCGGATTTCGCCGGTGTATGGGCTGACAGCCGTTACTGGGAGCAAGCCACCAAGGAACTTAAAGGCAGTGGTATCGAGCTGGTCAAGCTGCAGCCAGGTCAGCCTGGGCCATTGGAGTGGCTGGCCGAGCAAACACCCGAAGGGGGTGTAGTGGCAGTGGACGGTGCGGTGATGGCGGTTGCTTCAGCGCGAACCTTGAGCGCCAAGCTCGCAGAGCGCGGCGCACGGTTGCGCACGGATATCGATTTGCTCAATGAGGTTTGGAGAGACCGGCCGAATTTACCCGATCAACCGATCTATCAGCACCTGCCGCCCCAAGCGACCCTTGGCCGTGGCGAGAAACTCGCCGCATTGCGCGCCAGTCTGAAAGAGAAGGGCGCTGATTGGCATTTTATTGCCACCCTGGATGACATCGCCTGGTTGTTTAACCTGCGTGGCGGTGATGTGTCGTTCAATCCGGTATTTGTGTCCTTTGCGCTGATCAGTCAGCAGCAGGCCACATTGTTCGTAGCGTTGACTAAAGTCGATGCCGAGTTGCGTGCGGTGCTGCAGCAGGACGGTGTGACTTTACGCGACTACAGCGAGGTAGCGCAGGCGCTGCGTGCGGTGCCGTCGGGTGCCAGCGTGCAAGTTGATCCCGCGCGCGTGACGGCCGGTTTGCTGGAAAACCTGGATGCCGGCGTCAAGCTGATTGAGGGGCTAAACCCGACGACGCTGGCCAAATCCCGCAAAAGTCTTGCTGACGCAGAACATATCCGTCGCGCGATGGAACAGGATGGCGCCGCGTTGTGCGAATTCTTCGCTTGGCTGGACGGCGGGCTTGGGCGCGAGCGCATCACTGAACTGACGATCGACGAACACTTGACGGCAGCTCGTGCCCGCCGTCCCGATTATGTTTCGCTGAGTTTCAACACTATCGCGGCATTCAACGCCAATGGCGCGATGCCCCACTACCACGCCACTGAAGAAGAGCATGCGGTTATCGAGGGCGACGGCTTGCTGTTGATTGACTCTGGCGGTCAGTACTTGGGCGGCACTACGGACATTACGCGCATGGTGCCTATCGGCACGCCAAGCGACGAGCAGAAACGTGACTGCACTCGTGTGCTTAAGGGTGTGATCGCACTGTCGCGCGCGCACTTCCCCAAAGGGATTCTGTCACCGCTGTTGGATGCCATTGCCCGCGCTCCTATCTGGGCCGAAGGCGTGGATTACGGTCATGGCACAGGGCACGGCGTAGGTTATTTCCTCAATGTGCATGAGGGCCCGCAAGTGATTGCCTATCAGGCGGCTACCGCGCCGCAGACAGCGATGCAGCCGGGGATGATCACCTCTATTGAGCCGGGTACCTACCGGCCTGGTCGTTGGGGGGTGCGCATCGAAAACCTGGTGTTGAACCGTGAGGCCGGCAAGACCGAGTTTGGCGAGTTTCTCAAATTCGAAACGTTGACCCTCTGTCCCATCGATACCCGTTGTCTGGAGCCTTCGCTGCTGACAACGGATGAGCGCGAGTGGCTCAATGCCTATCACGAACAGGTGCGTGAACGTTTGAGTCCATTGCTCAGTGGCGCTGGTCTTGAGTGGTTGCTTGTACGCACGTCGGCCATTTAAAGGTTGTGGTTCTCAAAGCGTGGGCGGCTATAAAATCGACCCACGTTTTGAAAGTCGGCTACTTACAAATGACAATCATGCTCCGGCTGGTGTAACCCGCCGGGTTGAGGCCGAAGGGGTAATCGCCAGGTTCTTCGGAATTGTCACCGGACTTCGCGATCACCCGATAGCCCTTAGTGCCGCATGAATTTGTTGCGCTGGTGTAGCACTGCTCCCAAGAGGAGGACAGGCCAGAACAGTTGATATGCAGCCCTTTCTTGCCCCGTTTTACTTCTGTTTTTGTGGTCGCGGCACAGCCTGCAATCGCCACGACCATCAACAGTATCAATATTCTTCTCATTCCTATCCTTAAAAAGCCGCCTCGTAAGACTTGAAGCAGGCTGTGCTCGCTGCCGAGCTTGGCGTTCGCGCTGTCCTTGTCGAAAAACTCCATGAGTGACGTTCGTTAAGCACTAAACATGGCTTAAACGAGCGGCAATTACCAGAGCTACGTTCAACCATGAATCAATCCGCCGGAACCAGCGGCTTGGACTCGTCGCGCATCGTCAGTGTGGCACCTACCGAAGCCAGGATAATGCAGGTTATGGCCATCCATTGGGGGATGGAGAGATGTTCTTGTAGGAAGAGCAAACCAGAGAGTGCGCCGAATGCGGGTTCGATACTCATAAGGGTGCCGAAAGTGCGAGCCGGCAGGCGTGTGAGTGCGACCATCTCAAGGGTGTAGGGCAGCGCGGTAGAGAGGATAGCCACACCGATGGCGACCGGAATCAAGGCGGGTGTCAGCAATGCTGTTCCCGCATGAACGATGCCGATAGGTGCCACAAACAATGCAGCGATCATCACGCCTAGGGCCGCGGTTTGCACACCGTTGTCGTTCCCCGCCTTCTGCCCGAACACTATGTAAAGCGCCCAACAGATACCGGCACCCAGCGCATAGGCACCTCCCAGCAAGTCAATGCCATTGCTGGCTTCTCCCATCGGAATCAAGAGGAGTAGGCCGATGATCGCCAAGGCAATCCACAGGAAATCAACCGCTCGCCTGGAGGCATAGATAGCTACGGCCAGCGGCCCTGTGAATTCGAGTGCTACGGCAATACCCAGAGGAACACTGCGTAATGACATATAGAAGAGAAAATTCATGCCGCCCAGTGCCATGCCGTAGACAACCACTGTACGCAGAGACTTTGCAGTCAGCCTGGCGCGCCACGGACGTAACAGAACCAGCATGATCACGCTGGCGAAAATCAAGCGCAAAGCAGTAGTACCTTGTGCGCCCACGACCGGGAACATGCTCTTAGCGAGCGATGCGCCGGATTGGATGGATGCCATGGCAATCAAGAGCAGGCCGACCGGAAACAGTGTTGATGCCAGGCTGCGTGGAGAGGAGGTCATTGTTGTTCGTCCGAGATCATATTGGATAGGCGAGGACGGTATGATGCTCAAGTGGATAAAGATGAGCAATATATTGCTCAGCTTTAGTGAGGCGCTTATCTATATAGAGTATTTTGGTTTCTTTCATAGGGGGTTAATAGAAAACGCAAATTAACGCTTGACGGCAGATTCCAGAAGTCTATAATTCGCCCCACTTCCGGCGCAGTCGAAACGGAAAACTCCTTG
>NZ_JBHGZU010000179.1:0-233 GCF_042610415.1 Pseudomonas sp. MD330_10
GGGCTAGCCACGGCGCACAGGTTGCTGGCAACGCAACGCTCTTCGCCATCGGGGTCGAGGGTAAGTACTATGCGGACGCGATAGCGCGGCGGCAGGTACACAGCTTCTTCCGGGTATTGCAGGGTGTCGCGTTTGCGGTAGCCATGGCCGTAAAGCATCACCTGGCTTCGCAACTGGGTACCGGTACCCTTAACGATGTCGCCAATAATTTTGAACATGGGTCAAATCCTCAC
>NZ_JBHGZU010000180.1:0-233 GCF_042610415.1 Pseudomonas sp. MD330_10
GAGTCCAGCAACGCGAACTCGGCCCGGTGCATGAGCCCCACGACTTTGGCCTGGCACCCCTGGCACGCATTCATGACCCGGCCTACCAGGAATTCTTCAAAGGCGCGTGGGCACGCTGGGCCCTGACGGGTCAGGAGGGCGACTTGCTGCCCTACAACTGGCCCGCCCGCACGTTGCGCCAGGTAATGCACACCAGCGTGCACGGGCAATTGGGATATTACAGATTCGACGGA
>NZ_JBHGZU010000181.1:0-233 GCF_042610415.1 Pseudomonas sp. MD330_10
CCACGCAGGCACGAAAAACTGGGTATCACTCACGGCAATCGCCGCGCCGAAGGGTACGTGGAAGATGAATTCCCAGGCGTGCAGTTTGAACAGCTGGGGAATCCAACGGTCCTGGAGGTCGACGAAGCGGCCTACGGGGGTCAGGCCGAAGTCTACGATGTCGAAGTGGCGTGATTCGATGCCGACTTTTTCCGAGACCAGGCGCAGGTAGTCGGTGGTGCCTTTGTCTTCGA
>NZ_JBHGZU010000182.1:0-233 GCF_042610415.1 Pseudomonas sp. MD330_10
ATCCAGAAAGGCGTGGCCGGTGCCGAGAGCATTTTCGAACTGGTCGACGAAACACCGGAAGTCGACCGCGGTACTGTCGTGCGTGACAAGGTCAGCGGCCGCCTGGAAGTGCGTCAGCTGAACTTCACTTACCCTGGCACCGATCGCCATGTGCTCAAGGTCTTCAGCTTTACCGCCGTGCCTGGGCAGATGGTTGCCCTGGTGGGTCGTTCCGGCAGCGGCATATCGACGCT
>NZ_JBHGZU010000183.1:0-232 GCF_042610415.1 Pseudomonas sp. MD330_10
TCGGCTCGCGCTTCTCCCACACGTTCTATCTGGAAGTGCTGGGCCTGGTCTACGAGATCCTCAACCAGAGCCGCCGCGAGGGCATGATGGCCATTGAGGCCGACATCGAAGACGCCGCCGCCAGCCCGATTTTCGCCTAGTACCCGGCCGTGCTCAAAGACGAGCGCATGACCGCCTATTTCTGTGATTACCTGCGCATCATGTCCTCCGGCAACATGGCCCCCCATGAGCT
>NZ_JBHGZU010000184.1:0-232 GCF_042610415.1 Pseudomonas sp. MD330_10
GGAAGCGCCGGGCATCGCTGAAATGCTCGGACACGATCGGTTCGGTGTGCTTGGAACCGTAGGTGTTGTTGTGCTCGATGGCCTGATCCAGGTCGTCAACGATGCGGATCGATAGGATCGGCGACGTGTATTCGGTGTACCAGTCCTGCTCGGTGGCTTCGATCACGTCGGCGACCAGCAACGCGCGGGTACGCTCGCAAACGCGCAGTTCCACGCCCTTGTCGCGGTAGAT
>NZ_JBHGZU010000185.1:0-232 GCF_042610415.1 Pseudomonas sp. MD330_10
GTTTATCCTCGGACGATTCGGCTGAAATCACCGAAGTATACGATTAGAAATAAAAATGCCAGTCAGCTTAACTGAATGGAATTAGGCCTTCGCGCCCCTTTTTTTTTACATCGCAAAAAGCTGATTTCATGACAGTTTTGTTTCAATCCCAACTTTAGCTATGCGTTGCTGGCGCCGAGCCCATTCGACAACTACAGCTTAAGTACAAGACGTAGAACGGCACGCGGCAATT
>NZ_JBHGZU010000186.1:0-232 GCF_042610415.1 Pseudomonas sp. MD330_10
GCGCGTCGCCCTTGGGCTGTTGGGCTTGGATCTGGTTACGCAGGGCGCGCCAACTGTCCAGGGACGGATTGTCGGCTCTGCTTTGCAGCCACTGGGCGGTGGCGTCCAGCAGCGGCTTGAGGCGTTCGAGTAACTGCGGCGCGGGCTGTTCGACGGCGTACTGCGCGTCTTCCAGCTCCTCCACCACCGGCAGCAGGTGGATCATGCGCCCGCGGAGCTCTTTGGTTTTGCG
>NZ_JBHGZU010000187.1:0-232 GCF_042610415.1 Pseudomonas sp. MD330_10
TTGACGTGACTCCGTTGCAATGCACCTGAGCATCAGCCGCTTGTGCTTGGGTGGCGACACCGGCAAACATGGAAGGGGCGGCGATCGCCAGGGCAGCACCGGAAACGGCTTGTTTGATTTTCATGGGGTCATCCTCATTGTTCAGTTGGGAAGTCGGCCGAGCTCTGCGCTCGGTCCTGTCATGCCACTAGAGTGAGGCCCCCCATCGGCGTTACAGCCGCTCGCTTGTATT
>NZ_JBHGZU010000018.1:0-105267 GCF_042610415.1 Pseudomonas sp. MD330_10
TTTCCCCATGTGAGAGTAGGTCATCGTCAAGATTAAATTCCGAAACCCCAATTGCGAAAGCAGTTGGGGTTTTGTTTTGCGCGCTCGAAAAGCCGTGGGCATCATCAGCGCCGACTTCGGTGCTAAAGTCCATACCCCCGATTTTGCTTTCCCAAGGAAGCTGTTATGCCGGATGCGATGTCCCTCAGCGCTGGATTCATGGTGGTTCACGGTAACCGCTTGGATGAGTTGCGCAGCCTGGTGGTTAGCTGGATGCGCCGGTATCCCCTAGCGCCCCTGGAAAATGAAATTGCATTGGTACAAAGCAACGGTATTGCCCAGTGGCTCAAGCTGGCATTGGCTGAAGATCCGGAAGACGATGACATGGGCGGCTGCGGCATCGCTGCTGCCATCGACGTACAACTCCCCGGCAGTTTTATGTGGCAGCTCTATCGCATGGTCCTGGGGCGTGACGAAATCCCCCCCAAATCCTTGCTCGATAAAGCCCCACTCACTTGGCGGTTGATGCGCCTACTGCCCGAGCTCATTGACCAACCGCACTTCGAGCCGCTGCAGCGCTTCCTAACCCACGACACCGACCTGCGCAAACGCTACCAATTGGCCGAACGCTTGGCCGACCTGTTCGACCAATATCAGGTCTACCGCGCCGACTGGCTTGAAGATTGGGCCGCCGGTCGGCATCAACTGCGCAATGGACGAGGTGAGGCCAAGCCCCTCAGTCCGGCGAACTGCTGGCAAGCCGAGTTATGGCGTGCGCTGCTGCTGGATGTCGGTGAGGAGGGCATGGCCGAAAGCCGTGCCGGCGTGCATCAGCGCTTTATCGAACGCATCAATACCCTCGAGGAAGCTCCACCCGACCTCCCTTCACGGGTCATCGTGTTCGGTATTTCGTCATTGCCCGCCCAGGCTCTCGAAGCACTCGCCGGTCTGGCTCGTTTCAGTCAAGTTCTGTTATGCGTACACAACCCCTGTCGCCACCATTGGTCCGACATCGTCGCCGACAAAGACCTGCTTCGAAACGAATACAAACGCCAAGCACGTAAAGCCGGCATGCCGATCAGTATCGACCCGCAAACCCTGCACCAGCATGCCCATCCGCTGTTGGCTGCTTGGGGCAAACAGGGGCGCGACTACATCAGCCTGCTGGACAGTTACGACGATCCCAATAGCTACCGCGCCGCATTCCGCGATGGACGCATCGATCTGTTCAGCGAGAGCACCCCGACCACACTGCTCAATCAGTTGCAGGACGATATCCTCGAACTGCGCCCACTCAATGAAACCCGCGATCTATGGCCCGCTGTCGACTTGGAGCATGATTCGTCTATCCGTTTCCACATCGCCCACAGCGCGCAACGTGAAGTCGAAGTGCTGCACGACCAACTCCTGCAGCGCTTCAGTGCCGATCCCACGCTGCGTCCTCGTGACATCATCGTTATGGTCCCGGATGTCGACAGCTACGCGCCGCATATCCGTGCTGTGTTCGGTCAGCTTGAGCGCAACGATCCGCGCTTTATCCCGTTCACCCTGACGGACCAGGGCCAACGCGGCCGCGATCCGTTGCTGATCGCAGTCGAGCATCTACTTAAACTCCCCGACAGCCGCTTCCCCGTCAGCGAAATCCTCGATCTGCTCGACGTTCCCGCCCTGCGCGAACGCTTTGCAATCAAGGAACGCGACCTGCCGACGCTGCATCGCTGGATCGAAGGCGCCGGTATCCGCTGGGGGCTCGACGCGCAACAACGTGCCGGCCTGGGCCTGCCTGCTGAGCTTGAACAGAACAGCTGGCGATTCGGCCTGCGCCGCATGTTGCTGGGGTATGCGGTGGGCAGTGGCGCGGCCTGCGAAGGTATCGAACCTTACGACGAAATTGGCGGCCTCGACGCGGCGCTGATTGGCCCGCTGGTTGCCTTGCTCGATGCGCTGAGTGACGCTCATCAGGCCTTGTCCGAGCCAGCAGCGCCGCAGCAATGGGGCGAGCGCTTGCAAGACTTGATGCAGCGGTTCTTCCTGGCCAGTAGTGAACACGATGACTATCTGCTGAGCCAACTGGAACAGCTGCGAGAAACCTGGTTGGAAACCTGTGAGTCCGTCGGCCTGCAGGACGAGTTACCGCTCACCGTGGTCCGCGAAGCCTGGCTCGCCGGTCTGGATCAAGGCCGATTGTCCCAGCGTTTCCTCGCCGGAGCTGTCAATTTCTGCACCCTGATGCCCATGCGTGCCATTCCCTTCAAGCTCGTCTGCCTGCTGGGTATGAACGACGGCGATTACCCTCGCGCCCAGCCACCGCTGGACTTCGACCTGATGGGCAGCGACTACCGCCCAGGCGACCGGTCCCGTCGCGAAGACGACCGTTACTTGTTGCTCGAAGCCCTGCTCTCTGCCCGAGACCAGCTCTACATCAGTTGGGTCGGCCGCAGCATCCGCGACAACAGCGAGCGTCCGGCTTCGGTGCTGATCGGCCAGTTGCGCGATCATCTCGCCAGCGGCTGGAAACACGCGGCAAACGACGCCCCCCTCATTGACGCGCTGACCCAGGAACACCCATTGCAGCCGTTCAGCGCCCGCTACTTCCACGCAGGCGATCCGCTGTTCAGCTACGCCCGCGAATGGCAGGTATTGCACGAGGACGCGCCCGTCACCGGCACGGAGCCGGAATTGGCGCAGCATCAGCAAGAAGAACCTCTAAGTCTCGGTCAGTTGCAGGATTTCCTACGCAACCCGGTTAAACATTTCTTCAGCCAGCGTCTGAAAGTGTTCTTTGAAGCCGCCGAAGTACCTCTGGCCGATGAAGAACCCTTCGTTCTTGATGCTCTGCAACGCTACAGCCTGAGCGACAGCCTGCTCAATGCCGCGCTGAGCCAACCGGAGCACCTCGACCAGGCGCTCAAGGCGCAGGCCCAGCGCCTACAAGGCAGTGGCCTGCTGCCCATGGTTGGTTTCGGCGAATGTCTGCGCAACGAACTGATCGAGCCTTTGCCCGGCCTGCTGCAACGCTACCAGCAACTACTGGCCCTATGGCCAATCCCGCATACCGCGACGGAACCGGTCAGTTTTGAGCATCAGGGGATCAGGTTGGAAGGCTGGATCAGTGGGCTGCATCGGCGCAGTGATGGCGGGTTGCTCAGCGTCAGCACCATTCCTAATAGCATCGGCTCGATCAAGACACGCAAGTGGCATCGTCTGATCCGCCCGTGGGTCAATCATCTGGTGGCCTGCGCTTGCGGGCTGCCGTTGAGTACCGGCCTAGTGGCCAGTGATGACACCTTGCTGCTGGCCCCGCTGGACCCAGCGCTCGCCCAGGATATCCTCGGCCACCTGCTCCTGGCCTGGCACAGTGGCATGCGCAAGCCGCTGCCGGTGGCGGTCAAGACCGCATTCGCCTGGTTGGGCCAGACCGATCCGGCCAAAGCCCATGCCGCGGCGAGCAAAGCCTACGAAGGCGACGGGCTGACCACCGACGGCGAACGCCGGGAAACCCCCGCACTCACGCGCCAATTTCCGGATTACGCAGCCTTGGTGGCCAGCGAAGAATTCGAAGGTTGGTGCGAAACACTGTACCGACCCATGCTTGATGCGCCGTGGCGATCACTTACTGGCGAGGAGGCCCGCGCATGAGCAGCACACCTTTGGCCCTGGCCTTCCCACTCAAAGGTAGCCAGCTGATTGAAGCCAGCGCCGGCACCGGCAAGACCTTCACAATTTCCGCCTTGTACCTGCGCCTGGTGCTTGGCCACGGCGGCGATGCGTGGGGGTTTGGTCGTGAATTGCTGCCGCCGCAGATCCTGGTGGTGACCTTCACCGACGCCGCCACCAAGGAGCTGCGTGAGCGTATCCGCATTCGCCTGGCTGAGGCCGCGCGGTTTTTCCGCGATGAGATCCCGTCGCCCGACGCTCTGATCGCCGACCTGCGTGTGCACTATGCGCCTGAGCAGTGGCCCGCCTGCGCTAACCGCCTGGACATCGCTGCCCAGTGGATGGACGAAGCGGCTGTGTCCACCATCCACAGTTGGTGTCAGCGCATGCTGCGCGAACATGCGTTCGACAGCGGCAGCCTGTTTACCCAGACATTGGAAACCGATCACAGCGACCTGCTCGGCGAAGTACTGCGCGATTACTGGCGGCTGTTCTGCTACCCGATGCACGACGATGCCCTCAACTGGGTGCGCACTCATTGGGGCGGCCCCGCTGCGCTGATGCCGCGCGTGCGCGCGCTGTTCGGCAGCGAGCGTCCCAGCGACGAAACCCGCGATCCCGCCGAGTTGATCAACGCCTGTTTGCAGGAGCGCCGCGAAGCGCTGGTCGCCCTCAAAGCGCCCTGGCAGCAATGGGCCGCCGAACTGCGCGATCTTTGCCTGCAGGCCGTGGCTGCCAAAGCCGTCGACGGTCGCAAGATGCAAGCGCGCTATTTCGAGCCCTGGTTCGAAAAAATCAGTGCCTGGGCAAGCGACGAAACCCAGGAGCAACTGGACATCGGCACCGGCTTCACACGCCTTACGCCCGAGGGCATGGCCGAAGCTTGGAAAGGCGAGCCGCCCCGGCATCCCGGTATCGATGCCATGGCCAACCTCAAAGCCAGCCTTGACGCGTTGCCCACCCCGGACGCCGCCGTGTTGCAACACGCCGCCGCCTGGGTGGGTAAACGCTTCGAAGAGGAAAAACGCCGACGCGCCGAAATGGGCTTCGATGACATGCTGATCCGCCTCAACGCGGCCCTTCAAGCAGAGGGCGGCGAGCGCCTGGCCAGCGTGATCCGCGAGCAATTCCCGGTCGCGTTGATTGATGAGTTCCAGGACACCGACCCGGTGCAGTACAGCATCTTCGACAGCATCTATCGCATCGAAGAAAACCACCTGGATAGCGGCCTGTTCCTGATCGGTGACCCCAAGCAAGCGATCTACGCTTTCCGTGGCGCCGACATTTACACCTACCTGCGCGCACGTAAATCCACACTCGGCCGCCATCACACCCTGGGCACCAACTTCCGCTCCAGCCATGCCATGGTCGACGCAGTGAATCATGTGTTCCAGCGTGCGGAGTCCGGGCGCGGTGCGTTTCTGTTCCGCGAGCCGAATGGCGATAACCCGGTGCCGTTCCAGCCGGTATTGTCCCAAGGCCGCAAAGAGACCTTGCTGGTCGACGGCCAGCCTGTGCCGGCGATGAACCTCTGGCACTTGGCAACCGACCAGCCGATTTCCAACGCGGTGTACCGCCAGCAGCTGGCTGCTGCTTGTGCTACGCAGATTGTTGAGCTGCTCAATGCCGGGCAGCAAGGCAAGGCCGGTTTCCTACAGCCGGACGCCAGCTTCAAAGGTGTATTGCCGTCGGATATCGCCATCCTGGTCCGCGACGGCAAGGAGGCCCAAGCCGTGCGTGCGGAATTGGCCGCTCGGGGTGTGCGAAGCGTGTACCTGTCCGATAAGGACTCGGTGTTTGCCGCCCAGGAAGCCCATGACCTGTTGGCCTGGCTCAAGGCCTGCGCCGAGCCGGATATGGAGCGCCCCCTGCGTGCCGCCCTGGCGTGTGTCACGTTGAATCTGTCGCTGCCCGAACTGGAGCGTCTGAATCAGGACGAATTGGCGTGGGAAAGCCGCGTTATGCAGTTTCGCGGTTACCGTGCGATTTGGCGCACCCAAGGCGTGCTACCGATGCTGCGGCGTTTGCTGCACGACTTCAAATTGCCGCAAACCCTGATCGCCCGCAGCGACGGCGAACGTGTGTTGACCAACCTGTTGCACTTGAGCGAACTGCTGCAACAGGCCGCCTCGGAGCTGGACGGCGAACAAGCGTTGATCCGCCACCTGGCCGAGCATCTGGCGCTCTCGGGTCAAGCCGGTGAAGAGCAGATCCTACGCCTGGAAAGCGATGAGCAATTGGTCAAAGTGGTCACCATCCACAAATCCAAAGGTCTGGAATACGACCTGGTGTTTCTGCCGTTTATTTGTTCGACCAAACCCGTGGACGGCAGCCGCCTGCCGCTGCACTACCACGATGAACATGGCAAATCCCAGGTCAGCCTGCGCCCGACCGCCGAGCTGATTGCCCAGGCTGACGACGAGCGGCTGGCCGAAGACCTGCGCTTGTTTTATGTCGCCCTGACCCGCGCCAAGCACGCGTGCTGGCTGGGCATCGCCGACCTCAAGCGCGGCAACAGCAGTAGTTCGGTCCTGCACTTGTGTGCGCTGGGCTATTTGCTTGGCGGCGGCAATGTGCTGCGCGAGTCGGCGGGCCTGGCCCGTTGGCTGCTGGATTTGCAGGACGGTTGCCCAGCCATCCATTACGCCCAAGTGCCTGAGGCGCAAGAGGTGCTGTTCCACCCGCCGCGCAACCAGGCCACGCTGCTCGCGCCGTTGTTGCCCAGCCGCAAGGCGGCGGAAAACTGGTGGATTGCTTCCTACAGCGCGCTGCGTATTGGCGACAGCCTGAGCAGCCCGACCCTCGAAGCGCCCGAAAACCCACAAGCGCAAAAGCTGTTCGATGACGAGCGCCTGGACCCGGATGCACCGCGTGAAGTGGCAGCGTCTGGTGGCGACATTCACCGTTTCCCACGCGGCCCCAACCCCGGTACCTTCCTGCACGGTTTGCTGGAATGGGCGGGTGAAGAAGGCTTCAACGTGACGCCGCAGGCCATCGAACAAGCCGTCGGCGCGCGTTGCAATCGGCGCAACTGGGAGGGGTGGATCGTTACCCTCAGTGCCTGGCTGGGCCATCTGCTGCACACGCCACTGCCTGTGGATAACGGTCGCGTGGCCTTGAGCGGCTTGCGGCACTATCAGATCGAGATGGAGTTCTGGTTCGCCAGTCATAAGGTCGATGTGCTCGCCCTGGATAAACTGGTGTGTCAGTACACCCATGACGGCGTCGCCCGGGTGGCTGCCGAACCAGTGCTGCTCAACGGCATGTTCAAGGGGTTTATCGACCTGACGTTCGAACACGATGGCCGCTACTACGTGGCCGACTACAAATCCAACTGGCTCGGGCCTGACGATTCGGCCTACACCCCGCAAGCCATGGAACAGTCGATCCTTGAGCATCGGTATGACCTGCAATATGTCCTCTACCTACTGGCCCTGCATCGCCAGCTCAAGGCACGGTTGCCCGACTACGATTACGACCGCCACATTGGCGGCGCACTGTATCTGTTCCTGCGCGGCACCCAGTCTTCCAGCCAAGGCGCGTATTTCACCCGGCCGCCACGGGCGCTGATCGAAGGCCTGGACCTGTTGTTCCAAGGCAAACCGCTGCCACCCAAAACTGAGCCGGCCTGGGAACAAGGAGTGCTGTTATGAGCCTGTCGCCATTACCGCTGGAGGCACTAGCGCCGCTGGAACGCTCCGCCGATCTGGTGCAATTACTGGAACGCTGGGTCGAGCGCGGCTGGTTGCGGGCGCTGGATAAGGCTTTCGTTGGCTTCCTGCACGAACTCGATCCCCAGGCCGATCCTCTAGTGTTGCTCGCGGCGGCGTTGACCAGCCACCAATTGGGTCACGGGCACGTCTGCCTTGATCTGTTCGAAACCCTAAAGGCGCCGGATTTTGCCCTGTCCCTACCGCCCGAAGGCGACCTGCAGACCGGCGCGATGTTGCTTCCGTCGCAGTTGCTCGATGGCCTCGATGGCGCCCATTGGTGCCATGCACTGGCCGCCAGCTCGTTGGTCGCCCTTGCACTCGACGGCAGTGAAGCGGCACAAAGCCGGCCTCTGGTGCTGTCGGGGAAACGTCTGTACCTGCGGCGCTACTGGACCTACGAGCGACGCATCGATTCCGCATTGCGCCAGCGCCTGGCGACACAGGAAAACTTCACCGCCGATTTGCCCGAGCGGCTCAATGGCCTGTTCGCTCAACCCGCGCCCGACGGCGTAGTGGACTGGCAGAAACTCGCCTGCGCCCTGGCTACCCGAGGGGCGTTCAGCATCGTTACCGGCGGCCCCGGCACCGGCAAGACCACCACTGTGGTGCGCCTGCTCGCGCTGTTGCAGGCGCCGGCCGTGGAATCCGGCAGCCCGCTGCGCATTCGCCTGGCCGCTCCCACTGGCAAAGCGGCGGCGCGCCTGACCGAATCCATCAGCCAGCAAGTGCTGTCGCTGAGTGTTCCCGATACGGTGCGGGAAAAGATCCCGACCCAAGTCACCACCGTCCACCGTTTGCTGGGCAGTCGCCCTGGCACTCGGCATTTCCGTCACCATGCGGGCAACTTGCTGCCCCTGGATGTACTGGTGGTGGATGAAGCCTCGATGATCGACCTGGAGATGATGGCCAATCTGCTGGACGCGCTGCCGCCTCACGCCCGTCTGGTATTGCTGGGCGACAAGGATCAACTGGCCTCGGTGGAAGCCGGTGCCGTGCTCGGCGATTTATGCCGCGACGCCGAAGCCGGTTGGTACAGCCCCGACACGCGCCAGTGGCTACAAGCCGTCAGCGGTGAAGACCTCAGCACCAGCGGCCTGAGCGAAGACCTGGACCACAGCCACCCCCTGGCGCAACAAGTGGTGATGCTGCGCTATTCGCGGCGGTTCGGCGAAGGTAGCGGCATCGGCCAACTGGCGCGCTGGGTCAACCAGCAAAAAGCCGAAGAGGCCCGCAAGCTGCTGGCCGCGCGCAGCCACAGCGACCTGTTCTGCGTCAGCCTCAAGGGCGAACACGACCACGCGCTTGAGCGCCTGGTGCTGGACGGGCAGGGCGGCGGTGCCGAGGGCTATCGCTATTACCTGAACCTGCTGCAATCGGCGCGTCCGTCACCCGCCACCCCCCGTGACGACCACGCCTGGACGGCCTGGGCGCAGCAATTGTTGCAGGCCTTCGACGCGTTCCAATTGCTCTGCGCCGTGCGCAAAGGTCCGTGGGGTGTGGAGGGGTTGAATCTGCGAATCACCGCGGCGCTGCGTAAAGTGCGGCTGATCGAGGGTGACGAGCAATGGTACGAAGGTCGCCCGGTGCTGATGACGCGCAACGACTACGGCCTGGGCCTGATGAATGGCGATATCGGCATCGCCCTCAAACTGCCCGAAAGCGACGGTGGCCCTCAGGTGCTACGGGTGGCTTTCCCACGTAATGACGGCCAGGGCGGCGTGCGATTCGTGCTGCCCAGCCGCCTGAACGATGTGGAAACCGTGTACGCCATGACCGTGCACAAATCCCAAGGCTCGGAATTCACCCACACTGCGCTGATCCTGCCCGACGCCCTGAACCCGGTGTTGACCAAAGAATTGATATACACCGGCATCACCCGCGCCAAGCGCTGGTTCAGCCTGATCGAGCCGCGCGGCGGTGTGTTTGAGGAAGCGGTGCGGCGCAAGGTCAAGCGCTTGAGTGGGTTGATGCTGGAGTTGGATCAAGGCGCCTAAAAAATTGACTGATAGGTCATCTAATATTTCTGATTCTACTGCCTGAATTTTCTGAAAAAATAGCGGACCTCGCGAAGGCACTGCCTCGCGGGGTTTTCCGCCGCTGTGCTATCGTTGCGGCATCACCCCACGAAAACACCTGAGAGAATCGCAGCATGAACGTGGCTGTCTCGCCCACAGAGTGCCGTTGGAGCTGGAGACGCCTGCTGCTGATGGCGCTGCTGTGTGCGCTGGCGCCATACGGGTTTGCGGACGTCCCGGCCACCGAGGGTATGGCCGCGCAGCGTGCCCAGGCGGTCACTCAGGTGGTACTCGGTATTCTCAGTTACGCGCGCTGGCCGGTGGAGCCAGCGCAATTGCGCCTGTGTATCGTCGGGCCCACCCAATACACCGATGACCTGATCAAAGGCACCACCCAGGCGACCGGCCGTCCGGTGGTGGTGCAGCGCCTGTTGGTCAACCATCCCGATATCGTCAACGCCTGCGACGCGGTGTACATCGGCAAGCTTACCGCCGATGAGCGCAGCCAATTGTTTGCCTCGTTGATCGGCCACCCGGTGCTCAGCATCAGCGAAGGCGGCGACCAGTGCACCGTCGGCAGCTTGTTTTGCCTGCGCGTAAGCGATGAACAAGTGTCGTTCGAGGTCAACCTCGACTCGGTGGCACGCAGCGGCGTGCGCATTCACCCCAGCGTGCTGCAACTGTCCCGCCGCCGGGCGCCTGCTCCATGACCCATGTGAAAGTGCGACCTAGCCTGCGCTCGGTTATCGGCCGTGGTCATTTGATCCTGGCTCTGGTGGCGGTAACCCTGGCCAGTGTGTCCCTGACCCTGCTCGGCGTGCTGGCGCTGCGCGTCTATGCCGAACACAACTTGCACCTTATCGCACGCTCCATCACTTACACCGTGGAAGCGGCGGTGGTGTTCAACGACCGCGCCGCAGCCACCGAGGCACTGAGCCTGATTGCGTCCACCGAAGAGGTGGCCGATGCCGACGTTTTCGACGCCAATGGCAAGTTACTGGCCCACTGGGCACGCCCCGAAACCGGCATGCTCTCGCGGGTGGAACTGGCACTGGCGCATGCCCTGCTTGAACAGCCGATCAACCAACCGATCCTGCACCAAGGCCGTACCGTCGGCAGTATCCACCTGACCGGCCACGGCGGCAGCCTGCTGCGCTTTCTGCTCAGTGGTCTGGCCGGGATTCTGATCTGCACCGCCCTCAGCGCCTGGGTCGCATTACACCTGGCCCGGCGACTGCTGCGCGGGATCACCGTGCCGTTGCAAAGCCTGGCCGCCGTGGCTCACGCCGCTCGCAGCGAGCGGGATTTTGATCGACGTGTACCGCCCGCGCGCATCGCCGAACTCGACAGCCTGGGCAGTGACTTCAATGCCTTGCTCGGCGAAATGGAAGCTTGGCAAAGCCACCTGCAAAGCGAAAACGAAACCCTGGCCCACCAGGCCAACCACGACAGCCTGACCGGCCTGCCCAACCGCGCGTTCTTCGAAGGTCGGCTGATTCGAGCCCTGCGCGGCGCGGCCAAGCTCGACGAGCGGGTCGCGGTATTGTTCCTCGACAGCGATCGCTTCAAAGACATCAACGACAACTTCGGCCACGCCGCCGGCGACGCGGTGCTGGTGGCTGTCGCTGCCCGTGTGCGCGCGCAACTGCGTGACGGTGACCTGGTGGCGCGCCTGGGCGGTGACGAGTTCGCCATCCTGCTTGCGCCGTTGCACAAGGCCGAGGACGCGCAACGCATCGCTGACAAGATCATCGCCAGCATGGACATGCCGATTGACGTGCCGGGTGGCTCTCAAGTGCTGACGTCGCTCAGCATCGGCATTGCCATTTACCCCGAGCATGGCGCCACGCCCGGCACCTTGCTCAATGCCGCCGACGCGGCTATGTACCAGGCCAAACGCCTGACCCAGGGCGGCCAGCACACGGCAGAGTCGGAGCACTCTGCTGTTAACGTTCAACACAGGAGTTGATCCCTTGTTCTCGACTGCACGCGTTCTGTTTCTTACTGTGCTGGTGGCCTTGTTGGCCCTCGGCGGCTGTCAGACACAACCACCTAAAGGCCTGACCCCGGCGCAAGTCGCGGTACTCAAACAACAGGGCTTTGAACTCACGGATGACGGCTGGGCATTCGGTCTGTCGGGCAAAGTGCTGTTCGGCAGCGACATCGAAACCCTCAACCCGCCGAGCACCGCGATCGTCCAACGCATCGGCAAAGCCCTGCTCGGCGTGGGCATAGAGCGCGTACGCGTGGACGGCCATACCGACGCCTCCGGCAAAGAAGCCTACAACGAGCAACTCTCCCTGCGCCGCGCCAAAAGCGTGGCCACGGTGCTGACGAGCGTGGGTATGAAAGAAGAAAACATCCAACTGCGCGGCTTGGGCAGCAGCCAGCCCGTGGCATCCAACGATACAGCCGCAGGGCGCACCGAAAATCGGCGGGTGGCGATTGTGGTGATTGCCGACTGAGCGGTTTCGGGTGCTTCAACCTGAATGCCGATCAAGTATGAGCTTGCTCCCGGTAGCGGTGGGTCAGCAACACAGGTATCGACTGAGCAGGCCCCATCGGGGGCAAGCCCCCTCCCACCTCGAATGCATTGCAGGTTGAATACCTGGCTGACGAAACCAGATCAAATGTGGGAGGGGGCTTGAACCCGATGGCGGCGTGGCTGACCCACGGCTAGTCCCTGCCCACCGGTTGGTCTGGTTTCGGCCGATTAATCCGCAAATCGCATCTCCCGCGTTTCCCCCATCAACAACCCCCGGTTCTGCTCGGTCACTTCCCGGATGTAGTCCCACAACAACGTAATCCGCTTCAGCTTCCTTAAGTCCTCCCGGCAATACATCCAAAACTGGCGCGTGATCGTGATTTGCTCCCCCAGCACCGGCAACAAGCGTGGGTCTTGTGCCGCCAGGAAGCACGGCAGTATCGCCATCGAGCGGCCCTGTTGTGCCGCGACGTACTGGGCAATCACGCTGGTGCTGCGCAGGCTGGCGCTGGCGCCGGGGACTACGTTGGCCAGGTAGAGCAGCTCGGAGCTGAAGGCCAGGTCATCGACGTAACTTATAAACGGGTGGGTGGCCAGGTCCGCCGGGCGTTGGATCGGCGGATGTTGGTCGAGGTAATCCTGGGTGGCGTACAACTGCAGGGTGTAATCGCACAGTTTGCAGCACACGTACGGCCCGTGTTCCGGGCGTTCCAGGGCGATGACGATGTCGGCTTCGCGCTTGGACAGGCTGATGAAATGGGGCAGGGGCAGGATGTCGACGGAGATCGCCGGGTAGGTGTCGACAAAGTGGCTCAATTGCGGCGTGACGAAGAAGCTGCCGAAGCCTTCGGTGCAGCCCATGCGCACATGCCCGGACAGTGCGACACCGGAGCCGGACACCTGCTCGCAGGCCATGTGCAGGGTGCTTTCAATGGACTCGGCGTAGCCCAGCAATCGTTGGCCTTCGGGGGTGAGTACAAAGCCGTTGGTGCGGGATTTTTCGAACAGCAGCGTGCCCAATGACACTTCCAGCGAACTGATGCGCCGCGACACCGTGGTGTAGTCCACCGCCAGGCGCTTGGCGGCGACGCTGGCCTTGCGGGTGCGGGCCACTTCGAGGAAAAACTTCAGGTCATCCCAGTTCAGGGAGCCCAGCGACGTGATGTTTTTTTGCATATTGGTCCGGCTTTTATGTGCGTTCTTATTAGAGATTTGCACATCTATACTCCAAAAACAGTCCGAACGCCTCATTCTTCAAGGCGGTTCAACGCCTTGGTTCTCTGCATATAAATAAGAATTGGAGACCACATGAACGCATCTGCCGAAATTTCCGTACAACCGGTCAAGTTGCTGATCAACGGTGAGTGGGTCGAGTCCAAGACCACCCAATGGCAAGACATCGTCAACCCCGCCACTCAGCAAGTGCTGGCCAAAGTCCCGTTTGCCACCGCCGATGAAGTCAACGCCGCCATCGATGCCGCCCATCGCGCCTTCCAGACCTGGAAGCTGACGCCGATCGGCGCGCGCATGCGCATCATGCTCAAACTGCAGGCGTTGATTCGCGAACATTCCAAACGCATCGCCGTCGTCCTCAGCGCCGAGCAGGGTAAGACTATTGCCGATGCCGAGGGCGATATTTTCCGTGGCTTGGAAGTGGTGGAGCACGCCTGTTCCATCGGTACCCTGCAAATGGGCGAGTTCGCCGAGAACGTCGCCGGTGGCGTCGATACCTACACCCTGCGCCAGCCCATCGGCGTGTGTGCGGGCATTACCCCGTTCAACTTCCCGGCGATGATTCCGCTATGGATGTTCCCGATGGCCATCGCCTGCGGTAACACCTTCGTCCTCAAACCGTCCGAACAGGACCCACTATCGACCATGCTGCTGGTGGAGCTGGCGCTGGAAGCCGGCGTACCGGCCGGTGTGCTCAACGTGGTGCATGGCGGCAAGGACGTGGTAGATGCACTGTGCACCCATAAGGACATCAAGGCGGTGTCCTTCGTCGGCTCCACCGCCGTCGGCACCCATGTGTATGACCTGGCCGGCAAGCACGGCAAGCGCGTGCAATCGATGATGGGCGCCAAGAACCACGCCGTCGTGCTGCCGGATGCCAACCGCGAACACACCCTCAATGCCTTGGTCGGCGCCGGTTTCGGTGCGGCAGGCCAGCGCTGCATGGCCACCTCCGTGGTGGTGCTGGTGGGGGCGTCCAAGCAATGGCTGCCGGACCTGAAGGCGCTGGCACAGAAGCTCAAGGTCAACGCCGGCAGCGAAGCCGGCACCGATGTCGGCCCGGTGATTTCCAAGCGCGCCAAGGCACGCATCCTGGAATTGATCGAAAGCGGTGTACAGCAAGGCGCCAAGCTCGAATTGGACGGTCGCGACATCCAGGTACCGGGTTTCGAGCAGGGCAACTTTGTCGGCCCGACCCTGTTCTCGGGCGTGACCACGGACATGCGCATCTACACCGAAGAAATCTTCGGCCCGGTGCTGGTGGTGATCGAAGTCGACACCCTTGATGAGGCCATCGCCCTGGTCAACGCCAACCCATTCGGCAATGGCACCGGCCTGTTTACCCAGAGTGGGGCGGCGGCGCGTAAATTCCAGAGCGAAATCGACGTGGGCCAGGTGGGTATCAACATCCCGATCCCAGTGCCGGTGCCGTTCTTCAGCTTCACCGGTTCCCGTGGTTCCAAGCTCGGTGACCTCGGCCCCTACGGTAAGCAAGTGGTGCAGTTCTACACCCAGACTAAAACCGTCACGAGCCGCTGGTTCGACGACGACACGGTCAACGATGGCGTCAACACCACCATCAACCTGCGCTGATTCCGGGAGACCCTCATGAAGATTGCATTTATCGGTTTGGGCAACATGGGCGCGCCCATGGCCCGCAACTTGATCAAGGCCGGCCACGCGCTGAACCTGTTCGACCTCAACCAGACCGTGCTCAAGGAACTCGCCGAACTGGGCGGTACCATTAGCGACTCGCCACGCCATGCGGCCCAGGGCGCGGAGCTGGTGATTACCATGCTGCCCGCCGCCGCCCATGTGCGCAGCGTGTGGCTGAATGACGATGGCGTACTCGCCGGTATCGGTAGCGGCGTGCCGGCGGTGGATTGCAGCACCATCGACCCGCAGACTGCTCGCGACGTGGCCGCAGCGGCAGCCAAACACGGCGTGGCGATGGCCGACGCGCCCGTCTCCGGCGGCACCGGCGGCGCCCAGGCGGGTACGCTGACCTTTATGGTCGGTGCCACCCCGGAACTGTTCGCTACCCTGCAACCGGTGCTGGGGCAAATGGGCCGCAACATCGTGCATTGCGGTGAAGTAGGTACTGGTCAGATCGCCAAGATCTGCAACAACCTGTTGCTGGGCATCAGCATGGTGGGCGTCAGCGAAGCCATGGCTTTAGGCGATGCGCTGGGGATCGACACCCAGGTGCTTGCGGGCATTATCAACAGCTCCACCGGGCGCTGCTGGAGTTCCGACACTTACAACCCGTGGCCAGGCGTGATCGAAACTGCCCCGGCGTCTCGCGGCTATACCGGCGGTTTCGGCGCGGACCTGATGCTCAAGGACTTGGGTTTGGCCACCGAAGCTGCCCGCCAGGCCAAGCAACCGGTGATTCTGGGCGCTGTGGCCCAACAGTTGTATCAATCCATGAGCCAGCGCGGGGAGGGCGGCAAGGACTTCTCGGCGATTGTTAACAGCTATCGCAAGCCTAAGTAGATCCTACGCAAAGGAAACTGCGTGGTGAGCAGGACCAGCCCGCTCACCACCAACCTGCCCAATCCCCCCATAAGCGGGTGATTACTCAGGCGAACACAAAATACTTACGCACCGTCTCGACCACTTCCCACGTTCCCTTCATTCCTGGCTCCACCACAAAGATATCCCCAGCCCGCAAGTGAATCGGCTCCATCCCCTCAGGCGTGATCACGCAGTAGCCTTCCTGGAAGTGGCAGTACTCCCACTTCACGTATTCCACGTACCACTTGCCTGGGGTGCAGATCCAAGTGCCCATGATCTTGCTGCCGTCTTCGCTGGTGTAGGCGTTAAGGTTGACGGTGTGCGGGTCGCCTTCGAGCTTCTCCCATTTGCAGGCATCCAGGACCGGCAAGGGATGGGTGTCGCGCAGTACGGTAATGGGCTTGGACATGATGACTCCGAGGCAAGGAAACGAGAGTCGAACCCTATAGCGTCGCCAGCACCCTCAGTGGTCTGAACTCGACATCGGGATGTCCAGAAGCGCAGATGAATAGGGTGTTATTGGCACGGCGAGGTCAGTGTGGGAGGGGCTTGCCCCCGTTGGCGGCGTCACAACGGGCACCTGGATCAACTGGCTCGCTGAGTCGGGGGCAAGCCCCCTCCCACATTAGGCGACATATTCGAGCGTGAATACGCCTGTTTCTCGCAGTAAGTGCGAAAGAACTCCCTTCTTACGCCAGATTTTGCAAGAAAATTCACAGCAGGCCCTCGTATCATTCACCCCAGTAACGACCGAGAGCCTTGAGCATGAACCCAATAAAAACGTGGTGGGACATCAGCCCGCCCTTGAGCGCGGCCACGCCCACCTGGCCGGGCGATACGCCGTTTCAGGAAGAACGCGTATGGCAGTTCGGCCCGGAGTGTCCGGTGAATGTCGGGCGCGTGACCTTGTCGCCGCATACCGGCGCCCATGTGGATGCACCGCTGCACTACAGCGCCGACGGCGCGCCGATTGGCGAGGTGTCGCTGGATGTGTACATGGGCCCTTGCCGAGTGCTGCATTGCCTGGACAGTGGCGCGCTGGTGCAGCCTCATCAGCTCGACGGTCGTGTGGATAACTTGCCCGAGCGCGTATTGCTGCGTACTTATCCACAAGCGCCGCTGACCGAGTGGGATGAGAATTTCACCGCCATCGCCGCGCAAACCATCGAGCGGCTTGCCAGCCTGGGGGTGCGGCTGATCGGTATCGACACCCCGTCCCTGGACCCGCAACAGTCCAAGACCATGGACTCTCACAACGCCGTGGCCCGGCATGGCATGGCGATTCTCGAAGGCATCGTGCTCGACGACGTGCCGGAGGGCGACTACGAGCTGATCGCCTTGCCGCTGCGCTTTGCCCACCTCGACGCCAGCCCGGTCCGCGCAATCCTGCGCCCGCTCAAGGAGCCCACGCGATGAGCCAATGTCCCTTTTCTGCCGACTACCAAGCTCCGGAAGAATGGCATAACGCCGAGCTGAATTTTTCCGAGTCCATGAGCTACGGCGACTACCTGGACCTGGGCAACGTGCTCAGCGCCCAGCACCCGCTGTCGCCGGACCACAACGAAATGCTGTTTATCATCCAGCACCAGACCTCCGAGCTGTGGATGAAGCTGATGCTCCATGAACTCAAGGCCGCCCGCGAACACGTGCGCCTGGGCGAGTTGCCGCCGGCGTTCAAGATGCTGGCGCGGGTGTCGCGAATCTTCGACCAACTGGTGCATGCCTGGGCCGTGCTGGCGACCATGACACCTTCGGAATACAAGGCCATTCGCCCGTTCCTGGGGCAGTCGTCGGGGTTCCAGTCGTTTCAGTACCGTGAGATCGAATTTATTCTCGGCAACAAGAGCCCAGCGTTGTTGCGACCCCATGCCCATCGACCGGAATTGTTGCAGCAACTGCAAGTGGCGATTGCCACGCCGTCGCTGTATGACGAGGCGATCAATTTGATGGTCAAGGCCGGTTTGGCGATTGACCCGCAACGCGCCGAACGCGACCCAACGGCCGCGACCGTACACGATGACTCGGTGGAGGCGGCATGGCGCGAGGTGTATCGCGATCCGAGCCGTTACTGGGACCTGTACCAGTTGGCCGAAAAGTTTATCGACCTGGAGGACTCGTTCCGCCAGTGGCGCTTCCGCCATGTGACCACGGTGGAGCGCATCATCGGCTTCCAACCGGGCACCGGGGGAACCGAAGGCGTGGGTTACCTGCGCAAGATGCTCGACACGGTGTTGTTCCCCGAGCTGTGGCGAGTGCGTTCCACGCTGTAAACAAATATGGGAGGGGGCAACCCCCCTCCCATATGGCTATCACTGCGCAGCGGCGACCGCTTTCGCCTTACTCATTCGCAACCGGTAGGCCACATAGATCACCCCCACCCACACCGGCATCGCAAACACCGACTCGCGAATCCCCGGAATGGCCAGCATCACGCTGACGATCATCAGCATGAACGCCAGGCACAGGTAGTTGCTGAACGGGAACCAGAAGGTCTTGAACGACGGCTCCACGCCTTGTTGGCCCATGGCCTTGCGGAACTTGATATGGGTGATGCTGATCAGCGCCCAGTTGATCATCAACGAGGCAACCACCAGGGCGAACAGCAACTCCAGCGCGCTCTGCGGCGCGACGTAGTTGACCACCACGCACAGCATCGTCACCAGCGCCGAGATCGCCAGGGCTCGCAGCGGCACGCCTTGCTTGTTGAGCTTCATCAGCGCTTTGGGCGCATCGCCTTGCTCGGCCAGGCCGAACAACATGCGGCTGTTGCAGTACACGCCGCTGTTGTACACCGACAGCGCCGCGGTCAGGACCACGAAGTTGAGGATGTGCGCAGCGGTGTCGTTACCGATCAGCGAGAAGATCTGCACGAACGGGCTGCCGCTGTAGGCGTCGCCCGACGCGCCGAGGGTTTGCAGCAATTGGTCCCATGGATACAACGACAGCAGCACGGTCAGCGCACCCACGTAGAAAATCAGGATGCGGTACACCACCTGATTGATCGCCTTGGGGATCACCTTGCGCGGTTCGCTGGCCTCGGCGGCGGTGATGCCCACCAGCTCCAGGCCACCGAAGGAGAACATGATGAACGCCATGGACATCAACAGCCCCATGCCGCCATTGGGGAAGAACCCGCCGTGGCTCCACAGATTGTCGATGGAGGCCTGGGGGCCGCCGCTGCCGCTGAACAGCAAGTAGCAGCCGAGCACGATCATGCCGACAATCGCCACCACCTTGATGATCGCGAACCAGAACTCGGCCTCACCGAAGAACTTCACGTTCAGCGTATTGATCAAGTTCACCGCGACGAAGAACACCAACGCACTGACCCAGGTCGGAATCTCCGGCCACCAGAACTGGATGTATTTGCCCACCGCCGTCAGTTCGGCCATGCCCACCAGCACATACAGCACCCAGTAGTTCCAGCCCGCCAGGAAGCCCGCGTAACCGCCCCAGTATTTGTGCGCGAAGTGGCTGAAAGAGCCGGCCACCGGCTCTTCGACGATCATTTCGCCGAGCTGGCGCATGATCAGGAAGGCGATGAAACCGGCGATCGCGTAGCCGAGGATCATCGACGGCCCGGCAGACTTGAGCACCCCGGCCGAGCCGAGGAACAACCCCGTACCGATGGCGCCGCCCAAAGCGATCAGCTGAATATGCCGGTTCTTCAAGCCACGCTTGAGGCCTACCGGGTTAACCATGTCATCCGCCATTAACGTTCCCTTCTACTTGTTTTTCTTAAGGGGGAGTGCAGGCCGCATCAGCCCCTCAGAAGTGCTGGGGTCAGATATTACTCTGCGTGAACTGTTCGTAATACAGCTGAACGCCATCAAGTGCCTGATCCAACAGCCATTGTTGGGCGGATTCCACCATTGTTGAGGTCGCCGTGCTTGCCGGGTCAACTCCCTCTCACATTTGAATGGGGGCGTGGCTGACTATTTACGCACGACCAGATCCAACACCTCATCCCTATCCTTGATTTTCTGCAGCACGATCTCCGAGCGAATATCCGTCACCCCTGCCGTGCGGTTCAGGTGGTTCACGATAAAGTCCGAAAAATGCTTGAGGTTGCGCGCCTGTACCCGCAGCACATAGTTGCTGGCGCCGGTGATCACATAGGCGCTGGCCACTTCCGGCCAGCCTTGCACTTTCTTGATGAACGTCTCGTGCCAATCCTCCACGTCCTGGCGCAAAGACAGGTGAACGATGGCCTCCAATTCGATCCCCAGTTGCTCGGCATTCAGCACCGCCCGGTAGCCGCTGATCACGCCTTCGCTCTCCAGCAGGCGTAAGCGGCGCAGGCAGGCTGAGGGCGACAGGGCGACTTTTTCCGCCAGTTCCTGGTTGCTGATACGGCCATCCTGTTGCAGGAAATGCAGGAGGCGCAAGTCGGTGGGGTCGAGAATCATGCTTAGAATAATTCCGCGTATTTAGAGGTTTAATTCGAATTTCCTACAGCTTAATTAGCTTGTTGCCCACCACTTTGCACGAAAATTCTCTAAAGCTTCGTTAATAATTTGGCTCATCTTCTCTTATAAAAACCAGGATCGCCCATGCCCCTTCGAAGCCATTGCCAAACCCTTGATGCCCAGGACCCATTGGCGCCTTTGCGTGAGCAGTTCGCTCTGCCCCACGGCATGATCTATCTGGATGGCAACTCCCTGGGCGCCCGCCCCGTGGCATCGCTGGCACGGGCGCAACAGGTGATTGCCCAGGAGTGGGGCGACGGTTTGATCCGCAGTTGGAACAGCGCGGGCTGGGCGGACCTGTCCCTGCGCCTGGGCGACCGGTTGGCCCCGCTGATCGGCGCACGCGATGGCGAAGTGGCGATCACCGATACCACCTCGATCAACCTGTTCAAAGTGCTCAGTGCCGCGTTGAGTGTGCAGCGCCAGCGGGCGCCGGCGCGCAAGGTGATCGTCAGCGAGGCCGGCAACTTTCCCACCGACCTGTACATCGCCGAAGGCCTGGCCGAGTTGCTGCAACAGGGTTATTCGCTGCGCTTGGTGAACAGCCCCGACGAGCTGACCCAGGCCATCGACGCCGACGTGGCCGTGGTAATGCTCACCCACGTCAACTACAAGACCGGCTACCTATACGACATGCAGGGCGTGACCACCCTGAGCCACGAGTGCGGTGCGCTGACGATCTGGGACCTGGCGCACTCGGCGGGCGCGGTGCCGGTGGACCTGCATCGGGCCGGCGCCGATTACGCGATTGGCTGCACCTACAAATACCTCAACGGTGGCCCCGGTTCCCAGGCGTTCGTGTGGGTCAACCCGGCGCTGGTGGACCTGGTGCGCCAGCCGTTGTCGGGCTGGTTCGGGCATACGCGGCAGTTCGCTATGGAGTCCAGCTATGCGCCGAGCGCCGGCATCGCTCGTTACCTGTGCGGCACCCAGCCGATCACGTCGCTGGCGATGGTGGAATGCGGTCTGGAGATTTTTGAACAGACCGACATGGCCAGCCTGCGCCGCAAATCCCTGGCGTTGACCGATCTGTTTATCGACTTGGTGGAGGCTCGCTGCGCGGCCCATCACCTCGTGCTGATTACCCCGCGTGAACACGCCCGGCGTGGCAGCCATGTGAGCTTCGAGCATCCTGAAGGCTACGCGGTGATCCAGGCCCTGATCGCCCGTGGCGTGATCGGCGATTACCGCGAACCGCGCATCATGCGTTTTGGGTTTACCCCGTTGTACACAACCTTCACCGAAGTCTTCGATGCCGTGGAAATCCTCGGTGAGATTCTCGATAACCGCACCTGGGACCAGCCGCAATTCAAGGTCCGCCACAGTGTCACCTGAAATGTGACGGGGGGCCGATAGGTCGGTTAGCCCATCTGTCACTGACGTACCGTCTTCGGGGGCAAGCCCCCTCCCACAGGGGATCTGGCCAGCGCATCGAACAAGGCCTTGGCGTAACCCGGCAGTTGTTCGAACGAGCGCGCGCATAACAGCAGTCGCCGACAGGCCCAGTCCTCGCGCAGGGGCTGGGCTTTAAAGTGATGCTCCCCCGGCCAGCGGTCCAACGCGGCCTGGGGCACGATCCCCAGGCCGGCGCCGCGGGCGACCATGCGCATCACCCCGTCAAAGCTCTCGGCGCGGATGCGCGCGTGCAGGCGGAAGCCGGCGTGCAGCGCCTGTTCTTCCAGGTACACCGCCAGCGCACTGTGGGCGGCCAGGCCGACGAAATCGTGTTGCAGGCTGTCGACAAAACTGACCGGGCCTGACGCCAACGTATGCTCCGTCGGCATGATCAGCACCAGTGGGTCGTCGCGAAAGGGCAGGGTCTGCAAGCCGTGGGTGTCGACGGCGTCGGAGATAATCCCCAAATCGGCAGTGCCCTGGCGTAACGCCTGGGTGATGCGCAGGCTGGGCAGCTCCTGCACATCGATATCCAGGTTGGGATGTTCGCGCAGTACATCCGCCAGCAGTTCAGGCAGGTATTCACTCAGTGCGGTGGTATTGCAGAGCAAGCGCACCTGGCCCTTGACGCCGTTGGCGTAGGCGGCCAGGTCCTGTCGCAAGTGATCGGCCTGTTGCAATAACAGCCGCGCGTGGCGAGCCAGGGCTTTGCCGGCGGGCGTCGGGCTGACGCCGCGGCGACCGCGTTGCAGCAGCTCGATGCCCAGCGACGCTTCCATTGCCCGGATGCGCGCGCTGGCGGCGGCCAGGGATAAATGGCTGCGGGATGCGCCAGCGGTGATATTGCCGGCGTCCAGGGTGTGTAAGTAGAGACGCAGGTCGATCAGGTCAAAGTGCATGACTGGTTTCTCGGGTGGCTCAGCGGGCCTAATCGGGGGCAAGCCCCCTCCCACATTGGAGTTTCGAGGGGCGCTAAGCCTCAAGCTAAACAAGAGGCTGACTCAGTATATGGCGAATTTTCGAGCCCATCGGAAAACGTCACTATTGACCAATGACGACTTTCCTTACGTTTTACCAAAATATCGGCCTGGCCTTGTCTTTGCTGGTGATCGGCACCTTTATGCTGGCGGGCACCGTCAAAGGGGTGATCGGCCTGGGCTTGCCCACCGTGGCCATGGGCCTGCTCGGCCTGGCTATGTTACCGGCGCAGGCTGCGGCGTTGCTGATCATTCCTTCAACCGTTACCAACCTCTGGCAATTGGCGTTCGGCGGCCATCTGAGTGCTCTGTTCAAGCGCTTGTGGCCGATGCTGCTGCTGATTTTTCTCGGCACCGGGCTCGGTACTGCGTGGCTGGGCATGGACGGCGGCGGCTGGATGGTGCACGCCTTGGGCGCAGCGTTGCTGATGTATGCATTGAGCGGGTTGTTCTTGCCCACATTCAACGTCGGCTCGGCGACGGAACGCTGGCTGGGCCCGTTATGCGGATTGCTCACCGGCATCGTTACCGCCGCCACCGGAGTGTTTGTGATCCCCGCCGTGCCGTATCTGCAGGCGCTGGGGTTACAGCGCGATCAACTGGTGCAGGCGTTGGGGCTGTCGTTCAGCGTGTCTACCCTGGCTTTGGCTGCCGGGCTGGCCTGGCGCGGCGGGCTGGGCGGCGCCGAACTGAATGCCTCGCTGCTGGCGCTGGTGCCGGCGTTGTTGGGCATGTGGCTGGGTCAGTGGGTACGCCAGCGCATCAGTGCCGTGGTGTTCAAACGGGTATTTTTTGTTGGTATGGCTTTTTTGGGCGGGCATCTGCTGATCAGCGGTTAACAATGGCCGCGTATTCGTGCCTTTAGGTCAAATGTATTTTGCCGGTTTGTGGCTTATTCAAGGGGAGCCAGATGGATAGTCTGCGTCCAGACCTTTCAACCTTCTGGAATCTCCCATGAAAAAAGTCCTATTGCTCAACGGCGGTAAACAATTCGCCCACTCCGATGGCCGCTACAACGCCACCCTGCATGACACCGCAGCGGCGGTGCTGGACCGTGCCGGTATCGACGTCAAGGTCACCCATATCGACGCCGGCTATGACGTGGCCGAAGAGGTCGCCAAGTTCCTATGGGCCGACGTGATCATCTATCAGATGCCCGGTTGGTGGATGGGCGCGCCATGGATCGTCAAGAAGTACATCGACGAAGTCTTCACCGAAGGCCACGGCAGCCTGTATGCCAGCGATGGTCGCACCCGTTCCGATGCGTCGCAGAAATACGGCAGCGGCGGCCTGATCCAGGGCAAGCAGTACATGTTGTCGCTGACCTGGAACGCACCGCAGCAAGCCTTCGACGACCCCAGCGATTTTTTCGAAGCCAAGGGCGTGGACGCGGTGTACTTCCCATTCCACAAGGCCAATCAGTTCCTCGGCATGACCGGCCTGCCGACTTTCCTCTGCGTGGACGTGATGAAACGTCCAGCCATCGAGGCGGATGTGGCGCGCTATGAGCAGCATCTGGCGCAGGTGTTCAACCTCTCGGTGTAAGCTGCCCCTCAAGATGAGAGAGGAGCGCCCGTGAAAGCCCGGTCCGATGAACTACAGATCTTTGTCAGCGTGATCGAGTGCGGTTCGATTTCCGCGGCGGCGGAGCAGGCCGGGCAGACGCCGTCGGCGGTCAGCCGTACCTTGTCGCGCCTGGAAGCCAAGCTCGACACCACGCTGATCAACCGCACCACGCGACGCATGGACCTGACCGAAGAGGGCAAATACTTCTTCGAGCAGGCCAAGGTGATCCTGGCGCAGATGGATGAGCTGGAAGAACGCTTGTCCTCGCGCCAGCAAACTCCGGCCGGGCGCTTGCGCATCAACGCGGCGGTGCCGTTCATGCTGCACGGGATCATTCCGTACATCGCCGAATTCCGCCGCCTGTACCCGCAGATCCAGCTGGAGCTCAACAGCGATGACCTGATCATCGACCTGCTGGAACAGAGCACCGACATTGCGATTCGCATCGGTGCATTGGCCGATTCGAGCCTGCATGCGCGTTCCTTGGGCTGCACGCCGTTGCATATCCTCGCCAGCCCCGACTATTTGGAACGCCACGGCACCCCGCGCACGGTCGCTGAACTGGCGAGCCACACCTTGCTGGGCTTCACCCAGACCGAAACCCTCAACCACTGGCCGTTGCGCCACGCGGCAGGCGACCGCTGGTTGATTCAGCCGAGCATCGCCGCCTCCAGTGGCGAGACCCTGCGTCACCTGGCATTGGAGGGGCAGGGCATTGCGTGCCTGTCGAACTTCATGACCTTCGACGATATCGACGCCGGGCGCCTGGTGCCGCTGCTGGAAACGTTCTACAGCGGCTACCGCCAACCGATCCACGCGGTGTTCTATCGCAACTCCCAGTTGGCGTTGCGCATCCAGTGCTTCCTGGACTTTATCCAGGCCAAGCTGGCGCGGTATGCCTGCTGATTCGACTCCCACAGTGATGTGGGAGGGGGCTTGCCCCCGATGAGCCCCACTCGGCCTTCAAGACTAGCCCCACCCCGCTCAATTCCGTACCATTCCCGGCCTTATTCCCCGCAATACCTTGGTACTTCATGAACCTCACCCGTCTGCGCGCCGATACCCTGGCCGGCCTCACCACGTCCTTTGCGTTGCTGCCCGAGTGCATCGCCTTCGCTCTGGTCGCTCACCTCAACCCGCTGATGGGCCTGTACGGCGCTTTTATCATCTGCACCCTCACGGCGCTGTTCGGCGGGCGGCCGGGGATGGTGTCGGGGGCGGCCGGTTCGATGGCCGTGGTGATCGTCGCGCTGGTGGTGCAGCACGGCGTGGAATATTTGCTCGCCACCGTGCTGCTGGGCGGGCTGATCATGGTTGCCTTCGGCCTGTTGCGCCTGGGCAAACTGGTGCGCATGGTGCCGCACCCGGTGATGCTGGGGTTCGTCAACGGCCTGGCGATCATCATTGCCTTGGCGCAGTTGGAACACTTCAAGAACGGTGAAGCCTGGCTCAGCGGTACGCCGTTGTATGTGATGACCGGCCTGGTGCTGGTGACCATGGCGATTGTCTATATGTTGCCGCGCATCACCCGCGCAGTTCCACCTGCGCTGGTGGCGATCCTCGGCGTGGGCCTGGCGGTGTACCTGCTGGGTTTGCCGACGCGCACCCTGGGCGACATGGCCCACATCGCCGGCGGCTTGCCGAGCTTTGCGCTGCCGCAGGTTCCCTGGACCCTGGAAACCCTGGGCATCATCGCGCCCTACGCGTTCCTGATGGCCATGGTCGGTCTGCTGGAAACCCTGCTGACCCTCAACCTCACCGACGAAATCACCGAAACCCGTGGCTACCCCGACCGCGAAAGCGTGGCCCTGGGCGCGGCGAATATGGTCTCGGGTCTGTTCGGCGGCATGGGCGGTTGCGCGATGATCGGGCAAACCGTGATCAACCTCAGCTCCGGCGGGCGCGGGCGTTTTTCCGGGGTGTTTGCCGGGGTGATGATTCTGTTGTTCATTCTGTTTCTGTCACCGCTGATCGAGCGGATCCCGTTGGCGGCGCTGGTGGGGGTGATGTTCGTGGTGTCGCAGCAGACCTTCGCCTGGGCGTCGCTGCGGGTAATCAATAAAGTGCCGCTCAACGATGTACTGGTGATTATCGCGGTGACGGTGATCACCGTGTTCACCGACCTGGCCACCGCCGTACTGTGCGGGATCGTGATTGCGGCGCTGAATTTCGCCTGGCAACAGGCCCGCGAGTTGTATGCCGATGAACACCTGGAAGCCGACGGCAGCAAGCTCTATCGCCTGCACGGCACCTTGTTCTTCGCCTCGACCACGCCGTTTCTGAACCAATTCGACCCGGCCAACGACCCGGCCCAAGTGACGCTGGATTGTCGCCACCTGAGCTTCGTCGATTATTCCGCGATTGCCGCGTTGATGACCTTGCGCGAGCGCTACAGCAAGGCCGGCAAGCACCTGCGGGTGCTGCATTTGTCCGAGCGCTGCAAGAAACTGCTCAAGCGCGCGCGGGTGCATCATGACTGACCTTCGACTCTGATCGAGGGGTTATGGCCCGACCAGGTCTTCGAGTTCCTGGGCGCGGGTCTGGGTCATGTCCAGCACGCAGCCGGAGCCGTTGACCCGATCGATGGAACCACCGGTTGCCGAACCGGCGAAGGCGCAATTAGCGTCGCGATACTTTATCCACAGGCGCTGCACGTCCTGCAGTTGCTGTTTACGCGGGCCTTCCTGAGCGGCGAGGGCGGTTTTGTAGGCGCG
The DNA here is from genome assembly GCF_042610415.1 of Pseudomonas sp. MD330_10. Taxonomy (NCBI): domain Bacteria; kingdom Pseudomonadati; phylum Pseudomonadota; class Gammaproteobacteria; order Pseudomonadales; family Pseudomonadaceae; genus Pseudomonas; species Pseudomonas sp. MD330_10. The sequence goes on from NZ_JBHGZU010000018.1 coordinate 26,721, forward strand.
GTTCAGGCGCTCGTCCTGAACCTTGGCAGCTTTGGTGTTGCAGGTGACCATGTCGAACGTGGTGGTGGCGCTGTCCATGCATTTTTCCAGCGCCGCGTTATCGGCAGCCGATGCGTGGCCGCACAAAGCCAGAAGCACGGCGCCGGTGGCGAAAGAGCTACGAATCATCATCGATTTTCCTGGGCATGAGTGGATGCGCATTCTAAGACCCAGCGGCGCGGTTTGAGTTTCCGGCAGCGTCCGATCCTCATGTAAGAACACCCCCCTGATTTTCATCCGATGGCGCCGGGCATGCCCGATGGCGACAGCGCTTATCCGTGGGCGAAAGTTACTTTCATGCAGTTTGAAAATGCCGTGCGGAAATGATTTATGACTTTCACAACCAATTCGACGTGACCCTTTCCGAGGAGTACCGCATGGCCGCATCACCGGGCTTCGGGCTGTTGGCATACGCTGCCATCGCCATCATTGCTTTGATCGTGCTGATTGCACGTTACCGACTCAACCCGTTCATCGTTATCACTCTGGTGTCCATCGGCCTAGCGCTGATGGCCGGGATGCCGGCGGATACCATCATGGGGTCCTATGAAGCGGGCGTCGGCAAAACCCTGGGGCACATCGCCCTAGTGGTGGCACTGGGCACCATGCTTGGCAAGATGATGGCCGAGTCCGGCGGCGCCGAGCAGGTGGCGCGCACGTTGATCCATCGTTTCGGCGAGCGCAACGCGCATTGGGCCATGGTGTGTATCGCGTTCCTGGTGGGGCTGCCGCTGTTTTTCGAGGTGGGCTTTGTGTTGTTGGTGCCCATCGCCTTTACCGTGGCGCGGCGCGTGGGGGTGTCGATCCTCATGGTCGGTTTGCCGATGGTGGCCGGGTTGTCGGTGGTGCACGCGCTGGTGCCGCCGCACCCGGCGGCGATGATGGCGGTGCTGGCGTACAACGCGTCGGTGGGGCAGACCGTGCTGTATGCGATTCTGATCGGCATTCCGACGGCGATCATTGCCGGTCCCGTCTACGCCAAGTACATCGTCCCGCGTATCCACCTGCCAGCGGAAAACCCGTTGGAGCGCCAGTTTATCGAGCGCGAACCGCGTAGCCGTCTCCCGAGTTTTACCCTGACCATGGCCACCATCCTATTGCCGGTGGTACTGATGATGATCGGCGGTTGGGCCAACGTGATTTCCACGCCGGGCACGGGGTTCAACCAGTTCCTGTTGTTTATCGGTAACTCGGTGATCGCGCTGCTGGTGGCGACCCTGGTGAGTTTCTGGACCCTGGGCCTGGCTCAAGGCTTCAATCGCGAGTCGATCCTCAAATTCACCAACGAATGCCTGGCGCCGACCGCCAGCATTACGCTGCTGGTGGGTGCGGGTGGCGGTTTGAATCGCATCCTGGTGGATGCCGGCGTGACCAACGAGATTCTTGGCCTGGCCCATGCCTTCCACCTGTCGCCGTTGGTGATGGGCTGGTTGTTCGCCGCATTGATGCGCATCGCCACTGGCTCGGCGACGGTGGCCATGACCACTGCCTCCGGTGTAGTGGCGCCGGTGGCCCTGGGCCTGGGTTATCCACACCCGGAATTATTGGTGCTGGCCACCGGCGCCGGTTCGGTGATCTTTTCCCACGTCAATGACGGCGGCTTCTGGCTGATCAAGGAATACTTCAATATGACGGTGATCCAGACCTTCAAGACCTGGACCGTGCTGGAGACCCTGATTTCGGTGGTTGCCTTCGGTCTGACCTATGGTCTGTCCTGCCTGCTGTAATTCGGAGACGCCATGGACATCCTCTACCAGATCCTCGCCCGCCAGGCGTCCTTCAGCGCCGGCGAAGGGCGCATCGCCCGGCTGATGCTGGAAGACGTGGGGTTTGCTGCGTCGGCCAGCCTGGAAGCGTTGTCCCAACGGGCGGAGGTCAGCACCGCCACCTTGTCGCGCTTTGCCCGCAGTGTGGGGTGTCGCGACCTGCGTGATCTGCGCCTGCAATTGGCCCAGGCCAGCGGCGTCGGCAGTCGCTTCCTGGACCCGGCGGGTACGCCGGAGCAATCGGCGTTTCACCGGCAGATCCTGGGGGATATCGAAACCACTCTGCGTCAGCACCTGTCGGGCTTCGATCAGGCAGGTTTCGCTGATGCCGTCAGCCTGTTGAGCCGGGCGCGCATGGTGCACGCGTTTGGCATGGGCGGGCCGTCGAGCCTGTGCAGCCACGAGTTGCAAGTACGCCTGGTGCGCCTGGGTTTTCCGATTGCGGCCTGTCATGACCCGGTGATGATGCGCGTCACCGCCGCCACGCTGGGCCCGCAGCATGTATTGATCGTCTGCTCGCTGACCGGCCTGACGCCCGAGTTGCTCGATGTGGTGGAACTGGCGCGCAACTACGACGCACGCGTTATCGCCATCACCCTCGCCGACTCTCCTTTGGCGCGCCTGGCCGACGTCGTGCTGCCGCTGCAACCGGCCGAAACCAGTTTTATCTACAAACCCACGGCGGCGCGCTACGGCATGCTGTTGGCCATTGACCTGCTCGCCACCGAGCTGGCGCTGGCCATGCCAGACGATAACCAGGAGCGCTTGCGCCGCATCAAGCTGGCCCTGGACGACTACCGCGGCGGCCCCGATGCCTTACCGCTTGGAGATTGAAATGAAGTACGACACGTTGATCCGCCAGGCGCTGATTATCGATGGCAGCAACACCCCGGGATATGTCGCCGATGTAGGACTGTTGGCCGGGCGCATCGAATCGATCGGTGACCTGTCGGCTGCCGTGGCCGAGCATCACATCGAGGCTGCCGGCCGCGTGCTGGCACCAGGGTTTATCGACGTGCACACCCATGACGACACTGTGGTGATCCGCCAACCGCAGATGCTGCCCAAACTCAGCCAGGGCGTGACCACGGTGATCGTCGGTAATTGTGGCATCAGCGCCGCGCCGGTCAGCCTGCGCGGCGATCCGCCGGACCCGATGAATCTGCTGGGTCGGCGCGACGCCTTTGCCTACCCGCGCTTTGCCGACTATCGCCAGGCGGTGGAAAACGCCCACCCGGCGGTTAACGTCGCGGCGCTGATCGGCCACACGGCGCTGCGCAGCAACCATTTGGATGACCTGTACCGCACGGCCAGCCCGGCGGAAATCGCGGCCATGCGCGCGCAGTTGAAGGAAAGCCTTGAGGCGGGCGCTCTGGGTTTGTCCACCGGTCTGGCCTACGCCAGCGCGTTCAACGCCGAGACCGATGAGGTGCTGCAATTGAGCGAAGAACTCACCGCCTTCGGCGCGGTGTACACCACTCATTTGCGCAGCGAATTCGAACCGGTGCTGGAGGCCATGGACGAGGCGTTCCTGATCGGTCGGCATGCCCAGGCGCCGGTGATCATTTCCCACCTCAAATGTGCCGGCGCGGGTAACTGGGGGCGTAGTCCGCAGTTGCTGGCGTCCTTGGAACACGCCGCGAAAACCCATCCGGTGGGCTGCGATTGCTACCCCTACGCCGCCAGTTCCTCGACCCTGGACCTCAAGCAAGTCACCGATGCTTTCCCCATCACCATCACCTGGTCGACGCCGCACCCGTCCATGGGCGGGCGCGACTTGCAGGACATTGCCGCCGAGTGGGGCGTTTCGCTGCTCGACGCAGCACGTCGCCTGCAACCGGCGGGGGCGGTGTACTACGGCATGGACGAGACAGATGTGCGGCGCATCCTCGCGCATCCGTTGTCGATGGTGGGCTCTGACGGTTTGCCGGAAGACCCGTTCCCCCATCCGCGCCTGTGGGGTGCGTTCCCACGAGTGCTCGGGCACTTCAGCCGGGATGTGGGGCTGTTCCCACTGCATACGGCGGTTCACAAAATGACGGGCTTGTCGGCGGCGCGGTTTGGTTTGTCGGAGCGCGGGCAAATTCGTGAAGGGCACTGGGCAGATCTGGTGTTGTTCGATCCTCTGCGGGTGCGCGACGTGGCCGATTTCAAAGCGCCGCAGCGGGCGGCAGAAGGCATCGAAGGGGTGTGGGTCAATGGCGTTTTGAGCTACCACCATGGGCAGGCCAACGGTCAACGACCGGGTCGCTTCCTGGCGCGCAGCGGGGATTTGCGCGGTGGCTTTTCGTCTTTATAGTGGGCGCCTTCATACACGGAGCGAGCGCCATGCACTTAGGAAAAGTCACCCCCATCCTGCGGATTTTCGACGAGGCCAAGGCCTTGGAATTCTACGTCGACTTCCTGGGTTTCAAGGTGGATTGGCAGCACCGTTTCGAGGCCAATTATCCGTTGTACCTGCAAGTGTCACTGGGCGAGTGTGTGCTGCATTTGTCCGAGCACCATGGCGATGCCTCGCCTGGCGCCGCTGTGCGTATCCAGGCACAAGGCGTGGACGGTTATCAGCAGCAATTGTTGGCCAAGGATTATTGCTACGCTAAGCCGCAGGTCGAGGAAACGCCATGGGGCTCGCGGGAGATGAGCATCAAGGACCCGTTCGGCAATCGGCTGGTGTTTGTGGAGGAGAGCGAGGGCTGAGCGGTAAATCGCAGGCAATAAAAAACCGTCTTGGTTAAGACGGTTTTTTTTGCAATCCCGGTTTGCGGCCAGGGCTGCGGCTCACAGGAGCACTGACGTGCTGGCGATACTACTGCGGCTTCAAGGCTTTATGCAACACCTTTTGAGGATGCCGTAGACGCCAGTTTTCCGCGTTCATATCTGCAAAAAACGGCAACAACTTTTAAGGGTAAATGGCGGTTTCTCGTCACACCTTGGCGCGGTGGGGTGAGCTAGTATCGCCCCCGTTCTGCATCATCGTGAAGAGGTTGGCTGGGTTCGCGCGCAGATATTTGGACCGACTGCCACGAGCTTGCAACCCGTGCCGGATTCACGCACGAGGACCTTAAACCTGGCCGCCTCACAGGAGCACTGACGTGCATCCGAAGGCCCACATGTTCCGGTAAGTGCGCTGGAGGTAAGGCCCAACTCACGGAGGGCCGAGTATGTCTAAGTTTGCACGACGTATGTGGAACCTCGTAGTGAACTGCCTGCGTGCTTATCACGTATGGAAGTTCCTGCGAGACAGCTTCGATGACCGCTAAGGTCTGAAAAGCGGAGCCGCCTCGGTGTATGCCGAGGCGGCTTTTTGGTTTCTTATACCCGGAAGTGACTCACCATCTGCTGCAACTGGCTGCCCAGTCGGGCCAGTTCCACACTGGATTTGGCGGTCTCCTCACTGGCGGTGGCGGTCTGCTCCGATACATCACGTACGTTGACGATGCTGCGGCTGATCTCTTCGGCCACGGCGCTCTGTTCTTCGGCGGCAGCCGCGATCTGCTGATTCATCGATTGAATGTTGGACACCGTCCGCGTGATGTTCTCCAGCGACACCCCGGCTTTGCGGGTCAGTTCCACGCTGCTGTCGGTGAGGCTGCGGCTGTTGTTCATCACCGTGGCCACTTGCTGGGTGCCGTTCTGTAAACCGGCCACCAGACCTTCGATTTCTTCAGTGGATTTCTGTGTGCGCTGGGCCAGGCCACGTACTTCGTCCGCGACCACGGCAAACCCGCGACCGGCTTCACCGGCACGCGCTGCTTCGATGGCGGCGTTGAGAGCCAGCAGGTTGGTCTGTTCGGCCACGGCCTTGATCACGTCCATGACGCTGCCGATCTTGTTGCTCTCTTGCTGCAGGTGCGTCATGGCGTCGGTGGAGCGTGCCACTTCGGCGGCCAGTCGCTCGATCTGGGCGATCGCCTCGGCCACCACCTTGTCGCCTTCACGGGCCTGGCCATCGGCATCGGACGCTGCTTGGGAGGCCTGCTCGGCGTTGCGCGCCACTTCCTGCACGGTGGCGGTCATTTCGTGCATCGCGGTGGCGACCTGGTCGGTCTCGATTTTCTGGCTGTTCACGCCGGCGCTGGTTTGCTCGGTCACGGCCGACAACTCTTCGGCGGCGCTGGCGATTTGCGTGACGCCGTCACGAATCCCGCTGATCAGTTCACGCAAGGTCGTGCCCATGCGCTGGATGCCTTGTTGCAGCACGCCCAGTTCGTCGCGACGGGTGACCTGGATGTTATGGCTCAGATCGCCGGAGGCAATACGTTCCACTACGGCCAGGGTGTCCTGGATCGGGCGGGTGATCTGGCGGGTAATCACCAGCGCGGCGATGATGCCAACCAGCAGTGCCAGCAAGGTGCTGATCAATTGCAGGCTGCGGGCCTGGGCGCTTTCGGCGTCGCGGCGCTCAAGCTGAATATCGTAGAGCTTGTCGCTGATGGTGACGATATCGGCACCCTGGGTGGTCATCTCGGCCCGGGCGGCGACGATGTTGGCGTTGGCGGCCTTGTAGTTCTGCACGGCACTGCGATAGGCGCTCAGTGCGGTTTCCAGCGCGGTCAATGCGCTTTGCTGGCTGCTGCCGAACACCGCGCTCAAGCCTTTCAAGCCGTTGATGGCTTTCTCGATTTGCGCCGCAGCGCGGGCTTCGGTGTCGGGGTTGACGTTATTGGTGTAGCCGCGCACTTCGTAGCGCGCCAGCTGAAATTCTTGCTTGGCATTGGTCAGCGCCTGGAACTGCGTGAAGCGTTCCGGGCTGTCCGGCATCTGCTGCACATTGGTGTCCAGTGCTTCGATCTGAGCGTTGGCAATGTCGGCCTTGTCGCCCATGACCTGGCGTGAAGCGTTGCCGTTGCGGTAAGCCTCGCGCATTTTGTTCAGGGACTGCTGATAGGCGGTGATCACGGCCTTCTGGTCGGTCAGCAGCTTGACGTTTTCCGGGCTCTTGAAGCTGTCCAGCAGCTTCTGTTGTTGCGCGGCGAACGCATCCAGGCTGGTCTGCACATTCTGCGCAACGGCTTCGTCGCCGTTGGCCAGCATGTACTGCAAACGCACGATGCGCAGTTTGGTCAGCGACGAGTTGAGCTGAGTGATATCGCTCATCCAGTTACTGCGGTCGATCAGGCTGCCGAGGCTGGTCCAGCCGGTGAGGGCCAGGATCGAGGTGAGAACCAGCACCAGGCCGAAGCCCAGGCCGAGTTTGAGGTTGACGCTGATGTTACCGAACCAGCTGTTCATCGAATGCTCCGCAAAAGTGATTTGTCTGCTGGACGGTGTTGTTGTTTGAGCCAGCCAAGTTGAGAAGGAATGTATCGGCGGCAAAAGACGATTCTGTAGTGCTTTTATTGCGCGGGACGACGAAGGGTCACCATCGCCAGGCAGCGATGGCGCCCTTGTGCGTTTACGCGGTGGTGACGGTGGACACGATGGTCAGCCTCAGGCAGGACGCGGCGTCGCGACTCAGGTGCAGGGTATTGCGCGCTACCCGTGGGTGGTTAGCCTGGCCGCAGGGTTCGCCGCTATTGGGGTTGACGTCGAAGCGCGGGAAGTTACTGCTGGCAATGTCCAGGCGAAGTCGGTGGCCACGCTTGAACAGGTTGCAGGTAGCGAAAGGCTCGATCAGCACCTTGACCCGCTCGCCCGCTGTGAGTGGCTTCGGTTGGGTCCACGAATCGCGATAGCGACAACGCCGGATGCCGTCGGTGATGTTCATCGCGAAGCCCTCGGGGTAATCGGCGCTGGGCGGGTATACATCGATCAACTTGGCGGTGAAGTCAGTGTCAGGGGCGTCGCTGTCGATCCACAGCTCAATCTGTACGTCACCGGCGACGATCAGGTCTTCCTCCAGAGGCTCGGTCTGGAAACTCAGCACATCGTCGCGTTCGTTCAAGGGGCGGTCGTTACCACAGGTGCCGAAGAAGTCCGCGCGTTCACGTTGGTCGAAAGCCCCGCCCACGAACACCGGAGCGCCGGAGGTCAGCGCGCCGCCGATGGTCGGGACCGGGTGCGCCGGGTCGGCAAGGTAGCTCAGGCTCGCGCTGTCGGCCTCGGGTGCTGTGTGGCTCAACTGCCCGTGGGCATTGAGGTATAAGGTCAGCACCTGGCTGTCCGGCAGTGGCCATTGCGTCGATTGCAGCCAGCGCCCGCCATGCTCCAGGCGGCCGTTGCGGTCGCGATGACCACTGCCACCGCCCATCAAAAATACCTGCACGCGGGTCTGCGCTGCTTGGGCCGAGGCGTTGAGGGTTTGCTCGAACCATGCCAGGCGGCAGCTCAGCCAGTCCTGCTCGATCTGCCCGTCAAATACTGCGGTGGGTCCGAATTCCACGTCGCCGCTGTGGCTGATGTTGCGATCACCATGTAGCCACGGTCCCATGACCAGTCGGGACTTTGCCGTGCCGTTTTGCACGAAAGCACGGTAGTTGGCCAGGGTCGAACTGACGTAGGCGTCGTACCAACTGGACATGAATAGCACCGGAATATCAGGCAGCCGGCCATAGTGGCCTTCGGCATAGAGACCGTTCTTGCGCCAATATTCGCTGAAGCTGCCTTGGGCCCACTGGTCCAGTAAGTACGTCTCGTATTCCGGCACATGGCGCAAGGGCGATTGGCCGGGTTGCCACGGCATGCGTGTGAACCACTGAAGAATGTCTTCCTGCTCCAAGGCCTGGCGAATTTGCGGATCGGCCAGTGCCGTGGGGCTTTCCTTGGCCTGGCGAAAGGCCCAAGTGGCTTGCTTGAGTTCGAACGCGCCACCCTGGCGTATCCCGCACTGATAGGCGTTGGCGAAGCCGCCGCTGTCGAGCGCCATGCTGCTCAAGCCGGGCGGATGCAGGCACGCCATCGCCAGTTGGGTATGGGCCGCGTAAGAAAGACCCATGCTGCCAATCTTTCCGTTGCACCAGGGCTGCCGGACGATCCAGGCCAGGCTGTCGAAACCGTCTTGGCCCTCGGCGGTGTATTTGGTGAACACCCCTTGCGAGGCATAGCGGCCACGGCAGTCCTGAAAGATCGCGACAAAGCCTTGATCGGTAAAGCGCGCGGCCATTTGCTCGCGGGAGATGTGTTGGCCGTCGAGCTGTTTTTCCGAGCGCGAGGGTTTGCTCTTGTCGTAAGGCGTACGTTCGATGACTACCGGAAAAGGCCCCTCGCCCTGTGCGGGCAAGTAGATGTCGGTGGCCAGGCAAATGCCGTCGCGCATCGGGATCATCTGGTTAAGCAGGGTTTGCATGGGGGAAATACGTCCTCGCAAAGCAGTCATTGACTCAGTACCCACTCGTGACCGCGATGGCCAGCAGCACCATCGCCAGCACGGCGTAGATCAGGAACAGCGGCAGGATGTAGCGCGCCCATTGGCCCCAGCCGACATTGGCCGTGGCCAGCAGCACCAGCAAGCCGCTGGAGGTCGGGGTGATCATGTTGGTCAGGCCGTTGCCCATCAAGAACGCGAACACCGTGGTTTGTGGACTAACGCCGGACAGTTGGCCCAACGGGCCGAAGATCGGCATGGTGACGGCGGCCTGGCCTGACGTGGAGGGGATCAACACATCCAGTCCCAGTTGTGCGAAGAACATGCCGTAGGCCGACACAATCGGGCCGTGGTCACCCACCAGATTGGCCAGGCTGTTGACGATGGTGTCCAGTACCTGGCCGGTACTCAGGATGATTTCCACGGCGGTGGCCAGGCCAATCAGTACGCCGGCGATCAGGACTTTTTTCATGCCATCGACGAAGGCGCTGGCGGCGACGCTTGCCCCCAGCCCAGCGACAACGCTGAACACCACCGTCAGGAGCAGATAAAACGCCGACAGTTCGTGGTATTTCCAGGCCCAGCGGTTGGAGGCATACACCAGGAAACCGATGCCCGCCATCAAGACGATCAGGTTGATCAGGTGGCGTATGGGCAGGGGTTTGCGTTCGAACGTGATTTGCGCGCTCGCATCGAAACCGTGCTTGCGAATACTCCACAGCACGAAGGCGATCCCCACCAGCAGGAAGCTACAGTAGGCGAGCACGCGCATGCTCAGCCCGCTGAATATCGCCAGCCCGACCATTGGCTGGGCGACGGACAACGCCACCGGGTTGGAGATCGACGCGAGGTAACCGATCTTCACCGAGATCGCGACGATTGCCAGGCCGATCAGGTTCGACAGTCCCAGACGATTGGCCATGGCGACCATCAGCGGCACGATCAGAATGAATTCCTTGGCCAGCCCCATGAACGTGCTGCCGGCGGAAAACACCAGCATCAGGCTCGGCACCAGCACGTAGATATTGCCTCGAGTCAGCCCCAGCAGGCGCTCCAGCCCGGCGTCGATCACCCCGGCTTTGTTGAGCACGCCGAACATGCCGCCGATGAACAACACCATGAAGATCAGCGCCGCACGTTTCTCGATGCCCTGGGGAATCGCCATGAAACCTTCCACCAGCGACACCGGACGGGCCACTGGATCACCGGCCTTGCGCGGCTCCAGTGAAAACAGTTGGCCCAACGCATCGTGTTTTTCCAGCACTTGGTAGGACCCCGGTACCACCAGGCCGTTCTGGCGCTCGAACTTGCCCGCGTTCACCGCGTAGGTAAAAGCGACCGCTAGCAAGACGATGCATAGGAGGATGATGGTCGGGTTGATCTGTTTGCGCAGTGTCGGTTTTTCTACCCCTGCTTGAGGGGAGGTGATCTGTGGTTCGCTCATGCTGGCTGCCCCGGCGTTCGCCGTTTTTGTTATGGGGGAGTGACGTGTGTTGGGCGGACACTAGGGCAAAGTTTTTGCGCCGACAACGTTATGCGCAGGGTGGGTTGGGCTATGCGTTTTGTGGCGCCAGGCGCTGTTTGAGATGCTCGGCGAACGCGGTCACCACTCGTGAGCGGGGTTCGTTGACGCGGTAGGCCAGGCCGAATGCGTAGGGCAGCGCCGGCCGAAAAGGTCGTGTGACAATCGGCAAATGCAGGAAGTGGCTGGCCAGCAGACCATTGACGATGGACACCCCCAGACCTTCGGCGACAAAGCTGCACGCCGCGCCTACGGAATGCACTTCGACACGCACTTGGGGGGTGAGGTTGGCGGCGCGGAACACCTGGTTCAGTTGCGCCCGTAAAGCGCGTTGCCGGCCCAGCATCACCAGCGGCACATTGCGCAGGTGCTGCACTTCGATGCAGGCGTGACGAGTCAGAGGGTGGTCGGCCGGCATCACGCAGACGCCTTCGGTTTGCAGCACCGGTTCGATGTCGAAATCGGGCATTTCCGTCGGCAGGCGTACGAAGCCCAGGTCGGCGGAACGGTCGAGTACGGCGCGCTCGATGGTGTCGTAGGAACCAGTCAGCAGCTCCACGACGATGTCCTCATGGTCTTTGAGAAACTCCGCAACGATAGGTGGCAACAGCTCCTGGGTCATGCTGGTGGGCACCCCGACCTTGAGCAGGCTCTTGCGCGAGCGACCTACGCGCATTTCGTCGGCCAGGCGCTGAATACGCTGCATGCCGTCCACCAGGCCGGTGACCTCCATCAGCATCTCTTCTGCTTCCGGGGTGGCTATCAGGCGGCCTTTCTTGCGTAGAAACAACACGAACCCCAAGGCTTCTTCCAGTTGGCTCAGCAGACGGCTGACCGCAGATTGCGACAGGCCCATGCGCGTTGCGGCGCCGATGGTCGAGCCGGTGGACATGATCGCCTTGAAGGCTTCGAGTTGCTTGAGATTCACCATGGTTTTCCTGGCGGTTGCGAGCGGCAATTGCTGCTTTGCGCATAGCCTGATGCGCATCTCGCATAACGTTGTAGGGCTTTCGACGAGCCGTTAGTGTCCGCTCCATCGCGACATTCCGTCCAGTGTGTCGCGCCATCGAACTGCCCATAAAAAACCATAAAAAGGCATTGAGGAAGCGGCCATGCGCAGACTGATCAACAGGGGAAAAATAGTCTCGGCGAGCCTGATGGCAAGCCTGTCACCGGCGCTTATGGCGCAAGGCTTCTGGGAGGATTCCCACGGGCGATTGACCTTGCGCAATTTCTATTTCAACGACGGTTACCGCGATGGCGGCGAAGATCGCAAAGAGTGGGCGCAGGGTTTTCTGCTCAACCTGCAGTCCGGCTATACCGAGGGCACCGTGGGGTTTGGCCTGGATGCACTCGGCCTTGCCGGGCTGCGCCTTGATTCCAGGCCCACCCATGCCGGAACCGGCCTGTTGCCGGTGCACGACGATGGCCACGCGGCCAGTGAATTCTCCAGCCTGGGCGTCACCGCGAAGCTGCGCTGGGGCGATGCGGTGGTGAAAAGTGGCACGTTATTGCCCAAGATCCCAGTGTTGGTGCACAACGATGGGCGCCTGTTGCCGCAAACGTTTCAGGGCACCCAGTTGGAATACACCGGCATTCCTGACCTGTACCTGCACACCGGGCATCTGGATCGGTTCAAGCAGCGCAACTCCACCGACAGCGTGGCTATTTATCCTCAGGGCTACACCGGCAACCGTGGCAGCGACTTCGACTTCGCCGGGGCCACCTATGCTTTGACGCCGAGCCTGAGCGCAACGTGGTATTACGGCGAGATGCGTGAGTTCTATCGCCAGCAATTCTTCGGCCTTGTCCATAAACAACCGGTTGGACGTGGCTCGCTGACTAGCGACGTGCGCTACTTCATCAGCGGCGAGGCGGGGGAGGCGCGTAATGGCAAGGTCGACAGTGACCTTTTCAGCGGGCTGTTCACTTACCGGCTGGGCGCACAAGCGTTCGGCGTCGGCTATCAGAAGGTGCGGGGCGATACTGCGTTGCCGTATGCCAGCGTATCGACGGTGTATTCCTTCAGTAATGCCGGTGTGGGCAAGTTCATCCAGGCGGGTGAGCAAACCTGGATGCTGCGCTACGACTACGATTTTGCCGACGTACTCCCCGGCCTGAGCTTTATGACCCGTTACTACAAGGGTGAGAACGGTGACTACAAGGGGCGTGAGGCCCGCGAATGGGAATCCGACACCAATCTGCGCTATGTGATCCAGGACAGCACTTTCAAAGGTCTTGGGGTGGAGGTGCGCAAGGCGACCTATCGTTCGACCTACGCCAGTGACCGGGACAATTATCGGCTCTATCTCACATACGACCTGGCACTCTGGTAGTCGGGGCGGGGGCTGATCACAGGGCTGTCTTGTGTGCTAGTCTGCTGGCCCTTTTAGTTTTGGGCGGTGCGGGAGACAGTGTTTTCAGTACCGTCCTACAGCGGAGCCTCTTCATGTCCGAAGTTAATCTGTCCACCGACGAAACCCGCGTCAGCTACGGTATCGGCCGTCAGTTGGGCGACCAACTGCGCGACAACCCGCCACCGGGCGTGAGCCTGGACGCGATCCTGGCCGGCCTGACCGACGCTTTCGCGGGCAAGCCAAGCCGTGTTGATCAGGAACAAATGGCTGCCAGCTTCAAGGTGATCCGCGAAGTCATGCAAGCTGAAGCAGCTGCCAAGGCTGAAGCGGCCGCCGGTGCCGGCCTGGCCTTCCTGGCTGAAAACGCCAAGCGCGAAGGCATCACCACCCTGGCTTCCGGCCTGCAATTTGAAGTGCTGACCCAGGGCGACGGCGCCAAGCCGACCCGTGAAGACCAAGTGCGTACCCACTACCACGGCACCCTGATCGACGGCACTGTGTTCGACAGCTCCTACGAGCGTGGCCAGCCAGCCGAATTCCCGGTCGGCGGCGTGATCGCCGGTTGGACCGAAGCTCTGCAACTGATGAATGCCGGCAGCAAATGGCGCCTGTACGTGCCGAGCGAGCTGGCTTACGGCGCTCAAGGCGTTGGCAGCATCCCGCCGCACAGCGTTCTGGTGTTTGACGTCGAGCTGCTCGACGTTCTGTAAGACTGTTGGCTGATCACCTGTAGGAGCGAGTTTGCTCGCTCCTACAGTGTTGGGTGGCGTAGCTCATGGATGAAACTTGCCATTGAGCTCAGTGGTCGGGCGCAAGGCTCGGGCATAGCAGAACAAAAACAGGTTACGCACCACCTCCTTGAGCACACCGGGTTCGCTCGAACTCAAGCCGTTTACGTCCAGGTCGCCCTGGTCTTGCAGTTCATTCAACGCTTCTTCTTCAAGCACCGCGCAGACTTCGCCGGTTTCCCGATGCAGGATCCGCAGGTAAGGGTGTGGGCGATCCAGCCAGGCGTCGATCAAATAAGTCATGGTCAATTCTCCTTGATGAGTTTCAATGAGAATAATTCTTATTCGCTGAATAGCAAGTGCCTATTGGCGATTTTCTGTTTTTTCTGGAAGGGCATTGCGTTCGGTCAACGCAGAGGGCGAAACGCCATCCCGCGGCGGGCGCGGGATGGAAGCAGCAGATTCAGACTTTGCGCACGAACTCGGACTTGAGTTTCATCGGGCCGATGCCGTCGATCTTGCAATCGATATCGTGGTCACCGTCGCACAGGCGAATGTTCTTCACCTTGGTGCCGACTTTTACTACCAGCGAGGTGCCCTTGACCTTGAGGTCTTTGATCACGGTGATGGTGTCGCCGTCCTGCAGCACGTTGCCCACGGAGTCCTTCTTAACGGTTTCATCGCCGGCTGCTTCGGTCTCGCCATTGGCGGACCACTCATGGGCGCATTCCGGGCAGATCAGTTGAGTGCCGTCTTCGTAGGTGAATTCGGAATTGCATTTCGGGCAGGGTGGCAAAGTGCTCACTTGCGCTCCTTAAAGGTCAGGATGGCTAAAGTCGCACATTGTATAGGGATTTATGGTCTTACAGGTTGAATGAAATCTAAATGTGGAAGGAGACAAGCTCCTCCCACATTGGAATGACCTAGTGCGTACGGGCTACCGCGAACTCACTCAGCTCAACCAGGGCGTCCCGGTATTCGCTGGCGGGCAGGGCGTCCAGGCACTGGATGGCACGGGCTACGTAGTCACGGGCCAGTTGCGCGGTGTATTCCAGCGAACCAGACGCCTCGACGGCCTCACGGATGCTTTCCAGGTCTTCGATCCCGCCTTTCTGGATGGCTTTGCGCACCAGGGCAGCCTGCTCCGGCGTACCTTCGCGCATGGTGTAGATCAGCGGCAGGGTGGGCTTGCCTTCGGCCAGGTCGTCGCCGACGTTCTTGCCCAGGGTTTCGGCGTCGCCACGGTAGTCGAGCAAATCGTCCACCAGCTGGAATGCCACGCCCAGATGATCGCCGAACTTACGCAAGGCTTCGGCCTGCTCGGCGGTCGCGCCGCACAAAGCGGCGGCGCTGTGGGTGGAGGCTTCGAAGAGCATCGCGGTTTTGCCGCGAATCACTTCCATGTAGGTTTCTTCGGTGGTGCTGGCGTCACGCACCTTGGACAGTTGCAGCACTTCGCCCTCGGCGATGATGCGCGTGGCCTGGGACAGGATTTTCATAACCGGCATTGAGCCCAGCTCGACCATCATTTCGAACGAGCGCGAATACAGGAAGTCACCCACCAGCACGCTGGGCGCGTTGCCCCACATGGAATTGGCGGTCTCGCGGCCACGGCGCATGCCGGACATGTCGACCACGTCGTCATGCAGCAGGGTGGCGGTGTGCAGGAATTCAATGGTGGCGGCCAGCAAGCGCAGGTCATCGCCTTCGCGGCCCAGGGCCTTGCCGCACAGCAACACTAATAAAGGACGCAGGCGTTTGCCGCCGGCCGACGTAATGTAGTCGCCAATTTTGGAGACCAGCGGCACTTTAGATGTCAGCTGCTGCTTGATGATGCCGTCGACGGCGCTAAAATCGTCCGCGACCGCGCGGTAGAAAGCTTGGGGTTGCATCAGCGACAGTCGCTCCAGAAGGGTTGCGCGGCATGCTAGGACCCAGGCCCCGCAGTGTCAAGGCGCGATGGACGGCCTCTTGCAACACCCATTTACCTTGCGTACAATCGCGCACCCTGAACTTCCTGGGCAGCACCTGCCTTACGCAATTGCATTCGGGACGTCCATCCCATGCAGCCATGCCAGCCAATACCTCTTCTTATAAAGCGCTGGGTGAGCAGGATTATCGGAGAAATACCATGTCGTACGCAGTAATTGTTACTGGTGGCAAGCAATACAAGGTCGCCCCAGGTGAATACCTGAAGATCGAAAAACTGGAAATCGCTACCGGCGAATCCGTGACTTTTGATCGCGTTCTGTTGGTCGCCAATGGCGATGACGTGAACATCGGCGCTCCAGTCGTTGCTGGCGCTACCGTTGTGGCTGAAGTGATCTCCCAAGGTCGTCACGATAAAGTCCGCATCATCAAGTTCCGTCGTCGTAAGCACCACATGAAGCGTATGGGCCACCGCCAGTGGTACACCGAGATCAAAATCACCGGTATTCAGGCTTAATTTCAGCCTAATTCCTCACTAGGAGAATTGACTCATGGCACACAAAAAAGCTGGTGGTAGTACCCGTAACGGTCGCGACTCAGAAGCCAAACGCCTTGGCGTGAAGATGTATGGCGGCCAGAAAATCATTCCGGGCAACATCATCGTGCGTCAGCGCGGCACCCAATTCCACGCTGGCTACGGCGTTGGCATGGGTAAAGATCACACCCTCTTCGCTAAAATCGAAGGCGTGATCAAGTTTGAAGTAAAAGGCGCGTTCAACCGCCGTTACGTGAGCGTTGTCGCAGCTTAATTGCGAGATCGCTGGAAAAGCCCTGTCTTGCGACGGGGCTTTTTCGTTTGTGGAGTGAGTCTCTTGCAAAGCTGTTTGTGATGGGCAAGAGCAGCGGATTTTGCGGATGTTGCTTGAGGTCGCTGCGCTCATTTTTGCAAGAGTCTTATGTCTTGGTTTCTTAAGCTCGTCCATGCGACGAGAGGCGTTTTGTTATGAAGTTCGTTGATGAAGTTTCCATCCGAGTAAAAGCAGGCGACGGCGGTAACGGTTGCATGAGTTTCCGTCGCGAAAAATTCATCGAAAACGGTGGCCCCAACGGCGGCGACGGCGGTGACGGCGGTTCCATCTACATGATGGCCGACGAAAACCTCAACACCCTGGTCGACTACCGTTACACCCGGCACTTCGATGCCGAGCGTGGCTCCAACGGCGGCAGCACCGACTGCACCGGTAAGAAGGGTGAAGACCTGGTCCTGCGCGTACCCGTAGGCACCACGATCATCGACTCGGCGACCCAGGAAGTGATCGGCGACCTGACCAAGGCCGGTCAGAAACTGATGGTGGTACAGGGCGGCTGGCACGGTTTGGGTAACACCCGATTCAAATCCAGTACCAACCGTGCGCCGCGCCAGACTACGCCGGGCAAGCCGGGCGAGCAGCGTGACCTCAAGCTGGAAATGAAAGTACTGGCGGACGTGGGCCTGCTGGGTCTGCCGAACGCTGGCAAGAGTACCTTTATCCGCTCGGTATCGGCCGCCAAGCCGAAAGTCGCCGACTACCCGTTCACCACCCTGGTACCTAACCTGGGCGTGGTCAGCGTTGACCGCTGGAAAAGCTTCGTGATCGCCGACATTCCCGGCTTGATCGAAGGCGCTTCCGACGGTGCTGGCTTGGGTATTCGCTTCCTCAAGCACTTGTCCCGCACCCGTTTGCTGCTGCACCTCGTCGACATGGCGCCGTTGGATGACACCAGCGCGCCGGACGCCGCCGAAGTGATCGTCAGCGAACTGACCAAGTTCAGCCCCTCCCTGGCCGAGCGTGATCGTTGGCTGGTGCTGAACAAGTGCGACCAGATCCTCGAAGAAGAACACGAGGAACGCGTCAAGGAAATCGTCGATCGCCTGGAATGGACCGGTCCGGTCTATGTGATCTCGGCCATCGCCAAAGAAGGCACCGAGCGCCTGACCCGTGACATCATGCGCTACCTGGAAGACCGCGCCGACCGCCTGGCGGCCGATCCAGTGTTCAAGGCCGAACTGGCCGAACTCGACCAGCGTATCGAAGACGAAGCCCGCGCCCAACTGCAGGCCCTGGATGACCAGCGTGCCCTGCGCCGTAGCGGCGTTAAGTCGGTCCACGACATCGGCGACGATGATTGGGACGAAGAAGATGTGGATGACGAAGACGGTCCGGAAATCATTTACGTGCGCGACTGATTCGTTGCAGTAAACTTAAGCGCCGCTCACTTGAGCGGCGTTTTGGTATCTGTAGTCTTTAAAGTAGCCACGAATAACGTTATGGGCCGCGCTGGGTCGCGCAGCCCTCACTCTAAGGTTGAAGATGATGCGGAGCAAAGTGACAGGCGCGCAGCGCTGGGTCGTAAAGATCGGCAGTGCGCTGCTGACGGCGGATGGCAAGGGGCTGGATCGCGCAGCCATGAGCGTCTGGGTCGAGCAGATGGTGGCCTTGCATGAGGCCGGTGTTGAATTGGTGCTGGTGTCGTCCGGGGCGGTTGCCGCCGGCATGAGCCGCCTCGGCTGGACCGCGCGACCCAGCGCGATGCACGAGCTGCAGGCAGCGGCCGCCATCGGCCAGATGGGCCTGGTGCAAGCCTGGGAATCCAGCTTTGCCGAGCACGGCCGTCACACCGCGCAGATCCTGCTGACCCACGACGACCTGTCCGACCGCAAGCGCTACCTGAACGCCCGCAGCACCTTGCGCGCCCTGGTGGAGCTCAAGGTGATCCCGGTGATCAACGAGAACGATACCGTGGTCACCGACGAAATCCGCTTCGGCGACAACGACACCCTGGCCGCCCTGGTGGCCAACCTGGTGGAAGCCGATCTGTTGGTGATCCTCACCGACCGCGACGGCATGTTCGACGCCGACCCGCGCAACAACCCCGATGCCCAGCTTATTTACGAAGCGCGCGCCGATGACCCGGCGCTCGATGCCGTGGCCGGCAGTGTCGGCGGTGCTTTGGGCCGTGGCGGTATGCAGACCAAGCTGCGCGCTGCGCGCCTGGCGGCGCGTTCCGGCGCGCACACCATTATCGTCGGTGGCCGCTTGGAGCGTGTGCTGGACCGTCTCAAGGCCGGCGAGCGCATCGGCACCTTGCTGTCGCCGGAGCGCGGCATGTTGGCGGCACGCAAGCAGTGGCTGGCGGGGCATTTGCAAACCCGTGGCACTCTGGTGCTGGACAACGGCGCTGTGGCGGCGTTGTCCCAAGGCAACAAAAGCCTGTTGCCGGTTGGCGTCAAGCAGGTTCAGGGCAGCTTCCGCCGTGGCGAGATGGTGGTCTGCGTGGCGCCGGACGGTCGTGAGATCGCCCGCGGCCTGGCCAACTACAGCGCTCTGGAAGCGCAAAAAATCATCGGGCAGCCGTCCGACGCGATTGTCGGTCTATTGGGTTACATGGCGGAGCCGGAACTGGTGCACCGCGATAACCTGATCCTGGTTTAACCAAAGGAATACACGATGCGCGTAATGAAAGGATTGCTCGGCCTGCTGTTGGCCATGCCGCTGCTGGCGTCTGCCGAGGAAGTTGGCCAGGTGTCGACGGTGTTCAAGTTCGTCGGCCCCAATGACCGGATTGTGGTCGAAGCGTTCGATGACCCCAAGGTCGAAGGCGTGACCTGCTACCTCTCGCGCGCCAAGACTGGCGGCGTGAAAGGCGGCCTTGGTCTGGCCGAAGACCGCGCCGAAGCCTCGATCGCCTGCCGTCAGGTCGGGCCGATCCGCTTCAAGGGCGAACTCATGGATGGCGACGAAGTGTTCAAGGAGCGCACGTCGCTGGTGTTCAAGACCATGCAGGTGGTGCGTTTCCTCGACAAGAAGCGCAATACCCTGGTGTACCTGGTCTACAGCGACCGCCTGATCGAGGGCAGCCCGCAGAATGCCGTCACGGCGATTCCTATTTTGCCGTGGCCGACCGCTCAGTAACCCGCAGGCGGGTTTTTTAATCGCCGTCTATGATTGCAGGCTTGCGGTCTGTACTCTCGAACAGCCGCATTGCATAGAACATGGGATATCTGGAGTTCGTCATGAGTGCTTTCCACGACCTGAAACTCAAAGCTTTAGACGGACAGGAGCTGCCGCTGGCGCCTTTCAAGGGGCAAGTTGTGCTGGTGGTCAACGTTGCGTCCAAATGCGGTTTGACCCCGCAATATGCGGCGTTGGAAAACCTCTACCAACAGTACAAAGGCCGCGGATTTACCGTGCTGGGCCTGCCGTGCAACCAGTTTGCCGGCCAGGAACCCGGCAGCGAGGAAGAAATCCGCGCGTTCTGCAGCCTGAACTACGGCGTGACCTTCCCCCTGGGTAGCAAACTCGACGTGAACGGCCCTGAGCGTCACCAGTTGTACCGCCTGCTGGCGGGCGAGGGTGCTGAGTTTCCTGGGGATATCACCTGGAACTTCGAAAAATTCCTGCTGGGTAAAGATGGCCGCGTGCTTGCGCGTTTCTCGCCGCGCACGGCGCCGGATGATCCGACGGTCATTCAGGCTATCGAAAAAGCCTTGTCCTGATCCCCCTCACCTGCAGGCGCAAGCATGTTCGCGCCTGCAGGTGTTCGACGTTTCTAAGCCTTAATCACTCAGATCAATAGTGCTACTCGGCACGCAGCGCTGGCCATATTATCCGCATCATAAATCCAGCCCTTCGTGGAGTGCTCCCATGCCTGCCCAAGCCTTGTTCAAACCGTTCCAGCTCGGTGCGCTGCACTTGCCGACCCGTGTGGTCATGGCGCCGATGACCCGTTCGTTCTCGCCCGGCGGCGTGCCCAATGCCAAGGTCGTCGAGTATTACCGCCGCCGTGCCGCCGCAGGCGTGGGCCTGATCATTACCGAAGGCACCGTGGTCGGGCACCAAGCCTCCAACGGCTACCCGAACGTCCCGCATTTCTATGGCGAAGCTGCTCTGGCCGGCTGGAAGAAAGTGGTGGACGCCGTGCACGCCGAGGGTGGCAAGATTGTCCCGCAGTTGTGGCATGTAGGCAGCGTACGCCGCATAGGCACCGAGCCAGACGCGAGCGTACCGGCCTACGGCCCGATGGAAAAACTCAAGGATGGCAACGTGGTCGTCCACGGTATGACCGCCCAGGATATCCAGGACGTCATCGCCGCCTTCGCACAAGCGGCTAAAGACGCGCAGCGTATCGGCATGGACGGCGTGGAAATCCACGGCGCCCACGGCTATCTGGTAGACCAGTTCTTCTGGGAAGGCAGCAACCAGCGCACCGACGAGTACGGCGGCAGCCTGGCCAACCGCTCGCGGTTCGCCATCGAGCTGATCCAAGCGACCCGCGCCGCTGTGGGCCCGGACTTTCCGATCATCTTCCGTTTCTCCCAGTGGAAACAACAGGACTACACCGCGCGTCTGGTACAAACCCCCGAAGCGCTGGGTGAGTTTCTCAAGCCGCTGTCTGAAGCAGGTGTGGATATCTTCCACTGCTCCACGCGGCGTTTCTGGGAGCCGGAGTTCGAAGGTTCCGACCTGAATTTGGCCGGCTGGACTCGCCAGCTCACCGGTAAACCCACCATCACCGTCGGCAGTGTCGGCCTGGATGGCGAGTTCCTGCAATTTATGGTCAACACCGATAAGGTCGCCCAACCGGCCAGCCTGGAAAAACTGCTGGAGCGTCTGAACAACGACGAGTTCGACTTGGTTGCCGTAGGCCGTGCGCTGCTGGTGGACCCGGATTGGGCCGTCAAGGTGCGCGAAGGCCGCGAAGCGGACATCCTGCCGTTCAGTCGTGAGGCGTTGACGACCCTGGTGTAAGCGGCGACAGGGCGGGTGCCAGGTGTCCGCTCTCGCAGACACCGCGCAATTGGCGCTCGAACTGTTCGATGATCGCCGGCCAGCCCTGGCGGCTCGCATGCTGGCGTGCATTCAAGCGTGCCCTGCGCAAACTTTCGCTTTCTTCGAGTAGCCAGTTGGCCGCATCGCAGAACGCGTCCTCATCTCCAGGCATCGCCAGCACACCGTTATAGCCATGGCGGATGTGCTGGGTTGCGGCGGCCTGATCGTACGCCACCACGCCCAATCCTGAGGCCATGGCTTCCAACACTACATTGCCGAAGGTTTCTGTGAGGCTGGGAAACAGGAACAGGTCCCCCGAGGCATAGTGCCTGGCCAGGGTCTCGCCGCGCTGGGTGCCGCAGAAGATTGCGTCCGGAAGGTCGCGCTCCAACTGAGGCCGCTGTGGGCCGTCGCCGACGATGATTAATTTCAGTCGGCGCTGTGGATAAGTGGTTTGCAAGGACTCGTAGCAACGTTTGAGCAACCCTAGGTTTTTTTCCTGGGCCAGTCGCCCGACATGCAGCACCGCCACGTCTTCGTTGCCCAACCCCCAACTGTCGCGCAGTGCATTGTCGCGTTTGGCCGGGTGGAAGAGTTGGCTGTCGACGCCGCGCGACAGCATGCCCAGGCGCTCGAAATGCCGGCGTTCCAGTTCCAGGCGTTGGCTGGCGCTGGGCACCAGCGTCAAACTGGAGCGGTTATGGAACCAGCGCAGATAGTGGGTGACCATCCGGCTTAACAGGCTCAGGCCATATTGGTTCGAGTACTGCTGGAAATTGGTGTGGAAACCACTGACCACGCTGATCCCCAAACGCCGCGCCGCCCGCAACGCCGACAACCCCAAGGGGCCTTCGGTGGCGATGTACAGCACATCTGGGCGCTGACGTGTCCAGCGTCGTAGCAACTTGTGCATCGACGATTGGCCCCATTGCAGCCCCGGATAACCTGGCAGCGGCCAGCCACGGCACAGTAGCAATTGGGCGTCGCTCGGGCGGCTCTGGTCTACGCCCTGGCGCGGGCGCACCAGTTCGACTTGATGGCCACGGGCGCGCAAACCATCGCACAAGCGGCCGAGGGTATTGGCCACCCCGTTGATCTCTGGCGGGAAGGTTTCGGTGATCAGGGTGATGTGAAGCGAAGCTGTCGTCATGACCCACAGTCTCACTGTGGGCCATGTCGTCAATGTGTCATCGGGATGATGGATTTATGACGGGTGTCGCTTTGTGTTGCTGCGCCATGGCCTCGGCCCCTTGTTCACGCACCCAGAACAGCGTCGCGCCGGCCACCGCCGCCGGCATCATCAACAGGTTGACCACCGGCACCAATAGCACCAGATAGACGACGCCGCCGAAGCTCATGCTCTGCCAGCGTTTCTGGCGCAGCCAGGCGAGCATTTCGTTCCAGCCCAGTTTGTGGTTGTCCGCCGGGTAGTCGATGTACTGGATCGCCATCATCCAAACACCGAACAGCAGCCACAGTGGTGCGGCGACCAGGTTGACCACCGGAATGAACGACAGGATAAACAGGCCGATGGCCCGTGGCAGGAAGTAACCCAGCTTGCGCATTTCCCGGGCCAGGGTGCGGGGAACCATGGCGATCAGTTCGCCCCAACTGAAGGGTGGGAAGTCATCGGTGCCCCGCACCACCACTTCGACCTTCTCCGCCAGGAAGCCATTGAACGGCGCCGCGATGATGTTGGCGAGCATAGTGAAGGTGAAAAACACCATCAGCACCACCAGCACCACAAACAGTGGCCACAGCAGATAATTGAGAAAAATCAGCCAACTGGGCAGGGTCGGCATCAAGTGATCGACCCACAGGCTGAACTGATGGCCGGCAAAATAGATCAGGCCGACGAACAAGATCAGGTTGATCGCCAGCGGCAGCAGCACAAACAAACGCAGGCCGGGGCTCAACACCAGTTTGAGGCCCTCGCGCAGGTATTGTGGGCCGGAAAGAACAGGGGCGGGCATGACGAACTCCGAGCAGAATGACGAACGCGCCGACCTTACCGGCTTTGTCTTCAGGGCGAAAGCGTGGTCAGCGCGACGACATCAAAGGTAACAAACGCGTCGATCAAGGGCGCCGACTGCATAGAGACCGCCTATGAGCTGGATTGTTAATCCGTATTTCCTTAATCTTGCCCCCCTCTATACGCTGCACCCATTATTTTTCAGGATCTGCGAGTTCAAGCCTTCCCCAAGTGCTTCGCGGTCCTTTTTTATTCCAGCCGTCTTGTGGTTCGGGCGGTCGATAGGAGCGAGTCATGTCTGATACCCGTCATTCGCGAGTGATTATTCTCGGTTCCGGCCCTGCCGGTTACAGCGCTGCCGTCTATGCGGCCCGCGCCAACCTCAAGCCGCTGCTGATCACCGGCATGCAGGCGGGCGGTCAACTGACCACCACCACCGAAGTCGACAACTGGCCGGGCGACGTCCACGGCCTGACCGGCCCGGCGCTGATGGAGCGTATGAAAGAACACGCCGAGCGCTTTGAGACCGAAATTGTTTTCGACCACATCAACCAGGTCGATTTCTCGAAGAAGCCTTACAGCCTGACCGGCGACAGCGGCGTGTACACCTGTGATGCCCTGATCATCGCCACCGGTGCCAGCGCTCGTTACCTGGGCCTGCCGTCGGAAGAAGCGTTTATGGGCAAGGGCGTGTCCGCCTGCGCCACCTGCGACGGTTTCTTCTACCGTAACAAGCCGGTCGCCGTGGTTGGTGGCGGCAACACTGCCGTGGAAGAGGCGCTGTACCTGGCCAACATCGCCAGCACCGTGACCCTGATCCACCGCCGTGAGACCTTCCGTGCCGAAAAGATCCTGATCGACAAGCTGCACGCCCGCGTCGCCGAAGGCAAAATCATCCTCAAGCTCAACGCCACCCTGGACGAAGTCCTGGGCGACAATATGGGCGTGACCGGTGCTCGCCTGAAAAACAACGACGGCAGCTTCGACGAGCTGAAAGTCGACGGTGTGTTCATCGCCATCGGCCACACCCCGAACACTTCGCTGTTCGAAGGCGTATTGGAAGCCAAAGACGGTTACCTGGTGGTACAGGGCGGCCGTGAAGGCAACGCCACCGCCACCAACATCGAAGGTATCTTCGCCGCCGGTGACGTGGCTGACCACGTATACCGTCAGGCCATCACCTCGGCCGGCGCCGGTTGCATGGCTGCCCTGGATGCCGAGCGTTACCTCGACGGTTTGAAGGATGCTTCGTTCTAAAGTGCCCATATAAAAAAACCGGCTGCGAGGCCGGTTTTTTTTGGACACCGCTATCGGGGGCAAGCCCCCTCCCACACTGAATCTGCGCTTGCCTTCAACTTGTCGCATTGTGGAGGCATGGACCCGATCAAAATTGTGGAAGGGGGCTTGCCCCCGATGCAGATGTACCCGCTGTTGAATAGTTGGCTGACCCGACACTATCTGGGCAAGCCTATTACCTGCATCTGACTCAGGACTTGCGCGTCAGGGGCTGTGCCGCAAATCTCACCCCGGCCAACCCATGGGCCATCAACGCGCGAATATTGCCATGGTCACTGCCCTCCGGCGTGGCCACCACCGCACGGTAGTGCTCCCCAAACGCCAGCAGCGCTTCCTGATCGCTCAAGCCTTCCAGCAGGGCCAATCCCAGGGTCTTGCACGAACCTTCGTTCTGCAAAGCGGCGTTTTCCACGTTGCCATTGGTGAACGCTTGGGGCTGGTAATCGTAACCGGCCGCGACAAACGCCAGGGTATCGGCAAAAGCGTGCTCGCCACTGTTAAGGCTGGCGCGCAGATTGTTCAGATCAGTCATGGGATTTTCCTTGGGCGAACGCGGCCTGTTGCTCGGCGCTGGCTTCTTTCTGGTATTGGGCTTTCCACTCGGCGTACGGCATGCCGTACACCACTTCACGGGCGTCATCGAGGCTCAGCTCGATCTGGCGCTCATCGGCCTCGGCCTTGTACCACTTGGACAGGCAATTACGGCAAAAGCCGGCGAGGTTCATCAGGTCGATATTCTGCACGTCCTTGCGGCTGTCCAGATGCGCTACCAGTCGGCGGAAGGCGGCGGCTTCGAGTTCGAGGCGTTGTTGATCGTTCATCGTGGGGCTCTTCGAGGCAGCTTCAAGCGGATGAGCTTCAAGCTGCAAGTTGGAATGGGGTTGGCCAATAGCTTGCAGCTTGTAGCTAGCGGCTTGCAGCTAACGTTATCGACACCGACTCGGCAAACCGCAGCGCGTGGGGCTTGTCCACTTCGACTTCGGCATACAGCACCGATGCGTTGCTCATCACCAGGTCCAACAGCTCCTGGGTCAGGCGCTCCAGCAGGGCAAAGCGGTTGCCCTCCACATGGGCAATGATGGCCTTGGTGATAGTGCGGTAGTTCAGCGCGTGGTCGATGTCGTTGTCGCGCACGGCTTCCTGGGCGGCATACAGGATGGTCAGGTTGATCAGCACGTCCTGCTTATTGAGGATTTCGTCCTCATTGATGCCGATATAGGTACGCAGGCACAGGTCCTTGACCCGGATGCGCGCCATGCCTGGTTGAAGTTGTGGCATTGCTACTTGCTCCGTCCAATCAGTTGCAGGAACTCCATGCGCGTGGTGTTCGACTCGCGAAACGCGCCGAGCATCACCGAGGTGTTCATGGTTGAATTCTGTTTCTCCACGCCGCGCATCATCATGCACATGTGCTGAGCCTCGATCACCACGGCCACGCCGGCGGCCTGGGTGACCTCCTGGATCGCATCGGCGATTTGCCGCGTGAGGTTTTCCTGGATCTGCAGGCGTCGGGCGAACATGTCGACGATGCGCGCCAGCTTCGACAGGCCCAGCACGCGGCCGGTCGGGATATACGCCACATGGGCTTTGCCGATAAAGGGCAGCAGGTGGTGCTCGCACAGCGAATACAGCTCGATGTCCTTGAGGATCACCATTTCGTCATTGTCGGAGGCGAACAGCGCGCCATTAACGATCTCTTCCAGCTTCTGCTCGTAGCCATGACACAGGTATTGCATGGCTTTGGCGGCGCGCTTGGGGGTATCGAGCAAGCCTTCGCGTTCCGGGTCTTCGCCCAGGCCCATGAGGATCTCGCGGTAATGGTGGGGCAGGGAAAAGGTCATACAACATCCTCAAAACGGCTTACTTGATATGCCGCCCGCCATTGACGGTCAGGGTGGTACCGGTGACATAAGGGTTATCCAACAGGTAACGCACGCTCTGGTAGATCACGTCGGGGCCGGGCTCGATGCCCAGTGCCGATTTGGCCAGGACTTTGGCGCGATAGGCCGCGTCATCACCCTCGTTGAACATCACCATGGCCGGCGCAATGCCGTTGACCTTGATCCGCGGCGCGAACTGCGCGGCGAACGACAGGGTCAGGCTGTCGAGCCCGGCCTTGGTGGCGCAATAGGCGATGTGCTGGCGGCTGCCCTTGCGCACCACGTCATCGCTGATATGCACGATATCGGCGGGTGAAGAGCGTTGCAGCAAAGGTGAACAATGCAGGTTGATCAGGTACGGCGCAAGCATGTGCACATTGAACATGTCGATAAACGCGCGGCTTTCATCACCCGGGGTTTCCGCGATCCAGGCCGAGGCGTTATGAATGATCGCGCGCAGACTTTGAGTGCGGGTGTGCACTTGCGCGATAAACGCCAG
The DNA here is from genome assembly GCF_042610415.1 of Pseudomonas sp. MD330_10. Taxonomy (NCBI): domain Bacteria; kingdom Pseudomonadati; phylum Pseudomonadota; class Gammaproteobacteria; order Pseudomonadales; family Pseudomonadaceae; genus Pseudomonas; species Pseudomonas sp. MD330_10. Next base: position 53,762 of record NZ_JBHGZU010000018.1, read on the forward strand.
CACCCCGGCCTCGCTGGAGAAGTCAGCGAAAATGCCGATCGCGCCGCGTTCGCGCAAGGCCTGCACGCCGGGGCGTTCGCTGCGGTAACTGAAAATAACCGGTTGACCCTCGTCCAGCAGGCGATGGGCGCAATGCAGGCCGACACGCTGGCCGGCGCCGGTGATCAGGATCGGGGCGTTCGTTGCAGTCATGGGAGGCTCGCGTCGCTGGCAGGCTCGAATCATACCAGCGACACGCCGCCCCTGTACTCACGCCGCCGCTTCGGTGGCCTTGGGCGGTGGCTGGGTGGGGTGCAGCCAGTTCGCCAGCAGGTGGGTCGACAGCGGGATGAACAGGTAAACCATCAGTGGCGTCAGCGCCAGGGTACTGACCAGCACCCGAGGCACCAGCTCCAGCCCGTTGAGCAGCGGCCCCAACACAAAGTTGAACAGCAGCGACACCGGGAAAAAGGCCAGCCAGATCGCCACCGCCTGCTTCCAGCGCGGTGGACGCGCACCCACTGCGCCGAACCAGCCGTCGATGCCACGCACACGGTGCTCGGACGGGTCGGCAAACAAGTCGCTGCCCCGGCTCAGCCAGGCACTGCGCGACGCCGAAAACTCCCAGGCGTGCAGGGTCTGTTCATCGGCAAACCGGAAAATGATCTGGAACTCATCGTCGTTGGGCGGTGGCGCGAGTACGCCCGAACCCAGGTAACCGGGGAAGTCAGTGGCCAGTTGCTCGCCTTCGCGCAGCCAGGCCATCAGTTCTTCGTAGCGTCCCTTAGCCACACGGCGGGCGACCATCAGGGTGACGGGAGAGGTAGACATTGTGTATCTCCAAATAGACAGGTGCGCTTGACCGGGTAGGTGGCACACAGACGAGGCTGCGGGGTAATGCAGCGACGTGGAAAAAACAGGCAAGGATTATTCCTGAATTCAGCCAATACACCAGCACATTGGTCTGAAAAGCACAGGTCTTGAAATAGACAGCTTTAAAGGCGTTAAATGAGGCCCCGTTTACCGTTGGTTCTTGGTCTTAAATGCCTTTGATCATTGCCCCCGTTGATAGTATTTCGCATTCAGACTCGACGGATTCTCAAGAGCTGTTTCCGATCCGCGAAGTGTCCAGAATGACAGGCATCAACCCCGTCACCCTGCGTGCATGGGAGCGACGCTATGGTCTGATCCAACCGATGCGCACTGAAAGCGGGCATCGGTTGTACTCCCGGCACGATATTGAGACGGTCAATCGCATCCTCAGTTGGATCGAGCGTGGCGTGGCGGTCAGTAAAGTGGGCAAGATTCTCGCCCGGGATGCTCGCCAGGCTGCAGCGGTCCGCGCCGAAGGGGTTGCGCCGCAGGAGAATGAATGGCTGCAGTTACAGGCACGGCTGAGACAGGCCATCAGTGGTTTCGATGACCGCCAACTGGAGAGCCTGTACGGCCAGGTGCTTGCCACCTACCCCGTCAGCGTCGCATTCCAAGACGTCCTGATGCCGTTATGGAATGAGCTGCTGCGCCATCAAGGACGCTTCGGCCAGGCCAGTGAATGGTTGTTCTTCGACGCCTTCCTGCGCATGCAAGTATCGCAGCGTCTGCAACTGGCAAGCGCCGCAGCACCGCGTCGAGTTTTACTGGCGGCTCTGCCGGGCGAATGCCGTAAGTTGGAATTGCTGGTGGCGGGCTTGCTGATGGCGCGCGACGGCCTAGCCGTGAGGGTGCTCGGGATGGGCCAGCCTTTCGACGAGTTGACGCTGGTCTGCCAGAAGATCCAGCCCCAGGCGCTGGTGATCTTCTCCAATCATGCCCATAACCACGACCTGGCTGCGCGGTTGAACCGCCTGGTGCAAACCCTGGATTGCCCGCTATTTATCGCCGGGGATGCTTCAGACCTGGCCGAAAACGACCTGGCGGGTTCTTCCATCGGCTGCTTGGGCAATGACGGGCCGGTGATGCAGCGCCGTTTGCAGCAGTTTCTCAGCGGCAGCCTCGATACCTGATTTCAGGCATGCACGTGCGGGTGAGCCAAGCGGTGCTGGTGCAGGATGAAGTGGCGCAGGCGTTCGGTTTCGTCCACGTTGCTCTGGCTAATGCGATAGGCGAACAGGCCCCGCGCGGTTTCCCGTTGCAGCGTGCCGCGCAGGGCGATGCGCTCGTAGCCGGAAGGGCTGAACCACAACGCGAAGGTTTTCGGCGGCTTGAAGCGCCCGCGGATTTCCACCAGCACGCCTTTGAATGACACCTCATGCACCCACAGGGCGCCAGGGATGCCCCGGACATTCTCCAATGCCACCGGCGTTTCCAGCGCCAGCCGCCACGGGCGAATCATGGGCCCGTCTTCGAAAATACTCGGCACGCCTAGCCGCAGATGCACCGCATTGAACTCGTCCTCTACCAACTGCAAAGGGAAGGTCAGTTGCTGGTTGTCGAACTGCGCCTGGATGGTCACATGGTCATGAGCCGCGAGGCGGGTGAGTAGATCGCGAATCTGCGCGCCGCCGTTGACGGTCAGGCTCGACGAAGAATCCCGCAGGTTGAGTTGCGGGTTGTGCTGCATGTTCTGAATGAAGTCCAGTTCATCCTGGGTCAGAAGTGCGTTGCGTGGCATCGCCGTTGCTCGGTAGGAGGTGCTAAAGCGCCATTATCCCCTTTAGTGACCCTGTTTTCTAAATTTTGTTTGTTCCGCTGGTCGCGCGAAGGGCAGCAAGCTCGGCCTTGACCTGGGCCAGTTCGGCTTCCAACTGGGCCACGCGCTGTTGGGCCTTGACCTGCTGGGTAACATCCTTTTGCACACCGACAAAATACGTCTGCTTGTCGGCCTCGTTATAAACCGTCGACAGCGACAGCTCATTCCAGAAATGACTGCCGTCCTTGCGGTAATTACGCAGGATTTCTCGGCAGGCGCCGCCGCTTTCCAGTATGTCGCGAATGGCCATCAGCGCGGGTTGGTCGCGATCGCCCGATTGCAGGAAGCGGCAGTCCTGATAGAGGATTTCATCCAAGGTGTAACCGGTCAGCCGTTCGAATGCCGGGTTGACGTAAATCAGCGGTTTGTCTTTGCCTTCGCGTTCGGCGACGACGATACCGTCGTTCGACGCATTGATGACCAGTTGCATCAGCTTGGCATTAATCATTGAGCGGTCCATGGCATGTCGGTGGAATGTGCAGTTTATGGCAAGTGCTGAATCTTGCACTGGGCACCGCGAAATTTTTGCGCCAGCTGTTAATATCCCAGGCTTTCGCTCAACTACAGGATCAGATTGATGAAAGTCGCCATCCTTTCCGGCTCGGTGTACGGCACCGCAGAAGAAGTGGCCCGCCACGCTGTCGGCATCCTCAAAGCCGCGGGCTTCGAGGCCTGGCACGATCCTCGCGCCACCCTGGCGGACGTGCAGGCGTATGCCCCCCAGGCGCTCGTGGCCGTGACGTCCACCACCGGCATGGGTGAATTGCCCGACAACCTCCAGCCTCTGTACTCGACACTTCGCGATCAACTACCCGCTGCCTTGCGCGGTTTGCCTGGCGCGGTAATCGCTTTGGGCGACGCCAGCTACGGCGATACCTTCTGTGCCGGTGGCGAGCAGATGCGCGAGCTGTTCGGCGAGCTGGGCGTGCGCGAAGTGCTGCCGATGCTGCGCCTGGATGCCAGCGAAAGCGTGACCCCGGAAACCGACGCCGAACCGTGGCTGGGCGAGTTGATCACGGCACTGCGCGGTTGAGTGGGTACTCACGCAACAGCGCCAGCCAGGCTTGGGCGGCTTTCGACAAATAAGCGCCTTCGCGCCAGATAAAAGCAATGTCCCAGCGCAGATAATCCGGCGCTTGCAGGGGCACGCGCACCACCCCCGGACGCACCAGCCCACGGGCGACCACGCTGGGTAGCAGCACCACGCCCTGGCCGGCCGCCACCAGGGCCGCAAGGAAATCCGCCTGGCCGCTGCGCCCGGCTTCCTTGGGGGTAAAGCCCAAGCTTTGGCAGGCTTGCAGCAGCCGATCATTCAACACGAAGCTGCGCTGATACATCAGGAACGGTGTGTCGGCCAGCGCCTCCAGGCGTACTTGTGGTTGTTGCGCCAAGGGGTGATCCACGGGCAGCAACGCGTCCAGCGGTTCATCGCAGAACGCCTGCCAGGCAAACGCCGGATCGCTGGGCATCAGGCTGCCGCCCACTTCCAATTCGCCGTTGAGAATCGCCTGTTCGATGCTGCGCGTGCCGCCTTCCAGCAATTGGATGGTCACGTTGGGGTAGCGTCGGCGGTATTCGGCAAATAGCTCGGCGAACAAGGTATCGCCGCCTAGCTGCGGCAGGCCCAGGCGTAACTCGCCACGGGTGAGCTGTTGCATGTCGTCCAGTTCGCTCTGCAGTTCGCTTTGCAAGCGCAGCATGGCTTCGGCGCGTTGCAACACGACGCGGCCGGCGGCGGTCAACCGAATGTGCGAACCGGTGCGCTCCAGCAGCGGCGTGCCGAGGCTGTATTCCAATTGTGCGACCTGCTTACTGACCGCCGATTGGCTGATGTGCAGGGTTTTACCGGCCTGCGTAAACCCACCGCGATGAACCACTTCGACAAAACTGCGCAGCTGTTTGAATTCCATGGGTCCGATTCCAGTCTGGAATGGATGGCAGTCTAACAATTCGCTTCGGGGATAGGCATGGCCTCTTTAAAATAGGAGCCCTGCGAGGACCCCAACCATGAATCGTCTTACCTTTAAACCCCTTGGCCGCCTGTTGACCGAACTGGTGGTGCTGCTGGCTATCTACCTGCTGGGATGCCAATTGGCCGCCTGGCTGGCCTGGCCGATTCCCGGCGGCGTGGTGGGCCTGGGCTTGTTGCTGGTGGCCTTCGCCAGTGGCTTGGTGCAACCGGCCACGCTGCAATTGGGCGCCGGTGTGTTAATGGCGGAAATGCTGCTGTTCTTTATTCCTGCATTGATGAGCCTGTTGGACTACGGCGGCCTGGTACGCAACGAAGGCTGGCGCATCCTGCTGGTGATCGGTTGCAGCACCTTGGCGGTGATGCTGGTCACGGCGTTTACCGTGGAGCTGGTGTGCCGCTGGAGGTTGCGCCATGAAGCTTGAACTGATGCCGGTGTTCTGGCTTGCGCTGACCCTCGGCGCCTATGTCTTCAGCCGTTGGTTGTATCGACGCACCGGGCGTTATCTGTTGTCGCCGTTGGTCCTGGTGCCGGTGTTGCTGCTGGCGGTGGCGGCGCCGATGCATACCGCCTATGCCGAATACGCCACCGACACCCACTGGTTGATTGGGGTGCTAGGCCCAGTCACCGTGGCGTTCGCGGTGCCTATATGGCAGCAGCGCCGTTTGTTGGCGCGCCACTGGTCGGCGTTGTTGCTGGGGATGGTGGCGGGCAGCGCAGCCTCCATCGCCACCTCGTTTGGCCTGGCCAAAGCGCTTGCGTTAGACAGCTCGGTGGCGTTGTCGCTGGTGCCGCGCTCGATCACTACGCCGTTCGCGATGCCGGTGTCATCCGACCTGGGCGGGGTGCCGGAACTCACGGCTGTATTCGTGATGTTCACCGGGGTGATCGGCGCCATGCTCGGCGGCGTGTTGCTCAAATGGCTGCCGTTGCGCACGCCGTTGGCGCGTGGCGCGCTGTTCGGGGTAGGCGCCCATGGTGCGGGTGTGAGCCGCGCCCATGAGGTGGGTGGCGAAGAAGGCTCGGTGGCTGGCCTGGTGATGGTGCTGACCGGCCTGCTCAACCTGTTTGCCGCGCCTTTATTGGCGGCGCTTCTCTGACGGCGCCTGTACGAATTTCAACTATTCTCAAAGCTGACTCGCACAGTCATCAAGCTGGCTGCCAAGGCGACTCCGCCAGCCAAGCCGCCTGACTAGACTGGCCCATCCCTTAAAAAAAACAATAAGAACGTGCGCCAAGGAGGTCATCACCGTGAGCCTAGCCCCGGTTGTATCGCCACACAATGTCCAGGCCCAAGTCAGCGCTGCCGAGTGGCAAACGCGTGTCGACCTTGCCGCGTGCTATCGCCTGGTGGCGATGCATGGTTGGGACGATCTGATCTTCACCCATATCTCGGCCAAAGTGCCGGGCACCGACGATTTCCTGATCAACCCCTACGGCCTGATGTTCCACGAGATCACCGCGTCGAGCCTGGTCAAGGTCGACCAGGCCGGCAACAAGCGCATGGACAGCCCCTATGACATCAACCCGGCCGGCTATACCATCCACAGCGCCATCCATGAAGTGCGCCACGATGTGACCTGCGTGCTGCACACCCACACCGCCGCCGGTGTCGCCGTGGCTGCGCAGAAACAGGGCGTATTGCCCATCAGTCAGCAATCGATCTTCGTGCTCTCCAGCCTGGCCTATCACGCTTACGAAGGGGTGGCGCTGAACCACGAGGAAAAGGCCCGCCTGCAAGCCGATCTGGGCGACAGTCAATTTCTGATGTTGCACAACCATGGCCTGCTGACCTGTGGCGCCAGCATCGCCGACACGTTCCTAATGATGTTTATCTTCCAGCGCGCCTGTGAAATCCAAGTACTGGCGCAAACCGGCGGCGCCGAGCTGATTGGCATCGAGCCGCAGATTCTCGCGGGAGCGAAGGCCATGAGCGCGGCCGTCACCAAGAGCGCTCAAGGCATGGGCGGCGCGCTGGCCTGGCCGGCGTTGTTGCGTAAGCTGGACCATCAAAACCCTGGGTATAAAACCTGATGCCAATCGCCGAGATCCCGCTTCGAGCCTGGCGCAAGCGTGGCCAGGATTTCGACTTTCATGGCCGTACCATCCGCTACTGGGTAGCGGGGCAGGGCGAGCCGCTGTTGCTGATCCACGGTTTTCCCACGGCCAGTTGGGACTGGCATTACCTGTGGCAAGCCCTGGCCCAGCGCTACCTGGTGATCGCCTGCGACATGCTCGGTTTCGGCGATTCGGACAAGCCCATGGACCATGGCTACTGCCTGCTGGAACAGGCGGATTTGCAGCAGGCCCTGCTCGACCACCTGCGTGTGGGTCAACCGGTGCATGTGTTGGCCCACGACTATGGCGACAGCGTCGCCCAGGAACTGCTGGCGCGGCACTATGAAGGCCGCTTCCGGATGGCCAGCGGGGTGTTTCTCAACGGTGGGCTGTTTCCGGAAACCCATCGCCCGGCGCTGGTGCAGAAACTCCTTCTCAGCCCATTGGGCTGGATGATCGGGCGGGCCTTCGGGCGCAATGCCCTGTCGAAAAGCTTCAGCCAGATTTTCGGCCCCTCCACCCGCCCCAGCGAAAGTGCCCTGGATGATTACTGGAGCCTGATCAGTTGCAACGATGGCCCGCGCATCTTGCACAAATTGATCGCTTACATCCCCCAACGTCGGCGCCTGCGCGATCGTTGGGTGCAAGCCATGCAAAGGGGAGGCGTGCCGTTGCGGGTGATCGACGGCGAGATCGACCCGATTTCCGGTGCCCACATGGTGGAGCGTTACCAGCAGTTGATACCGAATGCCGATACGGTGCTGCTGGCCAATATCGGCCATTACCCACAGGTCGAGGCGCCGGTGCAGGTGCTCAAGCACTACCTGGCATTTCGTGATCGGGTCGGGCGGCCCGCGTCGCAGGTGGCCTATTCCTGAGGCACGCAATATCCCTCAGCCTTATCGCGCACCATTCAGCCGCGACCGTATTTATTGTGACCAAAGGCCCTGTGCCTGACACTCCAGCCATTCCCATTGTCGCCATTGGAGTTCGGTATGAGTGAGTCAGTGCAGTTTCAGGATAAGGTCGTGATCGTCACCGGTGCCGGCGGCGGCTTGGGCCGGGCCCATGCGCTGTTGTTCGCCCGGCATGGCGCCAAGGTGCTGGTCAACGATCTCGGCGGTTCGACCCAGGGCGAGGGCGCCAGTGCGTCGGCGGCTGACCGTGTGGTGGCGGAGATTCGTGCGGCGGGCGGTATCGCCGAGGCCAACCATGACTCTGTCACCGACGGTGACAAGATCGTGCAGAACGCTCTCGATGCGTTTGGCCGTATCGACGTGGTGGTCAACAACGCCGGCATTCTGCGGGACAAGACCTTTCATAAAATGGACGACAGCGACTGGGACCTGGTTTACCGGGTGCATGTCGAAGGCGCCTACAAAGTCACCCGCGCCGCCTGGCCCCATCTGCGCGAGCAAGGTTATGGCCGGGTGATCTTCACCGCGTCCACCTCGGGCATCTACGGCAACTTCGGCCAGTCCAACTACGGCATGGCCAAGCTCGGCCTGTACGGCCTGACCCGCACCCTGGCGCTGGAAGGCCGCAAGAACAACATCCTGGTCAACGCCATCGCCCCGACCGGCGCCACGCGCATGACCGAAGGCCTGATTCCGCCGCAGGTGTTCGAACGCCTCAAGCCGGAGCTGGTCAGCCCGCTGGTGGTGTACTTGGGCAGTGAGGCCTGCCAGGAAACCTCGGGGCTGTTCGAAGTGGGCGGCGGCTGGATCGGCAAGACCCGCTGGGAGCGCAGCCTGGGCGTGGGCTTCGACCCCGAAGCCGGGTTCTCCCCGGACGACGTGGCCGCCCATTGGGCGCAGATCTGCGACTTCGAAGGCGCCGCGCACCCCAAGGACAATATCGAAGCGTTGAAGGAGATGATGGCCAACTTGCAGAAATACAGCCTGTGATCATTGCCTGAACATGCTTGAATCCCACGGGGCGCTGATGGCGCCCCGTTTGTTTCGCGCATAAAAAAGGCCGCTGCACAGGCAGCGGCCGAAGTAAGACGTTTGATCAAGGAGCAACAAATCAACGTCAGTGAACACCGGTAACAGATTGAAAGAAGGCATCAATCTATTGAACTTGAGCTTGTCTTCCAAACCTGGAAGCGGGCGGTTTGCCCTGAGAGCCCGGTCAGAATAGCGGTTTGTAACAAGATGAGTAATAGCGGTTCAGGACAAGGACTGTTACGTATCCGGCAACAGTCTTAAGTTCGCCATCCATGCTTCTGATAGTGCGCCATCCACCCGGCGCATACCCGCGCCCGCACCCAGCCAGAGCGGCCTGTAATCCTTTCGAGCGACAACACGAATCCCTCCTTGGTGCGCTTATCGCTCCTGATGCGCGGCAGTAGGGTGGGGCCTTCTGTCACTCACCGGGGAAGACGCATGACAAAAACAACAATGCGCGCCATCTTCACGCCACAGGCGCTGGCTGCTGCGGTTGCGTTGGGTTGCTGTGCTCAGGCGCAGGCTGTTTCGTTCAACATTGGCGAGATCGAAGGGCAATTCGATTCGTCGCTGTCGGTCGGTTCGAGTTGGGGCATGCGCGATGCCGACAAGAAGCTCGTGGGCACCGTCAACGGCGGCACGGGCCAGGCTTCCACGGGGGATGACGGACGCCTCAACTTCAAGAAGGGCGAGACCTTCTCCAAAATCTTTAAAGGCTTGCACGACCTGGAGCTGAAGTACGGCGATACCGGCGTGTTCGTGCGCGGCAAATACTGGTACGACTTCGAACTCAAGGACGAAGACCGCGAGTTCAAGCCCATCAGCGACCACAACCGCAAGGAAGGCGCCAAATCCAGCGGCGCAGAGATCCTCGATGCGTTCGTCTACCACAACTATTCCCTGGGCGACCTGCCGGGCACCGTACGCGCCGGTAAGCAGGTGGTCAGTTGGGGCGAAAGCACCTTCATCGGTAACTCCATCAACAGCATCAACCCGATCGACGTGTCAGCGTTTCGTCGGCCGGGCGCCGAGATCAAGGAAGGCCTGATCCCGGTCAACATGCTGTTCGCGTCCCAGAGCCTGACCAACCAGCTGACCGTGGAAGGTTTCTATCAGCTGGAATGGGACCAGACCGTGTTGGACAACTGCGGCACGTTCTTCGGTGGCGATGTGGCGGCGGACGGTTGCACCAATAACTACACAGTCGGCAACCCGGCCATCCGCCCGTTGCAACCGGTAGCGGCGGCGTTCGGCCAGGGTTTTAGTGTGGCCAATGAAGGGGTGATCGTGCGGCGTGCCGGCGACCGCGATGCGCGGGATTCCGGCCAGTTCGGCGCCGCGTTGCGCTGGTTGGGCGACGACACCGAGTACGGCCTGTACTTCATGAACTACCACAGCCGTACCCCGACCGTGGGCACCATCACCAACAACACCAGCCTGGCCACCCTCGGCGCCATCGCCGGCGCGGCCAATGGCCTGGCACCTGGGTCCGGTGCGGGCCTGGTGCAAAGCCTGATGCTCGGGCGTGGCCAGTACTACCTCGATTATCCGGAAGATATCCGACTGTTCGGCGCCAGTTTCTCCACCACGTTGCCCACCGGCACGGCCTGGACCGGGGAGATCAGCTACCGGCCAAATGCGCCGGTGCAACTGAACACCACCGACCTGACCCTGGCCTTGATCAACCCGGTCGCCGGCCAGGCGGCCTCGCCGATTCGCAGCAACTTCGGGGATGACAACACCGGCTACCGCCGCAAGGAAATCACCCAGATCCAGAGCTCCATGACCCAGTTCTTCGACCAGGTGTTGGGCGCTGAGCGTCTGACGGTGGTGGGCGAAGCGGCCGTGGTGCATGTGGCGGGCCTGGAAGACAAATCCAAACTGCGTTACGGCCGCGACTCGGTGTATGGCGCTTACGGATTCCAGGGCGACACCGACGGTTTCGTCACCTCGACGTCCTGGGGTTACCGCGCGCGGGCGATCCTGGACTACAACAACGCGATTGCCGGGGTGAACCTCAAACCCAACCTGTCCTGGTCCCATGACGTTGCCGGCTACGGCCCCAACGGCCTCTTCAACAAAGGCGCCAAGGCCATCAGCGTGGGCGTCGATGCCGACTACCGCAGCACCTACACCGCCAGCCTCAGCTACACCGACTTCTTCGGCGGCGACTACAACACCCTGACCGACCGTGACTTCCTCGCCCTCAGCTTCGGCGTGAACTTCTGATTTGGCTTAGAGAAGGACAAGAACGTATGCGTAAGACAATTGCAGTGTTGGCCCTCAGCTTGTTGGCCGCCAACGTATGGGCCGCGGTTTCCCCGGAGGAAGCCGCCAAGCTTGGCACCACCCTCACTCCGGTGGGCGCGGAGAAGGCTGGTAATGCCGACGGTTCGATCCCGGCCTGGACCGGTGGCATCCCCAAAAATGCCGGCGCGGTGGACAGCAAAGGCTTTCTGGCTGACCCGTTCGCCAATGAAAAACCGCTGTTTGTGATCACCGCCGCTACGGTGGACAAGTACAAGGACAAACTGTCCGACGGCCAAGTGGCGATGTTCAAGCGCTACCCCGAGACCTACAAGATTCCGGTCTACCCCAGCCACCGCACGGTGAACCTGCCGCCTGATATCTATGAATCAATCAAACGCAGCGCGCTGAACGTAAAGGCGATCAACGACGGTAACGGCCTGGAGAACTTCACCGGCAATCGTTACTACGCGTTCCCGATTCCCAAGAATGGCGTGGAAGTGCTGTGGAACCACATCACCCGTTATCACGGCGGCAACCTGCGTCGCATCATCACCCAGGCCACTCCACAGACCAATGGCAGCTACACGCCGATCCGCTTCGAGGAAGAAGTGGCGGTGCCACAGGCCATCCCGGATATCGACCCGGCCAAGGCGGCCAACGTGTTGAGTTACTTCAAGCAATCGGTGACCGCGCCGGCGCGCCTGGCGGGTAACGTGCTGCTGGTGCACGAAACCCTCGACCAGGTGAAAGAGCCGCGCCTGGCGTGGATCTACAACGCCGGTCAACGCCGCGTGCGGCGGGCGCCGCAAGTGTCCTATGACGGGCCGGGCACCGCGTCCGACGGCCTGCGCACCACCGACAACTTCGACATGTTCTCCGGCGCGCCCGACCGCTATGACTGGAAGCTGGTGGGCAAAAAAGAGATGTACATCCCCTACAACAGCTACAAGCTCGACTCGCCGTCGCTCAAGTACGACGACATCATCAAGGCCGGCCACATCAACCAGGACCTGACCCGCTACGAGCTGCACCGCGTGTGGGAAGTGGTCGGCACGGTCAAGCCGAGCGAGCGCCACATCTATGCCAAGCGTCACATGTACATCGATGAAGACAGCTGGCAAGTCGCGCTGGTGGATCACTATGACGGCCGTGGCCAACTGTGGCGGGTTGCCGAAGGTCATTCGCAGTTCTACTACGACCATCAGGTGCCGGCGTATACCGTCGAGACCCTGTATGACTTGATCGCCGGGCGTTATATCGCGCTGGGGATGAAGAACGAGGAGAAGAGCAGCTTCGTGTTCGGGTTCGCGGCCAAGGCGGCGGACTACACCCCGGCGGCGTTGCGAGCTGAAGGCGTGCGCTGATCCCGGAGCCAAGGTGGGACGAGGCTGGCCCCCTCCCACCTTGGGTTTTATGCATGGCCTTCAATCACCCCGCTGAATACTTCTTCAACAATCGCCCGCCACGGGTCTAGGGTACGCGTCAGGTTGCATAACAATAAAAACGCAGGATGCAGCAATGACCGCCATGACTCGCTGCCTGGACCGTCCTGGATTCATGCCTCGGCTGTCCGCCCATCATCTGCTGCGCCCGCGACTGGCTGAGCCGTTGCTGGCGTCTGCCGCGCGGGTAAAGTTGGTGTGCGCCCCCGGCGGCAGTGGCAAGAGCGCGCTGCTTGCCGAGTGCGCATTGCAGGCGCCCGAAGGCTGTCAGGTGTACTGGCTGCCGCTCAACGGCGTGGCGCTCGACCCCCTCGATCTCTGCCAGCGCTTGGCGCATAACCTGGGGTTGCCCTTTACCGATGAAGCCACGTTGCTACAGGACCTGGGTCGCTGGCAGGCGCCGGCGTGGTTGTTCCTCGATGACTTTTGCCGCTTGCCCGCTCCCGCAACCGATGCCTTGCTCGACCGCCTGTTTACCGCCAGCAGCCCGGCGCTGACCTGGTGGCTAGGCGCGCGGCGGCGGCCGGCGTGCAATTGGCCGCGGCTGCTGCTGGACGACGAACTGCTGGAATGCGGCGCGGAGCTGGCCTTCAGCGCCGCAGAGATCCAGGCGCTGCTCAGCCATGCGCCGGGGCAGTCCGTCGAGGGCGTACTGCAATTCAGCGCCGGCTGGTGCGCCGGTGTGCGCATCGCGTTGCTGGGCGACGGGCATCCCGACAAGACCCTACTCGATTACCTGCAACACGAACTGTTCAGCACGTTGCCCCCCGAACTGGCCGACGCGTGGCGCGTGCTGGCCCACCTGCCGCGTTTCAACACCGGACTGTGCGAGCACCTGTTCGGCGCGGGCGACGGTGATCAGTACCTGCGTGACCTACAGGCCCTCGGCGCGTTTATCCAAGCGTGGGAAAGCAGCGATTGGTTGCAGGTGTTCCCACCCCTGGCACGCTTGATACGCGACGAGCCCTGGCCGACCAAGCGCTCCTGGCACCGTCGCGCCTGCCAATGGTTCACCGCCGAGCAGGACTGGCAGGCCGCCTTCGAACAGGCGCTGCTGGCCGAAGAATACGAAGTGGCGGTAAGCCTGTTGCAGCATTTCAGTTTCGAAGACCTGTTCCGTCAGCAGAACGCGGTGTTGCTGTTGCGCCTGCACGAGGAGCATGGCGACGAACTGATGCTCGGTTCAGCGCAGTTGGTGGGGCTGGTCACGGCGGCGCTGCTGTTTGCCGGGCGCTTCGAGCAGGCGGCGGTGTGCATCGACCAACTTGCGCGTTTCGCCCCGCAACCGACGGCGGCGCAACAGCGCCACTTGCTGGCGCGCTGGCAGGCACAGTGGGGGTGGTTGCTGCATTTGGACGGCGACGCCGAGGGTTCGCGCGCGCACTTTATCGAGGCCTTGCAAGCCTTGCCCGACAGCGCCTGGACCTCGCGGTTGATGTGCCTGTCGGGGCTCACTCAGCAAGCCTTGCTGCGCGGTGAATTGGACGTGGCACAAACCCTCAACCGCGAAGCCCTGTGCCTGGCGCGCGCCCATGGCTCATTGCTGTTGGAAGCGTTGTTGGAGCTGGATCACGCGCAGTTACTGGAACAGCGCGGCGCGCCGCATCGGGCACAGAGCCTGCTGGAGCATATGCAGACGATGTTGCTCAAGCAGCGGCTCAAGGCCGGACCGTTGCTCGGGCGTATCGCCTTGCGCCGCGGGCACCTGGCGTTGCGCCAGGGGCAGGATGCCTTGGCCGAGGAGTGTTTTGAGAGTGGCTTGCCCCTGTGCCTGCACAGCCAGGACAAACGCGTGCTCTACGGGTTTCTTGGCCTGGCGCTGCTGGCGGCCAACCGAGGCGATTACGCCCAGGCATTCATTCAACTGCGCGAGGCCGAACGGCTGATGCAGCAACGCCAGGTGCCGGACACCGTGTACCGCGCAGTGTTGCTGCTGGTCAGCGGGCATTTCTGGTTGCAGCAGGGCCGCGCCGAGTTGACCGTGGAAGCGCTGCGCCGCGTGCTGCGCCACTTCCGTGGGCCGCTGGCCAAACAAGCGCCGCCGGCCACCCTGGAGTTGATCCCGCGCCTCGAATACTTATTGGTGCTGGCCGAGGTAAAACTGGGTTGCGCCGAACAGCCGCTGGCACGCCTGCAAGCGCTGCTGGACGCCACCCACCAGCGCGGCATGCTCTGTCTGGAAACCGAATTGCATCTGGTGCTGGGCGAAGTGGCTTGGCAACTGGGCGATGCCGGCCTGGCGCGTCGTTCATTGCACGCCGGGCTTGAATTGGCGGCGCGCTGCCAGGTGCAGCAAGCGATTCGCGAATTGCGTCTGCGCTCGCCGGGGCTGTTGAGCGAACTGGGGATGGAGCCCCAGGCCTCAAGCCCGGGCACGGTGGAAAACCCACTCAGTCAGCGCGAGTTGGAAGTGCTGCAATTGATTGCCCTGGGCAACTCCAACCTGGAAATCGCCGACCGATTGTTTATCTCCCTGCATACCGTCAAGACCCATGCACGGCGCATCCACAGCAAGCTCGGCGTGGAGCGGCGCACCCAAGCGGTGGCCAAGGCCAAGACGTTGGGCTTGATGACCTAGGCGCAGAACGCCTGGCGATATTCCCCAGGCGTGGCGCCCATGGCCTGGCGGAAGCGGTGAGTGAAATGGCTGGCGCTGGAGAAGCCGCATATCAGCGCAATCTCGCCAAGGGGCAGGGTGCCGCCCCGCAACAGACTCTGCGCACGAGCCAGGCGGCGCGCCAGCAGGTATTGATGGGGCGGCAGGCCGAAGCTTTGACGGAACATCCGCGCAAAGTGGTATTCCGACAACGCGCACAACCCGGCCAATTGGCCGAGGCTGAGCGGAGCCTCCAAGTGGTAATCGATGTAGTCCACCAACAACCGCCGTTGGTGCGGCGCCAGCCCGCCCTTCAAACGCAGCCCGTCGCGCAGGCCGACCTGGCTGAGCAAAGTGTGGTTGAGCAGTTCGTGGGCCAGGCTGCTGGTCAGCAAACGCTCGGCGGGTTCCTGCCAGTTCAGGGCGATCAACTGGTGAAAGCGTTGGGCTTGCCTGGGGTCTTCCAGAAACGTGCTCTCGTGCAACTGCACAGTGCGTGGTTCGCGGTCGAGCAGGGTCACGCAACCGAGGGCGAATTGTTCCTGGCTGAAGTACACATGGGCCAGGCGGATCTCGCCGTTGATCACCCACCCGGACTGATGCTCGGCGGGCAGGATGCACAGCTTGTCGGGGCCGCCCTTGGTGTCGGGCCGGTCGCGCCGAAACGTACCGGTGCCGCCGCCCACATAGCACGACAGGGTGTGATGCCCCGGCGCTTGGTAGTCCTGGGAGTCATGATGATTGCTCCACAGCGCCGCGGCGAGGCCGTCACCCAGCTCGGCGCAGGCTTCCAGGCGGGCGTGGGGCGAGCGGTTGAGGGCTTGGAAGACTTGCAGGGATTCCAGATCTGACATGGCGTGTACTCTCCGACGCCTTGCATCCTACTCCGCACTGCCGGCGCTGTGCGCTGCGCACCCGACAAAAGCGCAAGAATGTGCAAGAGCCGGGCGCGGCTTGGGGGCGACACTGAGGCTCAATCGATGGAGCCTGTCATGAACCTTTTCCTGTACTTACTCACCGTGCTGATCTGGGGCACCACCTGGATCGCCCTCAAGTGGCAACTGGGCGTGGTAGCGATTCCCGTGTCCATCGTCTATCGCTTCGCCCTGGCGGCGTTGGTGTTGTTTGCGTTGCTATTGCTCAGCCGCAAGTTGCAGGTGATGAACCGGCGCGGGCACCTGATCTGCCTGGCCCAGGGGTTGTGCCTGTTTTGCGTCAACTTCATGTGCTTTCTCACGGCCAGCCAATGGATCCCCAGCGGGTTGGTGGCGGTGGTGTTTTCCACCGCGACGCTGTGGAACGCGTTGAACGCGCGGGTCTTTTTCGGCCAGCGCGTGGCCCGCAACGTGTTGATGGGCGGTGGCCTTGGGTTGGCAGGGTTGGGGTTGTTGTTCTGGCCAGAGCTGGTGGGGCACACCGCCAGCCCGCAGACCTTGCTGGGCCTGGGGTTGGCGCTGTTGGGGACGATGTGTTTCTCAGCCGGCAATATGTTGTCGAGCTTGCAGCAGAAGGCCGGGCTCAGGCCACTGACCACCAATGCCTGGGGCATGGCGTATGGCGCGGCCATGCTGGCGACCTGGTGTGTGCTGCGTGGCATTCCGTTCGAGATGGACTGGAGCGCGCGGTATATCGGCGCGTTGTGGTACCTGGTGATTCCGGGGTCGGTGATTGGGTTTACCGCGTATTTGACGCTGGTCGGGCGTATGGGGCCGGAGCGTGCGGCGTATTGCACGGTGTTGTTTCCAGTGGTGGCGTTGAATGTGTCGGCGTTCGCCGAGGGCTATCAGTGGACCGCCCCGGCGCTGGTGGGGTTGGGGTTGGTGATGGCGGGGAATGTGTTGGTATTTCGCAAGCCCAAGATTGTGAGTCCGGTCTTGAAGGCGAGAACAGTCTGAACAGGGGCAAGTCACTGATGCCCATCAGTAAAGGACTCCGTGAATGAATTTCTGCCCTGGACGGGACCAAATGTGGGAGGGGGCTTGCCCCCGATTACGGTGTGACAGTCAGCCCAGCTATCACTGACGTACCGCTATCGGGGGCAAGCCCCCTCCCCCTTTTGATAGTCATTGCCTGAGGTGGATCGGACTGGCATCAGGACTTGCCCCCTCATTTTTGACCGAGTTCAGCGAGCTATTTTATCCCCAGGCGCTTGG
This sequence comes from Pseudomonas sp. MD330_10, assembly GCF_042610415.1. Classification (NCBI taxonomy): domain Bacteria; kingdom Pseudomonadati; phylum Pseudomonadota; class Gammaproteobacteria; order Pseudomonadales; family Pseudomonadaceae; genus Pseudomonas; species Pseudomonas sp. MD330_10. Next base: position 70,848 of record NZ_JBHGZU010000018.1, read on the forward strand.
CCAGGCGGGCGAGGTTGGCGCGGTTGAGGCCGAGTTCGCGGGCGGTGCTGGCCCAGTTGTGCTGGTGGCGTTCCAGGCAGGTGTTGATGATTTGCCGTTGGTAATCTTCGGTGGCCTGGCGCAAATCGCCGGTGATGGGCGTCGATGGTAGCGGGGCTTCGATTAGCGGCGCGCTGACGTCGGGCAGGTCGAGGTCGGCGGCGCTCAGGCTGAGAATCCTCGGACGTTCGCGACAGTTTCCCAGGGCCTTGAGCGCGCTGCGCCCGATCAAATGTTCCAGCTCCCGCACGTTGCCTGGCCAGTTGTAGGCCAGCAGGGCTGCCTGGGCATCGCCGGTCAGGCGCAGACTGCCCAGGCCCATGCGTGAACGGTTCTGTTCGAGGAAGAAACCCGCCAGCAACAGCACGTCGCGACCGCGTTCGCGCAGGGCCGGTACTTGCAGCGGGTAAACACTCAGGCGGTGGTAGAAGTCGGCGCGATAGCGGCCATTGCGCACCTCATCGGCCAGGTCGCGGTTGGTGGCGGCGATCAGGCGCACATCCACGTGGTGTTCCTTGTCCGAGCCCAGGCGCTGCAGCTGACCGCTTTGCAGCACCCGCAGCAGTTTGGCCTGCACCGTCAGGGACAGCTCGCCCACTTCGTCGAGAAACAAGGTGCCGCCGTTGGCCAGCTCGAACTTGCCCCGACGCTCGTTCAGCGCGCCGGTGAAGGCGCCACGCACATGACCGAACAGCTCGCTCTCCACCAGGGTTTCCGGCAGGGCCGCGCAGTTGAGGCTGATCAGCGGTTTGTCGGCACGCGCCGAAGCGGCGTGAATCGCCTGGGCCACCAACTCCTTGCCCACCCCGGTTTCCCCGGTGATCAGCACGGTGAGGTCGCTGCCGCCCACCAGTTTGATTTCTTCCACCAGGCGCTTGTGGCTTTTGCTCTGGCCGATCATTTCCTTGTGTTGTTGGCCGCTGGCCTGACGGTAGATTTCGGCGCGTTGGTGTTCGTCTTCGGCGCGCAGGGCCAGGCGTTCGATGCGTTCGGCCACATTGACGGTGGCGGCGGCCAGGCTGGCGAAGGCTTGCAGGGCGTCCAGCTCGACCCGTTCGAAGCGCTCGGTGTCGAGCGCATCGAGGGTCAGCAGGCCCCAGGGCCGGTCGTCGACAAACAACGGGCAGCCCATGCAGTCGTGCACTGGCAGGTGCCCGTGCAGGCCGTCCACCAGGCCGTCATACGGGTCGGGCAACTCGCTGTCGCTGTCGAAGCGCGTGGGGCCGGGGCTGGCGAGCAACACCGCAAACCGTGGGTGTTCGCTGACCTTGAAGCGTCGGCCCAGGGTATCGGCGCTCAGGCCGTCCACCGCCAGCGGCACCAGCGCTTCACCGTCCAGGCGCAACAGCGCGGCGGCATCGCAGGGCAGCAGAGTGCGCATGGCTTGCAGCAAGCGGCGGTAACGCTCGCCCTCCGGCAGGTCGCGGGACAAGTCGGCCACTAAAGGCAGGAGGGTGGTGAGCAGTGAGTGCGCAGTCATAATGACTCCTTGTAGTCCTTATGACTCTAGCGTGTAGGAAGTCATACTGACTACATCTATTTCAACTGACTGATAACTAACGAATTTTTAGTTGGCACGAATGCTGAGTACTCAAGAGTAATCTTTAAAGAAGCCCTGGAGGCTCTCATGCTTAGTGCCCAAGACCGTGCCATCGTCAAATCCACCGTGCCTCTGCTGGAAAGTGGCGGTGAAGCGCTGATCACCCATTTCTACCGCATGATGCTGTCCGAGTACCCCGAAGTTCGCCCGCTGTTCAACCAGGCCCACCAGGCCAGCGGCGATCAGCCCCGCGCCCTGGCCAATGGGGTACTGATGTACGCGCGACATATTGACCAGTTGGATCAACTGGGCGATCTGGTGGCCAAGATCATCAATAAACATGTGGCCTTGCAGATCCTGCCGGAGCATTACCCGATTGTGGGCGCCTGCCTGCTGCGGGCGATTTCTGAAGTGCTGGGCAGCGAGATCGCCACGCCGGAGGTGATGAATGCCTGGGGCGCGGCCTACGGGCAATTGGCGGATATCCTGATCGGCGCCGAAGCGGCCATTTACGACGAGAAAGCCCAAGCCCCTGGCGGCTGGCGCGGTGCGCGGTCGTTCACGCTGGTCAAGCGGGTAGAGGAGAGCGCCGAGATCACCTCCTTCTATTTCGCCCCGGTGGATAACGGCCCGATCCTGGCGGCAGCGCCAGGCCAGTACATCGGTATGACGCTGGTGTTGGACGGCGAAGAGGTGCGTCGCAACTATTCCCTCTCGGCGTTGAGCGATGCCGGCCAGTACCGTATCAGCGTCAAGCGCGAAGCCGGCGGGCGAGTGTCCAATTACCTGCATGATGAGTTGCAGGTGGGCGCGACCCTCGACCTGTTCCCGCCGGCGGGAGAGTTCACCCTGGCCGCCAGCGATAAGCCGTTGGTGCTGATCAGCGGCGGCGTAGGCATCACCCCGACCCTGCCGATGCTCGAAGCGGCGCTGGCCACCGAGCGCCCGGTGCATTTTATCCACTGCGCGCGTAACGGCGGCGTGCATGCGTTTCGCGACTGGGTCGACGCCCTGGCGGTCAAGCACCCGCAGCTCAAGCGTTTCTATTGCTATGCCGAAGACGACGGCGTGAGCCCTGCAGCGGACAAGGTCGGCCTGCTCAGCCAGGAACAACTGGCCGCATGGTTGCCTGAACAGCGCGACCTGGATGCTTACTTCCTGGGACCTAAAGGCTTCATGGCCGCGATCAAACGCCACCTCAAGGCCTTGGGCGTACCCGAGAAACAAAGCCGCTACGAATTCTTCGGCCCGGCGGCGGCCTTGGAATAGGACCTATAAGTCAACAATGTGGGAGGGGGCCTGCCATGGTGAGCGGGCTTGCTCCGCGCTGGGCTGCGAAGCGGCCCCAAACCCAGGGACCTCGATGTGTCAGGTGAAATTACATCGCCTGGAGTGGGGGCCGCTTCGCGTCCCAGCGCGGGGCAAGCCCGCTCACTACAAGAACGTCACTTTCTGTTTACAGCGAAGATGTGAAGATATCTCTGCCCGATACCTCTGCGCCCGATAGGGGTGCATCAGCCAGTCCCCCTTCCACATTTGGTTTTCCATTTCTCGCGATTAATCCGCCGTTAACCCGTCTCTGTTTAAACCACTGCCTGTGTGTAAACTCGCGCCTACAGGCACAACCAAACAAAGGGAAACGGAGATGAGTGACGAATTGCGTTTAGGCAGGGAGCGGCGCTTTCTGGTGTTGCTGGGCATCATCTGCCTGGCGTTGATCGGCGGGGCCTTGTACATTCAGGTGGTGTTGGGCGAAGCGCCTTGCCCACTGTGCATCTTGCAGCGTTATGCCTTGTTGTTGATTGCCATCTTCGCCTTTATCGGCGCCGCCATGCCCCGCAAAGGCGCCCTCACGTTTTTCGAAGGTTTGGTGATCCTCAGCGCCCTCGGCGGGGTCGCAGCGGCGGGCCATCATGTGTATACCCAGTTCTTTCCCCAGGTCAGTTGTGGCGTCGATGTGCTGCAGCCCATCGTCGATGACCTGCCGCTGGCCAAGGTCTTCCCGCTGGGCTTTCAGGTCGATGGTTTCTGCAGCACGCCTTACCCACCGATCCTTGGGCTGTCCCTGGCGCAATGGGCGCTGGTGGCTTTTGTGCTGACCGTGATCCTGGTGCCGCTGGGCATTTACCGCAATCGCCGTCACACGGCCTGAGCCCCTACACGAAAACGCCCCGGTTCCTCCGCTGGAGGACCGGGGCGTTTTCGCAGGTAGGCTTTTATGAACAGAGCATGACGTCGGACAATTTCCGCTGCGCGCGGTGTGCGACATGTTGTCACACGGAAGCTGTCGCAGGACGTTTCTGACCCCCCGCAACCCCGCTTAAATTTGCACCGAACGGTCAAATTGTGCTGTCACTTCATCGTCTGGCCAATGTCAGGAACCGCGCGCCGTCCGCGCCATTCGATGATGTACGAATGCCTTGTTTTATGGGGACTTGGATGGCTTTGGCAAGCCCTTACAGAGGGTAAGGGATGTGGCGGATTGCCCTATAACACGGCAATTTTTGTGGTTTTTGTTGAGAATCGAACACGATAAGATCCCCGACCTTTGCAATTTTGGTGAAGGATTATTGCTGCTTTCGATAAAAATTATTTCTTTATAAGACATGGTTTATACATCGCTAGCTAACTACAATCGCCCGCACTGAATGTCCGGTGCTGTTCAATATTTGAGCATTGGAGCGGTCGAGGGGCAGATGGATGGCTCTGTGCGACCCCAGGTTCCGGCAGCCTTTCAACTATCCGCACCAAATGGAATTGGTCTGTAACAAGGCCTTTAACCACGAAATCGAATAAGAACTCACCGCAGGCTCGTAAATCGTCCATTCATGGCGTTCGAGCAGGCTCTTATTCAATCGAAGAGAAATGCCAACCCTTGGCAGGGTGAAGTGTTGGCGATCAAAACCCAACTGCATTGCGCAAGCTGCTTTAGAGGTCGTGAGATGAGTAAAAACAGGTACCCCCGATTACTAGGCTTTTTGCCGCTGCTTGGCATGATGTTAATGCTGGGAGGCTGCAAGTGGACCTTGCTCGACCCAAAAGGACAGGTCGGTCTGGATGAACGAAACCTGATCATCACCGCCACCCTGCTGATGCTGCTGGTCGTGGTCCCTGTGATCATCATGACCTTCGCCTTCGCCTGGAAATACCGCGCGTCGAACACCAGCGCCACCTACGCGCCGAAGTGGTCGCACTCCACCAAGATCGAAATCGCGGTGTGGCTGGTTCCGATCCTCATCATCATTGCCCTGGGTTATGTGACCTACAAGTCCACCCACGCGCTGGACCCGTACCGTCCGCTGGAATCGGACGCCAAGCCGATCAATATCGAAGTGGTCGCGCTGGACTGGAAGTGGCTGTTCATCTACCCGGACCTGGGTATCGCCACGGTTAACCAGATCCGCTTCCCGGAGCACACTCCGCTGAACTTCAAGATCACCTCCGACGCCGTGATGAACTCGTTCTTCATCCCAGCCCTGGGCGGCCAGATCTACGCGATGGCAGGCATGCAGACCAAGCTGCACCTGATCGCCAACCAGAAAGCTGAAATGGAAGGCATCTCCGCCAACTACAGCGGCGCTGGCTTCACCGGCATGAAATTCAAAGCGATCTCGACGAGCCAGGAAGACTTCAACGCCTGGGTAGCCGAAGTCAAGGCCGCACCTAAACAGCTTGATCAAGCTGAATACGACGCCCTGGCCAAACCAAGCCAGAACAACCCTGTCGCGCTGTACTCCTCGTACGAGCCGAACCTGTTTCAGAAAATCGTCGACAAGTACGAAGGTATGAAGCCAGGCAAGCCGGTCAAGCACGAGAAGAAAGAAGTGGCCGCGGTTGAAGGTTCTGAGACGGGCGCGCATTCAACTGCTGGGGCAGAGGAGTAAACGATGTTTGGTAAATTAAGTTGGGATGCGGTCCCGTTCCACGAGCCGATCGTGATGGTGACCATCGCCATGATCGCGCTGGGTGGTCTGGCACTGTTCGCGGGTATCACTTACTTCAAGAAGTGGACCTACCTGTGGACCGAGTGGCTGACTTCGGTCGACCACAAGAAAATCGGCGTGATGTACATCATCGTCGCCATGGTCATGCTGCTGCGCGGTTTTGCCGACGCCATCATGATGCGTACCCAGTTGGCCATGGCCACCGAGGGTTCGCCTGGCTACCTGCCACCTGAACACTATGACCAGATCTTCACCGCTCACGGTGTGATCATGATCATCTTCATGGCGATGCCATTCTTCACCGGCCTGATGAACCTGGCAGTGCCGCTGCAGATCGGCGCGCGTGACGTGGCCTATCCGTTCCTGAACTCCCTGAGCTTCTGGCTGCTGGTTTCCGGCGTGGTGCTGATCAACGTATCCCTGGGCGTCGGCGAATTCGCCAAGACCGGTTGGGTTGCGTATCCGCCGCTGTCGGGCATTCAGTACAGCCCTGGCGTGGGGGTGGACTACTACATCTGGGCGCTACAGCTATCAGGGCTAGGGACGACGCTGACGGGGGTCAACTTCCTGGCCACCGTCCTGAAAATGCGCGCCCCTGGCATGAAACTGATGGACATGCCGATCTTCACCTGGACCTGCACCTGGGCAAACGTCCTGATCGTGGCTTCGTTCCCGATCCTGGCCGCAACCATGGCGCTGCTGTCGCTTGACCGTTACCTGGATTTCCACATTTTCACCAACGAACTTGGTGGCAATCCAATGATGTACGTGAACCTGTTCTGGGCATGGGGTCACCCTGAGGTGTACATCCTGATCCTGCCAGCGTTCGGTATCTTCTCCGAAGTGATCTCGACCTTTACCGGCAAGCGCCTGTTCGGTCACCACTCGATGGTTTACGCATCGGGCGCAATTTCCGTACTGGGCTTCATGGTGTGGCTGCACCACTTCTTCACCATGGGTTCGGGGGCCAGCGTCAACGCCTTCTTCGGTTTGGCGACCATGCTGATTTCCATCCCGACGGGGGTGAAGCTATTCAACTGGCTGTTCACCATCTACCACGGCCGTCTGCGCATCACCAGCCAGGTGCTGTGGACCCTGGGCTTTATGGTGACCTTCGCCATCGGCGGCATGACCGGCGTACTGCTGGCCATCCCGGGTGCTGACTTCGTGCTGCACAACAGCCTGTTCGTGATCGCGCACTTCCACAACGTGATCATCGGTGGTGCGGTATTCGGTTACATCGCCGGTTTCAGCTTCTACTTCCCGAAAGCGTTCGGCTTCAAGCTGCACGAAGGTTGGGGCAAGGCTGCGTTCTGGTTCTGGATCTCGGGCTTCTTCGTCGCGTTCATGCCGCTCTATGCACTGGGCTTCATGGGCATGACCCGTCGTCTGAACGCCACCACCAACCCTGAGTGGGTGCCGTACCTGTACGTCGCCATGTTCGGTGCGGTGATGATTGCGGTGGGTATCGCCTGCCAGCTGATCCAGCTGTATGTCAGCGTGCGTGATCGCGAGCAGAACATGTGCGAATCCGGCGACCCATGGAACGGCCACACCCTGGAATGGTCGACTTCGTCGCCACCACCGTTCTACAACTTCGCCGTGATCCCGACTGCGAACACGATCGATGCGTTCACCGAAGCCAAGGAAGACGGTACTGCGTACCAGAAGCCTAAACACTACGAACCGATCCACATGCCAAGCAACACCGCCACTGGCGTGGTGATGGGTGCGCTGTTGACCGTGTTCGGTTTCGCGATGATCTGGCACATCTGGTGGCTGGCGATCGTGAGCCTGGTGGGTACCATCGGTTACTTCATCGTCCACGCCGCACGTGATGATCAAGGCTACATGGTGCCGGTCGAAACGATCGAACGCATCGAAGCCGAGCAGCACGCTCGCCTGGTCGCCGAGAAGAAAATCCCGGCCAACCGTGTAGAAACCTCGTTGGAACAGGCTTAAACCATGTCGAACTTAGTGACCAATGCTGGACACGCCCATGTCGATGACCATGGGCACGATGACCATCACCACGACTCGGGGCCAATGACCGTCTTCGGTTTCTGGCTCTACCTGATGACCGACTGCATCTTGTTTGCGTCGATCTTCGCGGTGTACGCGGTACTGGTAAACAACGTAGCGGGTGGCCCGTCGGGCCACGACATCTTCGAACTGCCTTACGTGCTCGGCGAAACCGCCTTGCTGTTGTTCAGTTCGATCACCTACGGCTTCGCCATGTTGGCCTTCTACAAGGGCAACAAGAAAGGCGTGCTGAGCTGGTTGGCTCTGACCTTCCTGTTCGGCCTGGGCTTTATCGGCATGGAGATCAACGAGTTCCACCTGCTGATCTCCGAAGGCTACGGCCCGCACCGTTCCGGTTTCCTGTCGGCGTTCTTCACGCTGGTCGGCACCCACGGTCTGCACGTCTCGGCCGGTCTGCTGTGGATGGCGGTGATGATGTATCAGGTCAATAAGCACGGCCTGACCAACACCAACAAGACCCGCCTGAGCTGCCTGAGCCTGTTCTGGCACTTCCTGGACGTGGTCTGGATCTGCGTATTCACCGTTGTCTACCTGATGGGGACTCTGTAATGGCTAATGCACACTCCCATGACAGCCACGATGCAAGCCACGGCAGCGTCAAGTCTTACGCTATCGGCTTCATCCTGTCGGTCATCCTGACCCTGATCCCGTTCGGCCTGGTGATGTACCCGACCCTGCCGAAGTCGATCACCTTGATGATCGTCCTGGCGTTCGCAGTGATTCAGGTACTGGTTCACCTGGTGTACTTCCTGCACCTGGACCGCTCCGAGGCCCAGCGCGAGAACGTGATTGCGTTCGTGTTCGCCGGCCTGGTGATCGTTCTGCTGGTTGGTCTGTCGCTGTGGATCATGTTCAGCATCCACACCTACATGATGGCGAAGTGAGGTAAGACCCGATGTCGCTTAAGCACTTTATCCAAATCACCAAACCGGGGATCATTTTCGGTAACGTGCTTTCTGTGGCGGGCGGTTTCTTCCTGGCCTCCAAGGGACATGTCGATCTGGCCATCTTCCTGGCTGCAATGATCGGCACATCCCTGGTGGTAGCTTCCGGTTGTGTCTTCAACAACTGCATCGACCGTGACATCGATATCAAGATGGAACGCACCAAGAACCGCGTGCTGGTGCAGGGCCTTATCTCCCTGAAACTGGCACTGGTCTACGCGACCGTCCTGGGTGTTGCCGGTGTGGCCCTGTTGTACAAGGTGGCCAACCCGTTGGCGGCGTTGTTTGCCGTGATCGGCTTTGTCATCTACGTCGGCCTCTACAGTCTGTACCTCAAGCGCAAGTCGGTTCACGGCACGCTGGTGGGCAGTCTGTCGGGGGCGATGCCGCCGGTGATTGGTTATGTGGCTGTAACCAATAGCTTCGACATGGCCGCGCTGACGCTGCTGGTGATGTTCAGCCTGTGGCAGATGCCGCATTCCTACGCCATCGCGATTTTCCGCTTCAATGACTACCTGGCTGCGTCGATCCCGGTTTTGCCGGTAAAACGTGGCATCCAGGTGGCCAAGAAACACATCCTGCTCTACATCCTGGCCTTCCTTGTGGCGACCTTGATGTTGACCTTCAGCGGCTACGCCGGCATGAGCTACCTCGCCGTCGCCGCCGCCATGGGCATGTACTGGTTGTACATGGCCTGGACCGGCTACAAGGCGGTGGACGACACCGTCTGGGCGCGCAAGCTGTTCGTGTTCTCGATCTTCACCATCACCGCGCTGAGCGTGATGATGTCCCTGGATTTCCAAGTACCGAAAGAGCTGTTGCTGACCTACGCCCACTGAGTGGTCCGAGCAGTAAAAGGCCCCGCCTTCGCAAGAAGCGCGGGGTTTTTTATGGCATGGCCTCTAAACTATCCCCCATTCCACGCATCCAGGAAGCACAGCGATGAGTAAAAAAGCCGTAATGGTGTTCAGTGGCGGGCAGGACTCGACGACCTGCCTGATCCAGGCACTGGCGTTGTATGACGAAGTGCACTGCATCACGTTCGATTATGGCCAGCGCCATGTGGCGGAAATCGAAGTGGCCCGCCAGCTAGCCAAGCAACTGGGCGCCACGGTGCACAAAGTGATGGATGTGTCCCTGCTCAACGAGTTGGCCATCAGTAGTCTTACCCGCGACAACATCCCCGTGCCCACCGTGAACAGTTCCGGCGAAAGCCTGCCGAGCACCTTTGTACCGGGGCGCAATATCCTGTTCCTGACCCTGGCGGCGATCTACGCATACCAGGTCAAGGCCGAGACGGTCATTACCGGCGTGTGCGAAACCGACTTCTCGGGCTACCCCGACTGCCGCGATGAGTTCGTCAAAGCCCTGAACCAGGCGCTCAAGCTGGGCATGGAGTACGACGTACGGCTGGATACGCCGCTGATGTGGCTGAACAAGGCCGAGACCTGGGCCCTGGCCGATTACCACCATCAGTTGGATCTGGTGCGCGAACACACCTTGACCTGCTACAACGGCGTGATCGGCACCGGCTGCGGCGAATGCGACGCCTGCAACCTGCGCGCTCGCGGCCTGAACGAATACCTGCAGAACAAGGCGCAGGTCATGCACAGCCTCAAGCATAAGTTGCAGCTCAACTAGGGCTATTCGGCCTTAGCGTGGGGGAGGGTGCGCAATGCTCCTCCCCACTGCGACCCTGTTACTGCTCTGCGGTGATGTGGGTTTTTCTCGGGCGTCAGGTTAAATCTGCCCACGCTTATCTCGTCATACCCCTCTGTACGCACTGTGCGAATCCATCACCCGCCTACAAGGAGTAGTCACCATGGTCAGCGTGAGTCGTCGGTCCCTTCTCGCCTTCAGCGCCGCCTTGCCCTTGCTGGGGCGCTTGGACTGGGCGGTCGCGGCGACGCCGCCGGCCAAGGCCGACAAGGTCCGTCTCAACTACAACGAAAGCCCTTACGGTCCAGCCCTGGCGGCCCGTGAAGCGATGCAGCGCGGCATCGCCACTGCCGGGCGCTACCCGTACAACCACATGTATGCATTGGCCGCATTGTTCGCTCAGCAACAGGGCATTGCCGAAGAACAGGTGGCGGTGTTTTCAGGCTCCATGGCGGCGTTGCGTTATGCGGTGCTGGCGTTCACCAGCGATACCCGTGGCCTGGTAATGGCCACGCCATCCTACGAAGTACCGCGCCAGGCCGCCGAAGCGCACAAGGCGCCGGTGCATGAAGTGAACCTCGACGCCCACCACGCCCACGATATCCCCGCCATGCTCGCCGCCGACCGCCAGGCCGGCATGCTCTACCTGTGCAACCCCAACAACCCCACCGGCACCCTGACTCCCACCCAGGCCATTCGCGACGCACTGGCGAACAAGCCCAAGGGCAGCGTGCTGGTGGTGGACGAGGCTTACATCGACTTCGCCGACGCCCCGAGCGTGGTCAGTTGGGTCAAGGACCACGACGACCTGCTGGTGCTGCGCACCTTCTCGAAAATCTACGGCATGGCGGGCGCACGCCTGGGCCTGGCCATCGGCCACCCAACGTTGCTGGAGCGGCTGGCGGTGTTTGGCGGCGACAATGTGCCGGCGGGCTCGTCGTTGCTTGGCGGCCTTGCCAGCCTGGAGGACGTCAAACTGCTGCCCCAGCGTAAAGCCCTCAATGCCCAGTTACGCGATGAAACCCTGGCCTGGCTCAAGGGCCGTGGTTTCACTTGCACCGCTTCCCACAGCAATTGCTTCATGATCGACGTCAAGCAGCCCGCGCAGCAGGTCATCGAAAAGCTCGCCGCCGAAGGCGTATTGATCGGCCGGGTGTGGCAGAACTGGCCGCAGTGGGTAAGGGTGACAGTGGGGAACAAGCAGGAGATGGCGCGCTTTCGTGAGGTGTTTGCCGCGCGGGTTTAGCGCAGGACTCCATGAGGGAAGGGCGACGCTCCTCCCTCAATGAAGTCCCAGGTGTTATTGCTGCGCGATGCTGTACCCATCAAATGCGGTCTTCTGTTGCAAGGCATTCACCACGTTCTTGCGGTTGACCGGCAACTCGGCGCCGTTGTTGTCGGTGAACGACTCACGTTCCAGCTCGGCGTCATCCCCTTCGCCCACAAAGCTGAACCCTAGAAACTCGAACGCTTCACGGTCCACGTTCAGCTTGGAGCGTGGCGTGCGCAGCGGCAGGGTGACGCTGATGCCGTCCTTGCTGATCACGAACACTTCGGCGTCTTTCTTGGCGCGTGCCGCCTTGCCCTTGCCGGCGCTCGGGTTGCTGATGGCTTGATGGGTCTGGTTCAGCACCTTGAGGGCCAGGCCGTAGACCAGTTCCTGAAACTCGGGGTCGTCCTTGAAGCTGGACAGGATGCGGCTGATGGAGAACTTGCTGCTCAAGTCTTCCAGGGCCAGGTTGTCGGCGGCTTCGGCGTCCTTGAGTTGCTTGAGCTGGCCCATCAGGTCGTAGGCCTTGTCGTCGTCGAACGCATCGTGGGCCTGGCGGATGGCGACGCGCAGTTCGCGGATCTGGTCGCTCTCCTTGGAAGTGTGAAACGCGTCCAGCACCATCTCGCTGATGGTCTTGGCCGCTGGCACATGCTGTGAAAGATTGATGGCGTTTTCGTATTCAGCTTTGGAGGCCAAGGCGACGACGGATTCTGCGGTGTAGGAATCGGACATTAATAGTTCACTACTTCAATAAACGGAGACAAAAAAGCGTCGCGCATTTTCAAGGGGCAGGGGAGTCAGGTCAAGGCGGCACACTGCCTTCGGCGTTCCGCTGATCCATATCAAAAGGCCATGCCGGAGAGTGGTTTACAACAACCTCGGGGCTGACTGCGCCCCCGACTATTTGCCTGTGAACGCATAAAAACAATTGCAGACCTGGGCCGAGGAGACCGCTCCACGCCAGGTTCTTAAAGGACTATTGCGATGATGTTTGCCCTCTTACGCGTCAGCTTCGTGGGGATGCTGATGTGCCTGTCCCTCTCGCTGCACGCCAGCACGCCCGACACCCCTCTGCTCGAACGCGGCCACTACGTCGCCCAACTCGGCGACTGCATTGCCTGTCACACCGCCAAGCCAGGCGCGCTGATGGCCGGCGGCCTGGCGTTGAGTACGCCGATGGGGACGATCTACTCCAGCAATATCACGCCCGATGCCGAGACAGGCATCGGGCGCTACACCTTCGAGCAGTTCGACCGCGTCATGCGCGAAGGCGTTACCCCCAGTGGTATGAACTTGTACCCGGCGATGCCGTATCCGTCCTACGCGAAGATCAGCGAAGAGGACATGCGCGCGTTGTACGCCTACCTGATGCAGGGCGTGCCGGCGGTCCGCCAGGACAACCTGCCGGCGGACATGGGCTTTCCGTTCAATCAGCGCTGGGGCTTGGCATTGTGGAATTTCGCCTTTCTCGACAAGCAACCCTTCCAACCCGATCCGGGCCGTGACGCGGGGCTTAACCGTGGTGCCTACTTGGTTCAGGGCCTGGGGCATTGCGGCTCGTGCCATACGCCGAGGGGCATCGCGTTCCAGGAAAAAGCCATGAGCGATACCGAGCGCGGCGGCCAGCACTACCTGGCGGGGGAAACCGTCGAGCATTGGCGCGCCTTGAGCCTGCGCAACTTGTGGACCGTTGACGACACCGTGCAACTGCTCAAGACCGGGCAAAACCGTTTTGCCACAGTGTCGGGCAACATGGCCGATGTGATCCATCACAGCACCCAGCATTTCAGTGATGACGACCTGATTGCCATCGCCCGTTACTTAAAATCCCTGCCGGCGGGCCAGGAGGATCTGCCGATGCCTGCCGTGGCCAAAGCCCCGGCTGCCGTGCCTGACGACCTGTTCAGCAGTCGTGGCGGCCTGGGCTACATGCAGTTCTGCAGCGACTGCCACCGCAGTGACGGTGCCGGCGTGAAGGGCCTGTTCCCGCCGTTGGCCGGCAACCCGAGCGTGGTCGCCGCTAACCCAACATCTCTTTTGCATATCACCCTCACCGGCTGGGCAACCGCGCAAACCGCCACCCATCCGCGGGTCTACACCATGCCTGGGTTCGCGCGGCTGGCCGACCAGGAGATCGCCGAGATCCTCAGTTTTGTGCGCACCCACTGGGGCAACCAGGGCACGCCGGTCAGCCCCGCGCAGGTGAAAACCCTGCGCGAGCAGCTCAACCCGGCCAGCAGCGACATGTCCGCGTTCCAGACTCCGCGTCTGGCCGAGTTGCTGGCCGCGCCGAATGCCGACCAGGTGCTGCGTGGCATGCGGTTGCATCTGCAGACCAAGGCGCTGCTGCCGGACAATGTCGGCAACGCGCTGAACTGCACCAGTTGCCATCTCAATGCAGGCACTGTGGCCGATGGATCGCCGTTCGTAGGGGTGTCGGCGTTTTTCCCCGGTTATGCCCCGCGTGCCGGCAAGGTGATCACGTTGGAGGAGCGCATCAACGGCTGTTTCCGCCGGTCCATGAACGGCAAGCCGCTGGCGCCGCAATCGGCGGATATGCAGGCGATGGTGGCGTATTTCGACTGGATGAAAAACAACACCCGCCCGCAGGACAAAGTCGCCGGACGCGGCGTGGGCAAGGTCGACCCGACGCTCAAACCCGACCTGGCCAATGGCAAAGCGGTGTACGCCAAGCAATGCGCGGTGTGCCATGGCGACAATGGCCAGGGCCTGACCCGCGCCGACGGTGAATGGATCTACCCGCCGCTGTGGGGTGAGCAGTCGTTCAATATCGGTGCGGGGATGGCGCGCACCTACACAGCCGCCGCGTTCGTCCAACGCAATATGCCGATTGGCTTCCACGAGCGCTTCCCGCTGGGGCAGGGTGGCTTGACGGAACAGGAAGCGGTGGACGTCGCGGCGTACTTTTCCGGGCAGCCGCGTCCGGACTTCCCGGACAAGGTCAAAGACTGGCCGAACGGCGGCAAACCGATGGATGCGCGCTACTGATCCAGGCGCTTGAAGCAGGCTTCAAGGATATCCAGCCCTTCCTCCAGCACCGCCGGCTCTGTGGTCAGCGGTGCCAGCAGCCGGATGATGTGCCGCGCCTTGCCGCTGGGCATCAGCAGCAACCCGGCGTCCCGCGCCAGGCCGAGCAGTTGCGTCAATTGCCGGGGCGCCGGCGTGCCGTCGGCGTTGGCCAGTTCGATGCCGCGCATGGCGCCGACGCCGGTCAGGCGCCCGAGGTAGGGCGACAGCGCTTGGTCGCGCCAGGTCGCGTACCTGCGGACAATTGCGGCTTCCTGCTGTGCGCCCCACGCGTGCAAGTTTGCGTCCGTCATCACCTCCAGGGTGGCCAGCGCCGCCGCGCAGGCGATAGGGTTGCCGGAGTACGTACCGCCCAGGCCGCCTTTGGGCAAGTTGTCCATCAGGTTTTTGCGCCCGACCACCGCCCCCAGCGGTACACCGCCGGCAATGCTTTTGCCCAGCAAGATCAAGTCCGGCTCAATGCCCAGGCGCGAAAACGCGAAGCGTTGACCGGTACGGCCGAAGCCCGATTGGATTTCGTCGGCAATCAGCAGGATCTGTTTCTCGTCGCAGAAACGCCGCAGCGCCTGGGCAAATTCGACGTCCAGGGCCAGGAAGCCACCTTCGCCCTGCACCGGTTCGATGATGAAACAGGCGACGTCTTCCACGTCGATTTCCACGCTGAACAAACGCTCCATGGCCTTCAGTGCGTCGGCGCAGGTCACGCCGTTGTCGGCGCTGGGGTACGGCAGGTGATACACCGGGCCGGGCAGTACGCCGACCTTTTGCTTGTAGGGCGCGACCTTGCCGTTAAGGTTCAAGGTGGCCAGGGTGCGGCCATGGAAGGCACCGTCAAAGGCGATCACCGCAGTGCGGCCGGTGGCGCCGCGCACGATCTTCAAAGCGTTTTCCGCCGCTTCCGCGCCGCTATTGGTGAGCATGCCGCTGACCGGGTAGCTCACAGGGGTAAAATCACTCAGGCGTGCCATCAGCTCGATGTAGGGCGCGTGCGGCGCGGCGTTGAAGGCATAGTGCGTGAGCCGAGTAGCCTGCTCGCGAATCGCCTCGACTACCTGCGGGTGGCAATGGCCGAGGTTGAGCACACCGATGCCGCCGACGAAGTCGATATAGCGCTTGCCTGTGCTATCCCACACTTCGGCGTTCTTGCCGTGGCTGAGGCTGATGGGGTGGACGATGGAAATCGACTGGCTGACGGTGGCGTGGCTCATGAATCCGGGACTCGGCAGTGGCGGGGCGTTTTTTATCTAAGCCGCCCGCCGGGGCCTGTCGCAAACGAAATAAAGTCTTTGGGTCATTCCAAATCGGAAGGAGCTACTGCCGAAGGGGGGCGGACAAACCGGTCGACACTGCTCAAGTGCGCGCCGCTGCGCTGACGCCTCCGGTTATTCCGACACCCCGGCCTTGCCCGCGGCCTTGGCGCGATACAACGCTTGATCGGCGCGCTCCATTAGGGCGGCGGGGGATTCATCCGCGTGGCGCTCGGCCACGCCCAGGCTCAGGGTGACGGCGAAGTCGCCGGGTGCCTGGATGGTGCGTATCTTGCGGCAGATCTGCTCGGCCAACGCCTTGGCCGTTTCCAGGGTGCTTTCGGGCAGGATCACCATGAATTCATCGCCACCCCAGCGTGCCAGCAGATCACACGGGCGAATGCAGCTCTCCAGGCACTCCACCACCCGCACCAGGGTCTGGTCGCCAGCGCCGTGACCATAGCGGTCGTTGATGGGCTTGAAGTCATCGATGTCCATGGCGATCAGGGCCAGCGGCAGGCGGAAGCGCTGGGCACGTTCGCACGCTTGCAGCAGGGTTTTTTCCAGGCGATAGCGGTTGGCAACCAGGGTCAAGGCGTCCCGCTCGGCCAAGGCGCGGTTTTCGTCCAACTGCAATTTGAGTTGCTGGTTGACCCGTGCCAGTTCACGGGTGCGTTCGGCCACCAGCGCTTCCAGCGACTGGTTGCGTTGTTCGAGTTGGGCGACTGAATATTTGCGCGCCTGAATGTCGCGATGGGCGCTGACCATGCGCGCCACCGAACCGTCGGGGTTACGCGCGATCACGTAGCCGCGGTCCTCGATCCACAGGTAGCTGCCATCTTTTTTTCGGCAACGGTATTCGGTTTGGTAGTGCGGCGCGCGGCGGTTGATGTAGTCATCGAACAGCGCCATCACCTGGGGGTAGTCCTCCGGATGAATGATGTTTTCCCAGGTGAACAGCGTGTTCTCCAGCGCATGCCGCGGGTAGCCCAGCATTTCGTACCAGCCCGGATTGCGGTAGACGAACCCGGTGTTGGCGTTCCAGTCCCAAATGCCGTCGCTGACCAGCTCCAGGATGGTGTGCAGCATGTCGGCGTTGAGGTGCGAGAAATCCTGCTTCGCGGGGTTGCTGCCTGAGGTATCGCCCATTGCTTTTGCTCCTTGCATGCGCGCTGTGTGCGCCGCCGCGCGCTATGGCGTGGGCGCAACCATCCGTGTGCGAGCCTTCCCATTCGCATTGTGTTGGTAGATTGCGTCCGGTTGACCTTGTTCGTTGAAAAACACCTGACCGATGCCCGCCGAGTTCCATAACCGTTCGCCGGCCTCGGCATGTTCCGGAACATGCGGTACGACCTGCATGGTGCGACGGCGTGTGAACCAGTTGAGCGGCGAACGGGGTGAGTATAGCCAGCGGTTGAGACGGTCGAACCATTCCAGCAGGCGCCGGGGAAATTCGTTCTTGATGCCGCTGCTGGTGATCTGCCAGATCCGGGGGCCGGCATTGCGGTGGCGGATCAGCACGGCATAGACGAACGAGTAATGCACGTCACCGGAGAGAATCACGTAGTTACCCGGCGTACGCGAGTGGCGGAAAATATTGAGGATCACCTGGGCGGCGCCCCGGTGGGCCATCCAGTTTTCCGCGTCCACCAGCAGCGGGTGGCCGCACCAGCTGAAGACCTTCTGCACTGTCTCGATCAGCTTGACGCCGAAGATCGGCGCAGGCGAGACGATGATCGCCGACGGGTGGTCCAGCAGTTCCTGTTGCAGTTCGCTCAAAGCTTCCCAGTCCAGCAGGCCGGAGGGTTGCTTGAGGGTGAACTCACTGCGCCAGCGCCGGGTGCGGGTGTCGAGCACCACCAAGGCGGGCGTGCTGGGCAGCACGTAATGCCATTGTTGAAATTTGAGCAACGTGGCCAGCAAGCCATCCTGGGCGGCGGCGTCGAGATGGTTGTCGGGGACGTGAGCGGTCAGCGCCTGGATGGGCGGCACCAGTTCGACAAAGGCATCCGGGTGGTTGCCCCAACCCTGGCACAGCAGATAGGCGAGCAGGGCATTGCCGATGATGCGTTTGGAAAACGGGTGGCCGTAGGCGGTTTCTTCCCATTGGGCGCTGAGGTTCCAATCGTCGGTGATGTCGTGATCGTCAAAGATCATCAGGGTGGACAGGTGCGCGAAGACTCGCGCTACGCCGGGCAGGCCGTCGCGAAAGCGCTCGATCGGCACGTGCTCGCGCGCATAGCGCGCCGATTCGTCCGGGCTAAGTGGCGGCGCTTGGGTTTCGATCAAGGTCCAGGGCGTGGGGGACCACACCAGCAGGTACATCGCCATGACTTCGGCAAAGGTGACCAGATGGTTGTCGGCGGTGCTGCTGGTGAAAATCGGCTTTTTCACGCCGCCGAAGAAGCGCTCGCGCAGGGTCTGATTGCTGTCCAGCGCCGGCAGCAGGTCCGCGCGATGGTAATAGCTGGCGCGGTGCCCGTAGAGGCTGGCGCTGTCGTCCACCACGGCGCCTTCCAGATGTTCGTCGAACAGGCCCAGGCGCGCGATCAGTGCGTGGATCGCCCTAAGCATCGGCCCGGCCACATCGTCGGCGTAAACCTGGTCGCCGCTCATCATCAGCAAGGCTGGACGCTCATCGAGCGTGTGCGCATCGTCGAGCAGGCGATCGACGCAGAGCAGGCCGTCTTCGGCGGCGTGGTGAGGTTTGCGGCAGGAACCGTGCACGAGCTGGTGGATGCGACTGTGCAGGACAAAATGTGGTGATGGCGCGTCGGCATACAGCAGATGCGCCGCCCAATGGGCGATACCGAGGCCGTCGATCAGCAGGTCGTAGTGGATGACCTCGTCCTGAGGCAGCGCTTCGTCCAGCGGCACATCGATCAGGTGCACAAAGGCCTGGCGGCCTATGGGAATGACTTGGCACTGGCCTTGATCCAGCGGGATGTGCAGCGTGTGTCCGGCCCATTGCAGCTTCAAGGTCAGGTCCAGGGGACGACTGCCAGTCAGCCACAGCACCAGGCGCCTGGGTTCGAGACGTCGTAGCAAAGGGCCGGCAAGTACGGCGGGCAGGTTGTCGGGGTGCAGCATGCAGGGATGGGCTCCGGCCAGGCTAGAACCGGCAAGGTTAGCGCAATGAATGTCAGTGTTTTGTTAAGGCATGGGGTGTACGAAGGGCAGCGGGCTGCCCTCCGTAGGCCGCTCTAGAGCAGGTTGCCCTTGCCGAGGCTGTCCAGGCTGCCGCTGCCTCGGCGCCGGTTGTGACGTGGGGCGTTATCGGTTTGCTGGGTCTCAAGCGGGAGTGAGTGGCTGTCCAGGCTGCGCTTGTTGCGTTGCAGGGCTACATCATCGTGTTGTGGGGTGGGGAGTTGCAGATGGCCTAGGAACGGACTGATAGCTCCAAGCATAAAAATATCCTTCTGTAAGTTAGATGGGCTCCGCGTCTGCGAAGCCGGGCCAAACTTATAGAGGCGCGAGGTGCTGGAGCTATAAACACCTCATGGCAACGTGTAACGGCAATGGCGGTTTAGGCCCATCGAGCCCTACAGCCGGACCGATCAGGTATGGGCATCCTGCATCACCTTCGGCACTGTGAATCGGAACTCACTGCCACGGCCCACTTCACTTTCAGCCACGATCTTGCCGCCGTGGGCCTGCACGATGCCTTGGGTGATATACAGCCCCAGCCCGCTGCCGGTGGGATTGTTTTCGGTCTGTGTCCAGTAGCGGTCGAACACATACGGCAACAGCTCTGGGGCAATACCTTCGCCGGAGTCGCGCACCGAAAACACAATTTCCTCGCCGTTGCTCATGGCACTGATGCCGATATTGCCCTGGCGCGGGGTGAACTTGATGGCGTTGCCGATCAGGTTCGACAGCACTTGGAACAAGCGCTCAGGGTCGCCTTTAATCTGCAGGCCAGGTTCGGCGTTGAACGACAGGTCGATGCCTTTTTCCATCGCCAACGGTGCCAGCAAGGAGTACGCCTCCTCGAACATCTGGTTCACATCCAGCGCCACGGGCTTGACCACATAGCGGCCGGCCTCGATTTTCGACGTGTCGAGCAGGTCTTCCAGCAGCACATTCATGCGCCCGGCGGCTTGTTGCATGGTGTCGATGGCCGAGGAAATACGGCGCGAGGTGTGTGGGCCTTCGGAGCTGAAGGCTTTTTGCATCATGCCGCAGAGCATCGAGATGACAGTCATCGGGTTGCGCAGGTCGTGGGACACCACCGCCACCAGGTCATCACGGGCGCGCACGGCCTGTTGCTCGCGTTCGACCTGGCGGGCCAGGTCGTTTTCCAGCGCGGAGCGGCGCAGGTCGTTGGCGGCGAACAGGTCGCCGTGGCTCCACTTGGTGGAGATGCCGGCCATTTCCACTTTCCAGATTTCAAACGACGTGCGTGGGCGCAGGCGCATACCAGCGTCGGAATTTTCCAGGTCCAGCGGTTTTTTCGGGTCGCCGCTCCAATTGATATTCTCTTTGACCTCGGGGCGGAACCACAGCACACCGTTGTCCACCGGCTTGGGCAGGCTCATGGCCAATACGCCGCTGGCCACTTGCTGAAACTCTGCCGCCGGTGGGTAAACCGAGGCCAGGTTATGGCTGGCGAACACCGGTTCGCCACTGGCTTGCAGCCACTTGTGCAACGCCCGGATCTGCGCCGGTTCCGGGCAGTTGCCGTAGCGGTGCAGTTGTTTGTCTTCGATGATCGCCACGCCGCCGGCCAGGGTCAGGTCCATGAGCAAGCGCGGTTGCTTGGCCAGGCCGTCGAACACGTTGTGGTCCGAGGCTTTCATGGCTTTGTCCAGTTGGGCCAAGGCTTCGACTTTTTCTTCGCGCTGGTGACTCAGGTCCAGAGCCTCCATGGCGCTGATCTGCAGCGAGAGTACCTGGCCGATGGTCTGGCAGGCGGTACGCAGTTCGTTCGGTACCAGCAGCGGGGTGCGGTTGCCGCAACTGATCAGGCCCCAGAGTTTGTCGCCTTTCATCAGCGAAATGCTCATGGACGACAACACGCCCATGTTCTGCATGTACTGGCAATGAATCGGCGACACACTGC
The DNA here is from genome assembly GCF_042610415.1 of Pseudomonas sp. MD330_10. Lineage (NCBI taxonomy): Bacteria > Pseudomonadati > Pseudomonadota > Gammaproteobacteria > Pseudomonadales > Pseudomonadaceae > Pseudomonas > Pseudomonas sp. MD330_10. Next base: position 91,647 of record NZ_JBHGZU010000018.1, read on the forward strand.
GCAGCGTCGCAAAACTCAGGTCCAGCGGTTCGCCGGTATCTGGGCGCAATTTGGGCACCAGCGGCACCGGCGTGTAATCGGCGTTCGGGATAATCCGCAGCCAGTTGGTGCGGTACAGCTCGCGAGCCTGTTCGGGGATGTCAGACGCAGGGAAGAACAGCCCGTTGAACAATTCCATGGACGGAGCGGATGCTTCGGCAATCACCTGACCATGGCCTTCTTCTTCGAAGCGGTAGATGAGCACCCGGTCGTAACCGGTCATGGCCTGGATTTCCGTGACGCTGATGTCGTACAGCGCCGCCAGGGTTTTTGCCGACTGCAAGCGGCGCAGCATCTTGCCCAGATCACTGGTGCGACCGTTCAGGGCCCGTGGTTGAAAATCCTTGAGGTGGGGTTCGAATTCCAGCACCAGCACATTTTGGTGGCGGTGCAACAAACCTTCGAACTCAGCGCCGTTGAGCGTCACGTGCAGCGGCGGCGCATCGGTAAAGGTGTTGAGTTCGGCCATGGCCTGCACGGCCTGGGCGTGTTCGGTGCCGATCAGGCTGTGCAGCGGCTGGCCCAACAGCGCCTCGGGCGTGCGGTTGAACAGCGTAGCGACGTTGGCGCTCACTTGGATGATCTTCAGGTCTGGCTCGGACAGCGTCAGCAGCACACCGTGAGGCTGAATCGCCCCAGGAAAGCGAATGGGTTCGTCGGCGCAGTTGGCAAGCAGCTGTTCAAAATCTTGGGGTTTCATAGCAGTACCTCCTGGCTGTCGAGCCATCGCTCAAAGCCGCTGAATGTCGAACGGGCGGCATGTACCGCGCGCTGTTGGGCTTCGGCGTCCAGCGCCTGAATACCCAGATAATCGAGAAAGTCTTTCCAGCGCCGGCCCGTCTCAGGGCCATACACATCAAGAAACGCGCCACCGTTGGTGGCATCGATGCCAAAGCGCTGGGCCATTTCCCGGCGCAGCACCTGGCCGCCCAACGTTGCGCCTTCGAGCACATACAACACACCGAGGCACGCCGCAGGGGTGTCGAGGCGCGGCAGGGCGGTGCAGTGGGGCAGGGCGTTGATAGCGGCGTCATCCAGGCCAAGACCGTGCAGGTCGCTGACCAATGTTGGCGTTTTCACACGCAGGGCAGTATCGAATCCCGCCGGGATCAGCCCACTGGCATACAGCGCCGCTTCAATGGGGGCGTAAAACCCGTGGTAGGCCTGCAGCAGGCGCCGGTAGCCGTCGGCATCCAGGCGCTCGGAAAAAAATGGCAGACGCTTTTCCAGCGCAACGTGCAACAGGCTGGTGCCTGTGCGTAACGCGTCAAGCAATGAGGGCGCACCAACGTCATGGGCCTTTGAAAGCATGCAAATAGCTCGAGCTGTGGGCCTGCCGGCCATGAATGACGCGTGGAAATGGGCGACGATTCTACACAACTCATGGCCATTGACTGTACGCACAAGGCGAAAAGCCTGACCAGCGGATCAGAAAAGTCGCTCCTTGCCTTATGACTGACCTTACAAAGTACCGTGAAGTTCGGTTGAGGTGATATTGCGGCGCTATCAGTGCAGAGACGAACCTTGCTGGGTCAACGCTGTTTGCACGCATTCGATCAGATGCTCAGTGCTCCATGGCTTGGGCAGGAAACGCACGGAACCGCCGAGTTCTTCAGCCATTTTTGTATTGCCCGAGGTCAGCAGCACCCGCACTGATGGCCAGCGATGGGCAACCACGCGGCTCAAGTCATAACCATTGAGCAGGCCAGGCATTTGTATGTCGCTGACAATCAGGTCCACGGGGTCGTCCTCGCGTTCCAGGTAAATCATCCCTTCATCCGCTGAGGGAAACGACGTCACAATCGCGCCGAAATCCTCCAGTACATCCACCATCAACGCTCGAATAATTTCGTCGTCTTCCAATACCAAAATCGATGGCTGAGCCATGATCCTTACTCCACCATCAGGGTTCAGTTAGGTGGAGTGGAACGCAGTGGCATAGGTTCGATTGGATGTGTCCCAGGCGATGGGTGGTCGTTCAGGGTGTCTAGGTTGCGTGTTTGCACCGATGGTATTGCAGGCGGCGGTGATCCGGATGGAGATGCCAGGCATAATTCCCGCAACCGCCGATGTGGAGTCGCCGATGAAGTACGCCTTACTGACCCTCGCTCTGATTCTCAACACCGCCCCAGCCTTCGCCGCCGGCGATGCCGAAGCCGGCGGTAAGCTCTTCACCAAGACCTGCGGCGGCTGCCACAGCATCGGCGAAGGCGCGCGCGGCGGTTTCGGCCCGCAACTCAACGGCATCATCGACCGCCCCGCCGGCACCACCGAGGACTACCAGTATTCCGACGCGATGAAAAACTCCGGCGTGGTCTGGACCCGCGAAAAACTCGCCGCGTACATCGAAGACCCCAAGAAGGTAGTGAGCGGCACGCGAATGATCTTCTGGGGTATCAGCGATCAGGAGAAGATTGAAAATATCCTGGCGTATCTTGAGACGTTCCCGTCCAAGTAAGCACTCCTTCGCCAGGCGATACTTTTGGCCGATTGATCAAGTCAGCAAATGCTTGGAAATCAGCCGCGAGATTTCCACAATCGAGGTCTTCCCAGTGAACTCGAATTTCACTTTGCCCAGGGATGAAAAGTAAATCTCCAACTCCGAATCCAGGTCGAAGGTCCCGGACGTTTCCACCGAATACGCCACGATGTTTTTGTACGGCAGTGATGTGAAGTCCTTCTTACTGCCGGTGATGCCTTGCACGTTCACCGCGATGATGCGTTTGGTGGTGAATACCACGCCGTCGCGCATGGCCTTGTAGGCATCCACCACTTCTTCGCCATCGAGCAGCAGGGCCGAGACGCGTTCGGCGTATTCATTGTTTTGTTTGAGTTTGAAGAAGCCTTTGTTGTTGAAGTCGATCATGTAACGGTCCTTGTGGTCGGTCTGTGACGCCGCATAAGTTGACACTCATCGCGGTCAGGCGCGTTCCTTCAATGGAAGGTGTCACTGGATAGCTTTGAGGTAATGCTTGAGTGCGTCGAGCGGGGCATCGAGTTCCTCCAGCGTAGAGGCTTTTCGAGTGTCGGCGGCCAGTCTCTCCAACTCACGCCCCAACACCGTCTCCGTTCCGCCCAACGCCTGCAGCGCCTGCATCACGCATTCATCTAGCTTACGTTGAATCAGGCGCAAGTCCCCTTGGCGCACCAGCAATCCAAACACTTCACGCTCATACGCGGCCATCGCCGGGTCGTCGCGCAATACCGGGCTGCCGCCGTCGGTTTCATGCACCAGTTTGAGTGCGAAGAGCGCAACAGCTTCCAGCGTCAATTCCATGGTGGGGCTTCCTCGGTGTGCGGGCGGAGCGCGATGATCACTGTTCTGCGGCTGAAAAAAAAGACCTCAAACGCTTGCACCTCAAGCGCTCCGCGGAACGATATTAATTAGCCATGTTCCAACCCGCCGTGCCCAGCTCGCGCAGCCAGCCAGTGGACCGGTGCGATGTTGAATCGGCACGTTTGACTCACTTACAGGGACGCAAGTACTTATGCAGCCATCCTCCACACCTGATTCATCCGCCACCGGCGAGCTGATCGCGAGCTTTCGCCATGGCAAAGGTTTTCTCATTTTCAGCCTGATACTCGGCGTAGCGTTATTGGCGCTCGCGGGATTTGTGCTGTACCTGGGTACGATCCTGCCGCCGGGTAATGAAGGACCTATCGGTGTCACAACGTCCCGGGGCATGACGATCAACTTCAGCAGCGGGCAGTCGCTGATCAATCTCACCAGTGGCTTTCTGGCCATTCTTGGGCTGTGTGTATTCGGCCTTTACGCCTGGCATAAGAAATTGCGCAGTACCGCTTACGATGTGTACGAGCATGGCATCGCACGCATCAACCAAGGCCAGCGCGACTACACCCCGTTTATCGAGATCCAGGACTTGTATCTGTTCAGCTCCGGGCAAACGGTGATGACAGGCTTGATCACCAACCTGGCCTACCGTCGCACGGCCGCCGAGCCGTTTCATCGCGTGATTGAAAGCCTTAAGGGTTTTCAAAAATTCCAGCAATTGGTGCGCGAACTGCACGTCCGCGCGCGCATGCCGGGAGTGCTCAGTGTGCTGGAGTCGGGCGGGGCGGTGACGTTCAATTGCATCAGCTCCGGCCAAGTGTGGGGCAAGCGCATGAGCGGTAATTTCCTCAAGATCACCACGGCGCCCATCCTGGTGAGCGCTCAGTGCCTGGAATACCAGGGCCGTAAGGTGCCGATGTCGTCATTGCGCAGCGTCGACCTCAACGCCTGGAGCGAAAAAGTGGTGATCAAAGACGACAGCGGCCAACCGGTCCTGTCGACCATCGCCACCGGCATCCTGAGCCACGACCTGTTCCTGCATACGCTGGACACAGTGCTCACGGCTCAAACCCAAACGCGCGAGCTGGCGTGAACCGCTCGCGTAATCGTTGATTGTGCATAAAGGGATTAAACGATGATCTATCGCGGCGCAGGCTGGCTGACGCTGTTCACACCGGTGGCCATGATTTTGTTGCTGATGGTGTTGTGGCCCGACCCCAGCGTCAAGCCGGGCAACACCTCGTTGACGCAACTGCTGATGGGCGTGGGGATCGGCTCGGCCATCAACACGGTGCTGGGTTTTGTGCTGAATAGGGAAGTGCATGAAGATGGCGTGCGCCACCATTTCTTTTTCTTGCCCATGCAATGGCCGGCACTGGCGATCACACTGGTGTGCGTGGTGATTGCGCTGTTCAAGTAAAACTACCCGCCGGGCTTAACGGGTACGCTGTTGAGTGCTTGCTCGTAAGCCTCGCGTAGGCGCTGGAAGGCGACGGGGTCGTCATCCGGGCGCGTTAGCTTGGGTAACTTGGCGTATTGGCGTTTGAGGGTGCGCTCGTCAGCCGTGGCTGAAAGGTCGAGGGTTTTCCAGCAGTCGGCGGAGGCATTCATGCTCAGTGCCCGCCGGGCTTCGTCCATGCGTTCGTAAATGGATGGCACGTCAGGCGGGGGATGTTGGTCGGATTGGTCATGGTTGGGTGATTTTCTGCAGCGTTTCCATCTGCCTGATCCAGGCATCGAATCGAGCGCATTGTTGCCGAATGATCGGCAGGCCGATCTCAATCGCGGCGAGTGAACCGTGCAGCGGTTTGTCGTAGCCAGCGTAAAGCTTTTGCAGTCTTTTGCTCGGCGCGGTCATCGGACTATTGTTAATAGCTTCCGGCGTTTCAAACTGATTTCGTATGTGCAAAAAACGGTCTTCAAGGGCGGTCTGGTTGATCCCGACAGCTAACCCTTTGGGGCAACTGAACAGCAGGCCCTCGAATTCGTACATTTGCACATAGGGAATGAATCGGCGCATGGCTTCATCGCCCAGTTTGTTTGCCAACCTTTCCGTCATAGCTTTCAGCAGGCAATCAGCTTTTTCATCCATGGTGTTCTTGCTACCGGCATTCGCTTTGCCAGGGAATTCTTCGGGCAGGCCATAGAAATCAAAAAACGTAGTGCAATATGCCTGCCGGTCACCTAACAGGCGCTTTTCAACATCACTGAGCAGACGCTCGAAACGAAAGTTGCCGCCCTTGTGGCCGGGTTTTCCGATCAGAGCAGGCATCAGGTAAATATCCAAATGCTGGAAGGCGTGCGCCAGCACCTCGTTGATGAACATCTCTTCTGTTTGGCCCTCGCAGATCACGTGGACTCGAATCATCTACGCGGCCTCCCGCCCAGAATGTTTTTCTCCCACAGCTCGCCTACCGAATAATCGTCCAGCCATGTTTCGAAGGCTTTTTCGTCGAGGCGCTTGAAGACAGTTGCGCCTTTCTCCCGCTCGACGATGATCAGGTCGTCGATTGAGAACTCGTTCACCAGGGGTACCGACTGCGTTGAGACAATCACCTGCATTCGCGTGGAGGCTGAGCGCAGCAGCGAGCCTAGTAAGGTGATGGCGTAGGGATGCAGGCCGAGTTCCGGCTCATCAATTATGATGGTCGATGGCGGATCGGGTTGGAGCAGGGCGGTGACCAAGCAGATGAAGCGGATCGACCCGTCCGAGAGCTGGCTCGGCCAGAAGGTGTAGTCGCTGTTCTTCTGACGCCATTGCAGGTTGATCAGCTCTTCCTGGCTGTCCAGTCGCACAGGCTTCAGCACAAAATCATCGAAGAACGGAATCGCCAGTTGGATCGTTTTGCGGATCTGTTCATACACCTCAGGCGATTCGGTGCATAACCGATTCAGATAGGCCGCCAGGTTCGACGCGTCTGGACGCAGGTAGTCATCGATATGGGCCGGTCCGTAGCGTTTGACGCTCGCGGTTTCGCTGGTGTCGTGGAAGTGGAAAACCTTCCAACTGGAAATCGATTCGTAGCAGTACGCCACAACGTTGTTTTTGTAGGGGGCTTGGAACTGTTTGGTGTCGTAGGCTTTTTTGAGCTTGGTCTCCTGGTGCCCGGAGCCCAGCGTAATCCACTCTGATCCATACATGGGGCCGTCAAAAAAGAGCCGTTCGTTGGAAAAAACAAAGTCCCCCTCCACGGTCGGTTCCAGCTCGAACTCATAGCCGTTCAAGCCAAAATGGACATAAGAACTGATCTGCTGAGTTTCCTTGACGCCGAAGCTGACAACTCGGTCTGCCGATCCTTGTTGGGTCGTCCACTTTTTAAGGCGCAACTCCATCATTTCGCTGAGCATGCGAAAGTAAGAAACGAAGCTGCTCTTACCCGCACCGTTGGCACCCAGCAGCACGTTCAGGCTGCCCAGGTGCAAGTCCTCAAGGTTCTTGATGGACTTGAAGCCTTTGATGGTGAGCCGGCTGATCGGGTTCTTTGTGCTCATTGCTGCTTGATTCCTTTAGCGGCGCCGCTTGTTGAGTCCAAAGCCGCTGTCGTTGATAGCTGTGGCGGATTCTGCCATTGATTTCGCACGCTGGCTTCTCACTTGATGGGATCATCCTAACGTTAATCTTTACTGTCTAATATCAGGGCGTTGATCGGGTCAGTCAGCCCAATTGTGACGCATCGCTATCGGGGGCAAGTCCGCTCCCACAGCGCATCGTGTTTCAGGTTGAAAGTGGGCGGTGAACATTAAATCGGGCGGCCCGCACTTTTTTACAGGCGAAAAAAAAGACCTTGAATTTCAAGGTCTTTTTTTAAGATGGTGCCCCGAGGGAGACTCGAACTCCCACTCCTTTCGAAAACGGATTTTGAATCCGCCGCGTCTACCAATTCCGCCATCAGGGCTCAATGGCGGCGAAGTATAGAGAGGTGATTACCGTTGGTCAATCACGTTTCATGGTCAATTTTGACTATTTCCGCTAGACTTCCCGGCCCTGCTAGACGAACCCCATCATGCGCGTTGCTGACTTTACTTTTGAGCTCCCTGATTCGCTGATCGCTCGCCACCCTTTGGCCGAGCGGCACGCCAGTCGACTGCTGACCCTGGACGGGCCAAGCGGTGCCCTCGCACACCGTCAATTCACTGATTTGCTTGAGCATTTACGCCCAGGTGATCTGATGGTGTTCAACAATACCCGGGTGATTCCGGCGCGGCTGTTTGGCCAGAAAGCCTCCGGCGGCAAGCTGGAAATTCTGGTGGAGCGGGTGCTGGACAGCCATCGCGTGCTGGCCCATGTGCGCTCCAGCAAGTCGCCGAAACCGGGATCGAGCCTTCTTATCGATGGCGGTGGCGAAGCCGAGATGGTGGCGCGTCATGATGCGCTGTTCGAGCTGAAGTTCGCCGAAGAAGTCCTGCCATTGCTGGAGCGCGTCGGCCATATGCCGTTGCCTCCTTATATCGACCGCCCGGATGAAGACGCTGACCGCGAACGCTATCAGACCGTGTATTCCCAGCGCCTGGGTGCGGTGGCCGCGCCTACGGCCGGGCTGCATTTCGACCAGCCGCTGCTGGAGGCGATTGCCGCCAAAGGCGTCGAGACTGCCTATGTGACCCTGCACGTGGGGGCCGGCACGTTTCAGCCGGTGCGTGTGGAGAACATCGAAGACCACCATATGCACAGCGAATGGCTGGAGGTCACTCAGGATGTGGTGGACGCGGTCAACGCGTGCAAGTCGCGCGGCGGGCGGGTGATTGCGGTGGGCACCACTAGCGTGCGCTCCCTGGAAAGCGCGGCGCGCGACGGCGTGCTCAAGCCGTTTAGCGGCGACACCGATATCTTCATTTACCCAGGCCGACCGTTCCATGTGGTCGATTGCCTGGTCACCAACTTCCATTTGCCGGAATCCACGCTGTTGATGCTGGTGTCGGCATTTGCCGGTTATCCCGAGACCATGGCCGCTTATCAAGCCGCCATCGAAAATGGATACCGTTTTTTCAGCTACGGTGATGCGATGTTCATCACCCGTAACCCGGCGCCGCGCGGCCCAGAGGAACAACTATGAGTCGTATGTCGTTTGAATTGCTGGCCACCGACGGTAAGGCCCGTCGCGGTCGCCTGACGTTCCCGCGTGGCACCGTGGAGACCCCGGCGTTTATGCCTGTCGGCACCTACGGCACCGTCAAGGGCATGCTGCCGCGCGATATCGTCGCCACCGGCGCCGAGATTATCCTCGGCAACACTTTCCACCTGTGGCTGCGCCCGGGCACGGAAGTGATCAAGAAGCATGGCGATTTGCATGACTTCATGAAGTGGCAGGGCCCGATCCTCACCGACTCCGGTGGTTTCCAGGTGTTCAGCCTGGGCGCCATGCGCAAGATCAAGGAGGAGGGCGTAACCTTCGCCTCGCCGGTGGACGGTTCCAAAGTGTTCATGGGGCCGGAAGAGTCAATGCAGGTGCAGCGTGACCTGGGTTCGGACATCGTGATGATTTTCGACGAGTGCACGCCGTACCCGGCCGACGAAGACGTCGCGCGGGTGTCCATGGAGTTGTCGCTGCGTTGGGCCCAACGTTCGAAAAACGCCCATGGCGATAACACCGCGGCGTTGTTCGGTATCGTCCAGGGCGGCATGCATGAAAGCCTGCGCAAGCGCTCGCTGGAAGGCCTCGACAAAATCGGCTTCGACGGCCTGGCCATCGGCGGTCTGTCGGTGGGCGAGCCCAAGCACGAGATGATCAAGGTGCTGGATTATCTGCCGGGCCTGATGCCGGCTGACAAACCTCGTTACCTTATGGGCGTTGGCAAACCGGAAGATCTCGTAGAGGGTGTGCGCCGCGGAGTGGACATGTTCGATTGCGTGATGCCAACCCGTAATGCCCGCAATGGGCATCTGTTCATCGATACAGGCGTGCTGAAGATCCGTAACGCGTTCCATCGCCATGATGATTCGCCGCTGGATCCCACCTGTGATTGCTACACCTGCCAGAACTTCTCCCGTGCTTATCTGCACCATCTGGACAAGTGCGGAGAAATGCTGGGTAGCATGTTGAATACCATCCACAATTTGCGTCATTACCAAGTCCTGATGGCTGGTTTGCGCGAGGCTATTCAACAGGGTACATTGGCCGCCTTCGTCGATGCCTTCTATGCCAAGCGCGGGCTCCCTGTGCCGCCCTTGGACTGAGTTTCCCGACCCTAAGATTCACTATTTGCAACTGGAGTGCTAAATGAGCTTTTTTATCTCTAACGCCATGGCCGACGCCGCTGCGCCTGCCGCTGCGGGCCCTATGGGCGGTGGTTTCGAGTGGATTTTCCTGGTCGGCTTCCTGGTTATCTTCTACCTGATGATCTGGCGTCCACAGGCCAAGCGCGCCAAAGAGCAGAAGAACCTGCTCAGCAGCCTGCAGAAAGGCGACGAAGTGGTCACCACTGGCGGTATCGCCGGCAAGATCACCAAGGTTTCCGATGCTTTCGTGGTACTGGAAGTCTCCGACACCGTTGAAATGAAGTTCCAGAAGGGCGCCATCGCCGCCACGCTGCCTAAAGGCACGCTCAAAGCGATCTAAGTAACAACCTTTACCAATCGACGGGGCGCGCAAGGCGCCCCGCGTTATAAGCGGGCGGCGTGATGCTGAACAAATACCCTCTGTGGAAATACGTACTGATCCTGGCGGTGCTGGCGATCGGTTTTATTTATTCCGCTCCCAATCTCTATCCTGATGACCCGGCGATCCAGATCACTGGCGCCAGCACTTCGCTGCAGGTCAATCAGGCTGATCTGGACCGCGCGAGCAAGGCGCTCACCGATGCGGGTATCCAGGTCAAGGCGGCAACATTGGCGGCTGGTGCGAAAGGCGGCTTGTTGCGCCTGACCAAGCAGGAAGATCAATTGCCGGCCAAGGATGTTGTGCGCAAGGCCATGGGCGACGACTATGTGGTCGCGCTCAACCTGGCGCAAACCACACCGCAATGGCTGCGCAGCATTGGCGCGCACCCGATGAAGCTGGGTCTGGACTTGTCCGGTGGCGTGCACTTCCTGCTGGAAGTCGACATGGACAAAGCCCTCGACGCCCGCCTCAAGGTCTACGAAGGCGACGTGAAGAGCCTGCTGCGTAAAGAAAAGCTGCGTTATCGCAGCCTGCCGCAGCTCAACGGTGCCATCCAGCTGGGCTTCTCTGACGAAGCGTCCCGCGAACAGGCCCGTGCGCTGATCCGTAAGAACTTCAACGATTTCGACATCGTACCGGCCGACCTGAATGGTCAACCTGTACTGCGTCTGGCGATGAGCCCGGCCAAGATCGCGGAAATCCGCGAATACTCCATCAAGCAGAACTTGACCACGGTGCGTAACCGCGTCAACGAACTGGGTGTGGCCGAGCCGATCGTACAGCGCCAGGGCGCCAACCGTATCGTGGTTGAGCTGCCGGGTGTGCAGGACACTGCTGAAGCCAAGCGTATCCTGGGCAAGACCGCCAACCTGGAATTCCGTTTGGCGGCTGAGCCGGGCGCTACCCGTGCTACTGCCGAAGAGTTCGAGTTCCGCGAAGGCAACCGTCCTCCGGCGCTGATCGAGCGTGGCTTGATCATCACCGGTGATCAGGTGACCGACGCCAAGGCCGGTTTCGGCGAGCACGGCACTCCTGAAGTGAACATCCGCCTGGATGGCCATGGCGGCGAACTGATGAGTCGCGCTACGCGCAGCAACGTCGGTCGCAGTATGGCGGTGATCTTCATCGAGCAACGCCCAATCACTACCTACACCAAGCAAATGGTCAACGGCGTCGAGAAAGACGTGCCGGTGCAGTCGTTCAAGGAAGAGAAGAAGATCATCAGCCTGGCGACCATTCAGTCGCCGCTGGGTGCTCAATTCCGCATCACCGGCCTGAACGGCCAGGGTGAATCTTCCGAACTGGCGCTGCTGCTGCGCGCCGGTGGCCTGGCCGCGCCGATGTACTTCGCTGAAGAACGTACCATTGGCCCGAGCCTGGGTGCGGACAACATCACCAAGGGTATCGACGCAGCCTTGTGGGGCATGCTTTTCGTATCGCTGTTCATCATCGCCATCTACCGCTTCTTCGGTGTCATCGCCACTGTGGCCCTGGCGGGCAACATGGTAATGCTGCTGGCTTTGATGTCGCTGCTGGGGGCAACGCTGACCCTTCCGGGTATTGCCGGTATCGTACTCACCATGGGTATGGCGGTGGATGCCAACGTGCTGATCTTCTCGCGAATTCGTGAAGAGATCGCTGCGGGCATGACGGTGCAGCGCGCAATCAACGAAGGCTTCGGCCGGGCATTTACCGCGATTCTCGACTCCAACCTGACCACATTGCTGGTCGGTGGGATTCTCTTTGCCATGGGCACCGGCCCGGTCAAAGGTTTTGCGGTGACCATGTCCCTCGGTATCTTTACCTCGATGTTCACGGCCATCATGGTGACCCGCGCAATGGTCAACCTGATCTTTGGCGGACGTGACTTCAAGAAGTTGTGGATTTAAGGGGCTGCCATGTTACGTACAATCAACTTCATGGGCGTTCGCAACATTGCGTTCGGCGCCACAGTGCTCCTTACCGTTCTGGCATTGTTCAGCTGGTTCCATAAGGGCCTGAACTACGGGCTGGACTTCACCGGCGGTACGCTCATCGAGCTGACCTACGAGAAGCCGGCGGACGTCACCCTGGTGCGCAACGAACTGGTCAAGGCGGGTTATCACGAAGCCGTGGTGCAGAACTTCGGCGCTACCACCGATCTGCTGGTGCGTATGCCTGGCGAAGACCCGCAACTGGGCCACCAGGTGGCCGAGGCTTTGCAGAAGGTCGGCGGTGATAACCCGGCGTCGGTCAAGCGCGTCGAGTTCGTGGGCCCGCAAGTGGGTGAAGAGCTGCGCGACCAGGGCGGCCTCGGCATGCTGATGGCGCTGGTCGGCATCATGATCTACCTGGCGTTCCGCTTTCAGTGGAAATTCGGCGTCGGCGCCATTGTGTCGCTGATCCATGACGTGATCGTAACCGTAGGCATCCTGGCTTACTTCCAGGTCACTTTCGACCTGACGGTGCTGGCGGCGGTGCTGGCGATCATTGGTTATTCGCTCAACGACACCATCGTGGTATTCGACCGGGTTCGCGAGAACTTCCGTGTACTGCGCAAGGCGACGTTGATCGAGAACATCAACATCTCCACCACCCAGACCCTGCTGCGGACCATGGCCACGTCGATTTCCACCTTGCTGGCGATCGCGGCGTTGATGATCTTCGGTGGCGACAACCTGTGGGGCTTCTCCCTGGCGCTGTTCATCGGCGTTCTGGCGGGTACCTACTCGTCGATCTACATCGCCAACGTGGTGTTGATCTGGCTGAACCTCAACAGCGAAGACCTGATTCCTCCGGCCATCACCGACAAGGAAGTCGACGATCGTCCTTGATGGGCGCTTGTTGATCGTTGTTACAAAGAAGGCACGAGTATTGAACTCGTGCCTTTTTTTTTGCTCCAAGGCTGGGTATAGCGCGGACCTTTCGGTTCGTTTGTGATGGTCAGGAGGTTCAACGTGAACAAGTCGTTACTGGTTGGTGCGGTATTGGGTGCTGTCGGTGTAACTGCCGGGGGTGCTGTCGCCACCTACAGCCTGGTAAAAAGCGGCCCTGAGTATGCGCAAGTACTGGCGGTGCAGCCGGTCAAGACCCAGATCAAAACCCCGCGTGAGGTCTGCAAGGACGTCACCGTGACCCGGCAGCGTCCGGTGCAGGATCAGCATCAAATCGCCGGTACCGTCGTCGGCGCCCTCGCAGGTGGCCTGCTGGGTAACCAGATCGGCGGCGGCAATGGTAAGAAACTGGCCACCGTGGCCGGTGCAGTAGGTGGTGGTTACGCCGGCAACAAGGTGCAGGAAGGTATGCAGAACCGCGATACCTACACCACCACGCAAACCCGTTGTAACACCGTCAACGATATCAGCGACAAGGTTGTCGGCTATGACGTGCGGTACACCTTGGATGGCAAGGAAGGTTCGGTGCGCATGGATCGTGATCCAGGCGGCCAGATTCCGGTCGACAAGGAAGGTCGTCTCGTCCTCGGTCAAAACCAGCAGTAATACTCGTCCAGACGCAGATTCAATGGCGTGTGCAGTTCAGAATGCGGGAGGGGCTAGCCCCCTCCCGCATTTTATTTGTGGTGCTCTTGGCATTTAGGCTCGCACCAAATCCCAGGCACAAAAAAAGCACCCCGAAGGGTAATGCCAGTCAGTTAAGCTGACTGGCATTTTTATTTCTGATCGGATACTTCGGTGATTTCAGCCGAATCGTC